>ONEY01000003.1 GCA_900316965.1 uncultured Bacteroidales bacterium
AGGCGTCTACCTTGAGGGCGAGCGTGCCATGCTCAACGCCATCCCCGCCAGCGAGGTCTGCCATTTCAGTAAGTGGCTCGACGGCGACATCAGCAACCCCCGCTTTGTGGAGGTCTCCGCCGACAGCCTCTTCACCGCCATATTCATCAACGACACCGTGCCTCTCTCCGTCTCCGCACCCTCCTCTCCCCACTCGCTGACTCTCCGCCCCAACCCTACAAGCGGCATGGTCGAGATCTCTGCCCGCGAGTCTCTCTCCTCTATTGACCTCTACGACATCTCCGGCCGCCCCGTTTTGCACTTCGAGCCTCTCTCGTCTTCTGCCTCCCTCGACCTCTCTCTCCTCGCCCCAGGTCTCTACACCATCAGGGCGACAACACAAGGCGGCATAGTGTACACCGACAAACTTCTCGTGAAAAGACAATAAAACCAAGAAACCCTATCCGTCAGCCTTGTAGTTGTTCCGCCCAATTTATCGACAATGCGCTTTCAAAAATTATGTTGTATTTGTCAAGGACCAGTCACAACAAAGCGACACATTTGGCGTTATGCTGATATGAACAGTCTATCGAAAAACCAACTAAAAAATCTGATCGCCTTCCGTCAGCAGAAACGCTGCGATGAAGATGGTGTTTTCGTCGTTGAGGGCGTCAAGATGTGCGACGAGGCTTTGCAATCGAGTTTCAAAATAATTACAATATGCGGCACCACGGAGTATTTACAATCACATCGCTCCATACTGCCGCCAAGCAGCGATATTTATGAAGTAAACGGCGAGCAACTAGAGCGTCTCAGCAACCAGCGCACCCCTAACAAGGTGTGGATGCTTGTTGAAAGAGTCTACCCAGCGCCAAACACAACAGCAAACACTCTCGTATTAGCTCTCGACGGACTACAAGACCCTGGGAACATGGGCACAATAATGCGTACCGCCGACTGGTTCGGCATAAGAAGGATTGTGTGCAGCCACGACACTGTGAGTTGTTACAATCCCAAAGTGGTACAGTCTTCAATGGGGGCAATATTCCGCACAAATGTGGAATACTGCGACCTCGCCGAAAAACTTGACAGCCTGTCGAAGGAAGGCTTCTCTATTTATGGCGCGATGCTTGACGGCGAGAGCATTTACAAGGCGGAAAAAAAGAGTCCTTCGGTGCTGGTGATTGGCAACGAAGGACATGGTATAAGCGAAAAAATCTCGTCGAAGATAGAGCGACGTTTAACCATCCCCAACATAGGAGGCACATGCGAGTCGCTCAACGCCGCTGTGGCTACAGCAATATTGGTCAGCGAATTCTATCGATAGATATCGCTCCCCATAAGGTAACCTCCAACATACTGTTCCACACCATCCGGCACAGAGGCAAAAGGAGCGTCATAGCCCACACTGCGCAGCTTTGTGAGATCGGCCTGAGTGAAATACTGATACTGATGACGCACAGACTCTGGCATATCAATATATTCGATAACAGGGTCTAAACCCATAGTACGAGCCACGCTCTGTGCGACAACATTGTAGGATGTAGCATTCCCTGTGCCCACATTGAAGAGTCCACTGACATCGCGGTGCTCCAACATCCACAGCATGACATTGACACAGTCGCCAACCCAGACAAAGTCGCGCCTCTGCTCGCCATCGGCGAAATCATCTCGATAAGATTTGAACAGGCGTACTTTCCCTGTTGTGCGAAATTGCTCGTAAAAATGACGCATCACACTCATCTGCATACCTTTATGATACTCATTAGGACCATATACGTTGAAAAACTTGAGTCCAACAACCTGAGTAGCGCTACCTCCAATGGCTGAGGCAATATATTTGTCGACAGAATTCTTGCTCCAACCATAGGGATTGAGTGGTCGCAGGGAACTTATAAACTTCAAGTCGTCTCGGTCTACAAAACCATGTTCGCCACCTCCGTATGTGGCAGCAGAAGAGGCATATATAAGTGGAGTATTGTGGGCAATACAGAAATCGAACAATTTGACTGTGAGTTGAAAATTGGAACGCACTATTAGGTCAACATCTGTCTCGGTGGTAGAGGATATGGCTCCAAGATGCATCACCGCTTCTATATCTGATGGATGCTTTTCCAGCAACATGTCTATCTGCGATGGAAGAAAAAACTGCAACGCACCTCTTTTTGCCACGTTCCGCCATTTGTCGCCCTTGCCAAATTCGTCTACAACGGCAATGTCGCGATATCCTCTATGCTCCATCTCCGCCAAGAGATTCGAACCTATGAATCCGCATGCCCCAGTTACAATATACATAAAATGAAATAATTAATCCAGATATTCCAGATATATTGTCGTCCTTGAAATAAATGAATGGAAAATAAAATGATTCCTATCACTGTTTTACTGCTGTCATATCTGCAGTGCCTGTAATGTTGCCGTAACTGCTATTTGCAGCAAGCGTTGCTGTCCATGACGAAACTCCATTTACAGGCTTCGATATTACAGGAAATGTGACATTTATTGTCATCGGAATGTTCATGATGGTTTCATTGATCATTATAGGATCAACATGAAGTCCCTTGTCATTTACATATCCATTAGTGGTTTGTCCTGCCAGTGTCAACTTCACATCTCCCTTGTCTCCATCCAAAACAATGGAAGCATCCATGTCCGACAAAGGAATATCCTGACTTCCTAGAACAGGTATTTGTAAATGCGCTATTGTGCTGACAGTATAATTACCTGCGAACTCCTCGGCATAATTCACCTGATTTTGCTGGTCTTCTTTATCTTTTTTACACGATACAAAGGCTATCATAGCCACTGCCATTAGGCAAAGAATGATTCTTTTCATGATTATTTATTTTTGGAGATTATTACAATGCAAAGTTACAAAATAAAATCATACAATATGAAAATAATTACATATTGCTGATTTTCAAAATCCACGACGACAACATGCTAAGCGCTTCAGGAGCAAAAGTCTCTTCTATATTGAAATATTCGGAAGGTAGGCCTGTGGTGCAATGCTGCATAAGATGATTGAGCCCGGGAAAAAGATATGTCTCGGCTCTGCCTGATGTCAGCTTTTTTATCTCTTCTAAATTCGATGGGGGCACCTGTATGTCTTTCTCGCCTCCGAGCGCCAATATTGGACATTTGACGCGTGTCAGATAGTTTCTATTATCTATTTTCAAAAAGGATTTCATCCAGGGTATCTGCAACTGTGACGATAACATTATTGCATCGGCTCGTCTCATGTTTATCTTCTTGCGCTCTTCTTTCGATAATTTCGAACAATAACTATCGGCAACTTGTCGACATAAAGCCTCTACTTTACTGGCTTCAGCGGTGTCAACAATAGTAAACATGGCATCTAAACTCTTCAGTCGTATGTCAATTAGTCCCTGTGGAACATTATTTGCCTCATATATAGCTTGATTTTGTTGTAGCATTATTTCGGCTCCACTACACGACTGACCTGCAAGAAGGACTATAAAAGCTACTCTCTTGTTTCGTGAGGCTACTATGCTGGCTATCAATGCACCTTCGCTATGACCGACTATACCCACTCTTTTACTGTTGATATGGGGTTGTTTGCGCAAATAATCAAACACGGCTTCTGCATCGTCGGCAAAATCAAGCGTTGTCGCACTCTCAACATCTCCTTTCGTGCCTCCTACTCCTCGATCGTCATAGCGCAACACCGCAACTCCAGCTCGGGCCAAATGGTCTGCTATTACCTTAAATGGTTTATGCCCCATCAGTTCTTCATCTCGATTCTGCTGCCCACTTCCGCTCACCAGCACCACCGCGGGATATGTCCCGTCGCCTTGTGGCAAGGAAAGTGTTCCCGTAATAACTACTCCTGCTTTCTTCCTTGTAATGACGACCTCTTGTTCGCTGTATGGATATGGTGGATTGGGGGTTTGTGGTCGGTTTAGTTTGAAAATGCCATCAGTAGGTGAAAAATGCATGTTTGAACGCATTAGACCCTGTCGCATGGTCCCCGTGAATGTACCTTCTGAAGCATTCCACACCAACACCATTTTCACTCCTGTGGACTTGTGCGTGATACGCATTGTGTCGCCACTATAACTCCACTCCGAAGCTGGCATGGCTTCTGCTGTCTGTATGGGACTGTATAGCACTGGACGTATATTGTTGTCTTTGCCTGTGTTTCGTTCAAATGTTATGTTAATGGGCAGCACCGCCTCTTCGAGCATGCCAAGCCACCACTTGCCAACGAATTCGTCGTTTATAAATGTCTGCGCGTTGGCAAATGCAGATATAACTATCAATAACAGTGTTATAGCGATTCTTCTCATCATTTGATTTTTCTATGCTCTTAATGATTCTCTAATCATTTCCACTTCAGTGTCTCGATAAGATGGTCCATGTCTTGCTGTAGATATTCCAACACTGGGGCTAGGGAGTCATTGTTGGGCACACAGTCTATATATAACGATCCTCGCAAGAAATGGTTTACACTGTCGGTGGCCCAAAACTGATAGGTCGAGGCTACATTCTGACCTTTCAGCAGATAGGAGGTCGCATATACTCGCTCTTCCTCGTTGACAAAAAGTCGCTCATCTATGCCCGACGAGAAACTATAATGTTTTGTCAGCAGTTGGGTCGATGTGTCTATCTGGCCGGCAAGGTCTCCTTTCTCACGTAGTGGAATATAGGTGAGAAATATCACTCCGTTATAGGCTGGATATTTGATATCAACCCATTTTAGACGGCGCTCATTTTTCTTCAGTGTCACCAATGTGCCGCTGTTGGTTTCAAACGTGAACGGCAGGTCGACAACATCTATTGCCGACGTATCGGATCCTATGTGCATTGAATCGGGCTCAGCATACTGGTGCCCAGGAAAATCAATGCGCATATATCCCTTGGGTTTGGGGGTATACTGTGTGTCACCTCCACAAGATGTGAATTGTGTCAACATTGAAAGCATCACTAATGACAAGATGAGTTTTTTCATAAAAAAAAGCTATTTTTGCACAATAAAAAGTAATCTATTTGAATCGTCTATCTTTCATATTACAAGCTAAGACTCAGTACAATATACAGTCGCCATTCCTCTTTGACCTCTATAGCAATGTCATCATTCCTAAGGTTGGTAAGAATCTGCTGCATGGCAGCGGCATCAAAAACACCGACAAGGTGGACCAAATGCTTTTTAAACTAATGGATCACTATGGGGCTGTCTACGTGGAGGAAAAGAAAATGAATGTTGACTACGAACTTGTCTATAATGACGGTGCTCATATCGGCTTAATGGTGAAACCCCACAAAAGCATAGATCGCGAAAAAGAATGGGCAAGACTTGTCAAAGAACAGATTGTTACTCTTTCTGTGGATTTATTCGATATTGGGTTGGTATTCACCTCTCCAAAACTGTCAAAACAGCATTGGCTGCTGCGATAAACTGACATAAATTACATCAGTAATTCAACTTCTCTAGCATGGGGACAAATTTGCAGTCTCCATATTTTTGTATAGTGACATCATTTTCTCCCTCTCCATGTTTTTCTATTCTGATCATTTCTTGATGTTCGTTACCTACAGGTATTACCATAACTCCGTCGGACTTGAGCTGCATAAGTAGCGCTGGCGGCACTTCGGGTGCGCCACAAGTGATGATAATGCGGTCAAAAGGCGCATATTCCGGCAATCCCGCATAACCATCTCCTAGAAAACATTTAGCACGGAAACCTAGTTTTTGTAAACGGGGCTTGGAAAGGTCGTAAAGCTCTTTTTGCCTCTCTATTGTGAATACTCTCAAACCCATAGCACAAAGCACCGCTGTTTGATAGCCGCTGCCTGTCCCTACCTCTAGTACTTTCATTTCTGGCTGGGCGTCGAGGAGCTGACTTTGAAAAGCTACGGTTGATGGCTGGGAGATGGTTTGCCCACACTTGATGGGCAGCGCCTTGTCTTCATATGCAATATGGTCGAGCATGGTTTCTAGGAAGAGGTGTCGTGGCACTTTGTCCATAGCGCTAAGTACGCTCTCCCCAAAAATGCCTCTTTTGCGAAGCTGATTCACCATCTGTCGACGCCAGCCTTGATGTTTAAATGTATCCTCCATTTCTCTCATCTCAGTTTCTATAACCTTGGGCAACAAGTGTTATAGTTGTGTTCTGTGGCGTCACCATTACCGCGGGCATCCCCTCTTCGGTAATATGTCCTATAATGTGGACTCCTTCCATATCTTTCACCTTCTCATAGTCTTTCTGGTCTATGGTGAACAGCAGCTCGTAGTCCCCTCCACCGTTCAACGCGTTGGATACAGGCAACATATTGTTGCTCATTTCGCTGCATACTCTCGTTGTCTGATAGTCGATGGGTATGTGCTCCTCGTATACCTCACAACCACAATGTGACGATTGGCATATATGCAACAAATCGGATGCCAACCCATCGCTGACGTCTATCATTGAGGTTGGCACAACACCGGCATCCGACAGTTTTTGGACTATATCAATACGTGGCTCTGGTTTCAGAAATCGTTCTAACACATAGTCATAACTGTCAAGATCGGGCTGAAAATCGGGGTTTGCCTGATAAGTGACTTTTTCGCGCTCAAGAATGAGAAGCCCCGAATAGGCACTCCCTAAATCTCCACTGACGCATACTAAATCATGTAGCTTCGCTCCTGTACGGTATGTGATCTTGTCCTCATCTACCTCTCCTATTGCTGTCACTGTAATCACCATGCCCGAACGGCTGCTTACAGTGTCTCCTCCAACAAGGTCAATATCATATCGGTCACAACACAGGCGAATACCTGCATACAATTCCTCTAACGCCTCCAATGAATAACGGTTCGACACCGCTATGCTCACTTCTATCTGTTTAGGCCTACCATTCATTGCGACAATATTACTTACACTGACAGCTACAGCCTTGTAGCCTAAATGTTTCAGCGGTGTGTACATCATGTCGAAATGAACTCCTTCGGCAAGGGTGTTGACTGTGACTAGTGTCTTCACAGGACTTGTGCCTAATACAGCACAATCGTCGCCTACTCCTTTCACTGTCGTGTCATGATGTCGCTCGAAACCATCGGATAGACGATCCACCAAAGCAAAAATGCCTAATGTGTCAAGCTCTGTACGACCTTCTTGATATTCAAGAGAATCCATAGTTACATTCTAAAACTTTAACCTTAACGTTAACCAAAACAATACTGTCTTCGTTAACGTTAAGGTTATAGTGATTGTAAATAATAATTATTATTTGATGAATTTGAAATCACGACCTAGGTAATATGCCTGGTCTCCTAGGCTCTCCTCTATACGCATAAGCTGATTGTATTTGCATATTCGGTCGGTGCGGCTTGCTGAGCCTGTCTTGATCAAACCTGCATTCATCGCAACAACGAGGTCGGCTATGGTGGTATCCTCTGTCTCTCCACTGCGATGGCTTATAATTGCGGTGTAGTTGTTGCGCATAGCCAGTGTTACTGCATCTATGGTTTCGCTTAACGTTCCAATCTGATTCAACTTGATAAGTATCGAGTTGGCCACTTTGCGGTCAAGTCCCATGCGTAAACGATCGACATTGGTGACAAAGAGATCGTCACCAACAAGCTGGCATCGGTCTCCAATAGCGTCGGTGTGGAGACGCCATCCATCCCAATCATCTTCTGCCATACCATCCTCTATGCTGATGACAGGATATTTCTTAACCCATTCGGTCCAAAAATCGCACATTTGCGATGGGGTAAGCTTGTCTCCTGTGCTCCATTTCAAGTGGTACACATTTTCTTCGGGAATATAGAATTCTGAAGCGGCTGCGTCTAAAGCGATATAAACATCCTCGCCAGGACGATATCCGGCTTTTTCTATGGCTTGGAGTATGCACATTATCGCCTCCTCATTGCTGCCAAGATTGGGAGCGAATCCTCCTTCGTCTCCTACATTGGTCGACATCCCTTTGCTTTTGAGTACACCGCGAAGATTATGAAATATCTCAGCACCCATTCTAAGCGCTTCGGTAAACGTTGGAGCGCCAACTGGCATAATCATAAACTCCTGAAAATCGATGCTGTTGTCAGCGTGCGATCCGCCATTGAGGATATTCATCATGGGCACCGGTAGTGTGTATGCATTGACTCCTCCAATATAGTGGAATAACTCTTGATTGCTCTCCATGGCAGCTGCCTTGGCACATGCCAAACTGACACCAAGTATTGCATTTGCTCCTAGTCGGCTCTTGTTCTCGGTACCGTCAAGCTCTATCATCTTTTGGTCTATGGCGCGCTGTTCGCTGACATACATTCCTCTCAATTCCTCGTTCAGCACATTGTTGACATTCTGAACTGCCTGCATAACTCCCTTGCCAAGATACTGTGATTTGTCACCGTCACGAAGCTCACATGCCTCATGTACGCCTGTCGACGCTCCTGATGGTACTGCGGCACGTCCCATAGCGCCTTGTTCGGTGAATACCTCGACTTCTACTGTAGGATTGCCTCGGCTGTCGAGAATCTGGCGACCCCTGATACCTATTATTTGACTCATTGTCTGATAATTATTTAATTATTAAGTATTGTATTATTTGTTTTTACGTTTCCTTACTCTCTTCTAAACGTCCCCTCTCTCGTTTTATTGTACCATATCTTTTATTTTTTCTCCTCATATCAATCCTGCTTTTCTCTCCTCTTCCTTTCTCTGGGTTATGCTGATAGACTCCTTTTTTTTTGTCTTTGTTTGCATTTGTTTGTCATTATTGGTCTTTTTGCCTATCGTGACGACATAACCTCTATTTTTGCAAAATAATTCGAATATCATCCCTCTCTCCCCCTCACATCTAATCCTCTATACTCCATCCTCTCTTGACTGACAATGAATAAATAATATAACAATGTATTTAATCTTATATTGACTGCAAAAATCTATTAATCTTTAATCTTATAAATCTATCCTCTTCATATCATGGCAACTATCAAAAACAAAAAAATCTCCGATTTCCCCAAATCTACAGGCCCTGTGCGCATCTCCACATGGAAAAATCGTGTCATCATTTCCGCTAAAGGCGAAACGGGATTCGTCTCTACTCCCTCTCGTAAGTTCAACGCCGCGCGTTTCTCTCTTCTCCGAAAACTTTTCAGCCCTACACGTCTCTTCGTGAAGGCTGGATTCGCTCATTTTAAAGGACGTCCCTCCGATCGTGCCCTCAAACTTAACTACCGCTCTGCTTTCCCTCAACGCTCCTCCTCTGTCAAACTTTGTTTCCCCAACATCGTCTTCTCTGAAGGCTCTCTGCCTATTCCTTCCAACCTCAAGGCTTCTGCCCTCTCTTCTAACATTATTCTCTTCTCTTGGTCCGACAGTTTCTGTGCCGACGCTTCTCTCATGGTCCTCCTTTACAACCCCGAACTCAACCAGGCTATCGTCAACCTTTCTCTCTCTCTTTGCGACACTCACCATGCTCGTCTCTCCTACGCACCTCACTGGAAAGGCTCTTCCTGCCATATCTATGCAGCTCTCCACGGCAAAAACGACAACAGCCCTTCTGTCTACCTCGGCCTCTTTCCTCTCAACCCCTCTTCTCTTTCCGAGTTCGACAATTCCTCTCTCTTCTTCGCTCGTAAAAACAGACCTTACAAACGTCACCAACCTGAGGATTTCTCTGTCAACGGCATCTCTGGCAAAATGGGACCTCTCAACTTTTTCACAAAAAAAGGTGGCTCCGTAATCGTTCGGGCCAACCCGCGTCGCTACACTCCCCAAACTCTTCCTGAACAACAAGCATGCCATCGCTTCAAAATAGTCAGCCATTTCCTCTACACTATGCACCCGTTCGTCAAAATCGGCTTCAACTTCTCCAACTCTACTACTCTTCCTCACAATGCTGCCATGCGCGCCAACCTCTCTCGTGTCGTTGGCGGCTCCTGGCCCAATTATTCCATCCTTTTCGATAAAGTAATCCTATCTGATGGCTCTCTGCCGTCTCCGACTAATGTCAAAACTTCTCTCTTGCTTTCTCCTCGCGAAACGTCTCTTCTCATTTCTCTCTCTGCTCCCAATAAGGCCGACCAAATCATCGTAGGTCTCTACAACCCTTATCTCGACACAGCCCTGATCAAGTCTTTTATCATATCTCAATCTCTCACATCCTTACTTCTTCCACTTCCTCTCTCGTGGATACACAACGACAGCCCTACATCCAACAACAATGCAATCTTTCATCTCTACCTCTCCTCTGTTTCCCAGCATTCCTCATTTCCAAAACCTACCTTTCTTTCTTCGCCCTCTTTATATTTCCCTGTTACTCTACACCCCTAAATAACCATGAAATCTCTTTGTCTAAAACCACTCAATATTAGGACATTCTATATAATTCTTTTTCTATAGTAATTAATAGAAAACATCTATTAAATTAAAAAAAATTCAATCTCTCAAAACTCTTGCTGCCTCTATCTCTAGACATTGTCACAACCTACAAATCCATCATTCAATATAACAACTTGTACAATAATATTTTCGCACTCTCGTTATTCGGTTGTAATTTTATTCATTACTAATCCAAAAAATCAAAAATCATGAAAAAAAAATCATTATTAATCATGTGCTTTGTAGCACTGGCATCTTTCTTTGCAATGTCTTGCGATGAAAAAGAGAACAACAACGAAGAAAACAACACTAACAGTGAAGCTATCGTTGGAACATGGATGGTCAAACAGGTATTAGTTAACGGGGAGGAAATGACACCCGAAAACATGCTTATAATAATGAACGCTGATGGCACCGGTCTTTTGAACGACAATGGTGAAACGGAAAACAATGAATTCACTTGGTCATTAAATGGCGACCAACTCACCATTAACCATCGTCACGGATCTCCTGTTTTCACCGTCAAACAAATTAACGAGAATGAATTTACCATCACTGGCAACACCATTCCAGGTTTTGACCAAGAAATAGGCGATGTCATTATCGACCTTGAAAGAGTCAGATAATTAATTAACTTCATCTCAATAACAGTAACGTAACCATCTTACAAACACTATTCAAATACAATCCGCATTCAGTCCATGAATGCGGATTTATTGTATAACAACCCCTCATCTTATCATAGGAAATTTATCAGACTAATTTCTTTACTAATCTCATTCTCAATATACGATCTTTCAATCTCCCTGTCTTCCTTCGCTGTCCCTTAAGTACAACCTCGACAACATACAATAACCCAATAAAAAAAGGGATGTCAGTCTAATAACCAATTGGAAGGGGAAATTTCATTTATATTTTTGTTGTCCTACGACTCGACAAAACTCCCAAAAGTGATATATATACCTCAAATACAAATGGTCTATATTATATCGCCTACAAAATAGCCCGAGCACAAACCATTGACTATCATTTTATTCATAAAGAACTATATTTAAAAAGGCATTTACTATAGATTTTTTTGAGTATTTTTGCATTTTATTACACGCAGATATGGCAAACCGAAATCTACACGACCATCCTTTTGTTGAGGAAAAAATACTCATACCGGAAATCTTTGAGGATTATCTCAAAAAATGGTTGTCTACATTTGTGATGAGCAATGCCTATGATGGCATCTGGTTTTTCGACTTCTTCTCAGGCACTATTCACAACCTCGACGATATTGCAAGAAGTCCAATTCGAATCCTTTAGCGTATTTCCAGTAAACAAGACAATCAAGTATATATCTACAAAAATAGTGTAATAAAAAACAGTTAAAAAATGGATGCTGACATGCTATACAAATACCTAGATGCATACGGCGGATTGAAAATGCTATATTATAGCACTCTGATGTTCACCAATGCCACGCAGTTGAACGACCCGTTCGACTGCCACCCTGCATATATTCATTTATCAGGGGAAATGACGACACCATACAAGGGCTGGTCGCCTGAAATTGTTTCATGGTTAGAATACAATAAGCGCTTACAACGGAGAGATAAAACTTATATCTGCAGTCTTTCGAAAGTCCACGACTCAATTTTGATGTGGAGTTACTATTCTAAGCATTCGGGTATCTGCATCGGCTTGGATATGGAAAAAACGAGGAAGTACCTTAATCGTATGACTGGCCTATTTCTTGGTTGCCCCGAACTAGAAGTACAATACAGGGATGTGGTCAATGAGCCAGGCTCAATGAAAGACTCCAACGATTTCCTTTGTTATCATTTTGCCACCAAAGCCAAAGAGTGGCAACACGAAAAAGAGGTTCGCTTAATAGCTTACGACCCAGATCCGATGTATATGCGATTATTGCCAGGACAATATGAGGAAGAGTCTTTTTTTAAAAAACTAACGCGAATATTCCCAAAGAAAAAGGAAGATGCTTATATGGATTGGAAAGATGTTCGTGCCTTTCTTGATATCGGCGGAGAGTGTTTTGAAACCGTCTATTTGGGTGTGAATATGAAGGATAAAGACAAGGAAAATATAATCAAAGTTGCCCGCAAGTGCAATCCCAATATCAAAATATATCAAATGACAATTGACCCCGAGGCCTTTCGGCTGAAGGAAGAACTGATTGAACGATAATTATGGCAAATACGCTTAACAGTCATATCGACCCCATGTGGGATGACAAACCCATCGATGTCTCCCAGGAAGTGAACTTCATTTGGTCCATCGCCAACAAGCTGCGCGGACCTTACCAAAGTGACAAATACAAGGATGTCATCATCCCGATGACCATTCTCCGCCGTTTCGAGTGCGCCCTTGCTCCTACAAAAAACAAAGTGGTGGAGCAATATAAGAAGAATCCGAACTATCCGGAGAAAGCTATGCAGCGCCTTTCGGGCTATCAGTTCTACAACACTTCTCGTTTCGACCTTGCCGAGTTGTGCAACGACTCCGAGCACCTTGCGGCAAACCTTACAGCCTATATTGAAGGTTTCTCTGCCAATGTGCAGGGCATTATCCGCAATCTGGAATTTGACCGACAGATTGAGAAGATGGACAAGCACAACCGTCTGTATTCGGTGGTGAAAGCCTTCTCCGAACTCGACCTCGACCCCAAGACCATCGATGGTATGAAGATGGGCTATATCTTCGAAGAACTTATACGCAAGTTCTCTGAGAATGCCGATGCAGGCGACCACTATACCGGTCGTGATATTATCAAGGCAATGGTGAGCGTGCTGCTCTCCGAAGGCTGCGACGATGTGTTGCAACCGGGCAGAGAAATAACCATCCTCGACCAGGCCTGTGGCACGGGTGGCATGCTTTCCACCTCCTACAACTTCATCAAGCGCTTCAATCCTGATGCAAATATACGTCTGTTTGGCCACGAGGTCGTCCCCGAGTCCTACGCCATGTGCCTGGCCGAGATGCTCATCAAGGGTCAGGACATAGACAACATCCGCTTACAGGACACGATGAAGGCCGACGCTTTCCCCGATACCAAAATGCGCTTTGTCATAGAGAATCCGCCATTCGGTCAGGCATGGGGCGGAAAAGATGCTGGCGAAGGCGTAGAAGATGCCGTATTGGATGAATACAAGAAAGGCTTCTCCGGACGCTGGGGGGCAGGACTGCCCGGTTCGGGCGATATGCAGATGCTTTTTCTGCAGTCGGCCATCGACAAGCTCAACCCCAAGAACGGGCGCGCCGCCATCATTGAAGACGGCTCTCCACTCTTCGTTGGGGGCACCGCTTCGGGCGAAAGCCAGATTCGCCGCTGGCTATTGGAAGAAGACCGAATCGAGGCCATCATCGCTCTGCCCACCGATCTCTTCTACAACACAGGCATCGCCACCTACATCTGGGTGCTGTCGATGAACAAGCGTGCGGAACGCAAGGGCAAGATACAACTGATCGACGCCACCTCCCTCTGCCATAAGCTACGCAAGCCCCTTGGCAACAAGAAAAACGAAATAGGCCCTGCCGAGCGCAAAAACATTACCGACCTTTATCTCAACTTCGAGGAGAACGACCTCTGCAAGATCTATCCCAACACAGAGTTCATCTATCGCGAGTATGCGGTGATGCAGCCCTTGCAGCGCAGCTATGCCATCAACGAGGAGCGCATCGAGCAGATGCTCTTGAATGGGTCTTTAAACTCGCTCTACGACGCAGCAAAAATCGCCGAGGTGGATGAAAAAGAAGACCCCACCGACAAAGAGTTGAAGAAGGTGGAGGAATACAAGGCCAATGAGCCGCGTTACAATAAGATTGTGAATGCCCTGCATAAAGCCGTTTCGGACAAGGTGTATAAGTCGCCCGAAACATTTGAACCCGTCTTGCAGAAGGCATTGGGCGACCTTGTGCCTGTTAAAGACAAACTCTTTGCTTCCATTGCCGACGGTTTGTCGGTGATGGACAAGACCGCCGAGATCCAGCGCGACAAGAAGGGCAACATCATTTACGACAAGGAAACGAAAGACACGGAGATAGTGCGCTACGACGAGGACATCGATACCTACATGAAACGCGAAGTGCTGCCGCACATCCCCGACGCGAAGGCTTTCTTCGAGGAAGACCTCAGCAAGAAGAAGCCCGTCATCAAGACAGGAGCCGAGATTCCCTTCACCCGCTATTTTTACAAGTATCAGAAGCCAACCGACAGCCAGGTCCTGAAAGCACAGTTCCAAGACCTGGAGAAGTCCATTGCTGAACGTATCACCAAAATCTTCAACTGATTATGGCACGAGAGATGAAAAATAGCGGGGTAAAGTGGATTGGGGAAATTCCTCGTGGATGGAAGCTTGTTAAAGTCAAATATGTCAGCAATATAGCTTCTGGAACAACCCCTGCTTCTAACATTGAAGATTATTGGGATGGTGAAATCAGATGGATAACACCTGCCGATTTTAAGACAAGCGAAAAGTGGATAAAGACGGGTCGTAGAAATATCACCGAAAAAGGTCGACAGGCAAGTCATTTAACAATATTTCCAACAAGTAGTGTAATCTTTTCTAAACGTGCGCCTATAGGTCAAGTCGGCATAACCACAGAAAAGTTATGTATTAATCAGGGATGTCTTGGTTGCATAACTAACGAAATTATAAGTCCAACAATCCTTTATTACTTGTTGAGTGTTTTTACAGAGCAATTCGAATTACTTGGATCAGGCACTACCTTTAAAGAAATATCGGCCACCAAATTTGCAAGTTTCAGTATACCTCTCCCCCCATTCTCCGAGCAGAAAACCATTGCGGATTTCCTTGATAAGAAGTGTGCGGAGATTGACGGGTTGTTAGCAGATTTAGAGGCAGAGGTAAAGACCCTCGCAGAATACAAGAAATCCATCATCGCCGAAACAGTCACACGAGGCCTTAACCCCAACGCCCCAATGAAACAATCCGGAATCCCCTGGGCAGAAACCATCCCGGCACATTGGGACATACAGAAGGGGAAATATACCTTCCGGTTGCTACAACGTCCTGTTAAAGAAGATGACGGAGTTATAACTTGTTTTAGAGACGGAGAAGTCACCTTACGAAGTAATCGCAGAGAGGACGGGTTTACAATGTCTGCAAAAGAGTACGGATACCAAGGCATTGAACCAGGAGACTTAGTCGTTCACGGAATGGACGGATTTGCTGGTTCAATTGGCATTTCCGATTCAAGAGGCAAGGGGACTCCTGTATTAAATGTCCTTGATTCCAAATATAACAAGCGGTATTTAATGTACTATTTGCGGAATATGGCTTATGGCGATGTTTTTCTTGCCTTATCTACGGGAATCCGTGTGCGTTCTTGTGATTTGGGATGGAAGAAATTGGGAGAAATTCGTATTGTTTTACCACCTATAGAAGAACAGGAGAAGATAGCAGATTATATTGATCATAAGTTAGATGAGATACAAAATGCGATAGTAAACAAAACACAGCAGATAGAAACCCTGAAGGCGTATAAGTCCTCGCTTATCTACGAATATGTAACCGGCAAAAAACAAGTGATATGAAAGACGATACAGTAAAGCAAACATATCTTGACTTTGACGAGTATATTGTTGCGAGCGAACCGCACAAGCGCGAGAAGGCTGAAGCCTGGAAAGTAGCCATCGGCTTGCAGGCCGTGGATGGTCTTCAAGTGTCGGAATACCTGAAGCAGACGGCTCGTCGCCATATAGAGGGCGAAATCACCATCGACCAGGCCAAAGAGCTGGTGAAACAATACTATGTCTCGAAGACTCAGCATGACGATGATGACGATGACAAACAGGAGGCCGACCGTGTGTCGGCAAATATCGCCAAAATCATCAACGAACGAGCCTTCACATTCAGCGCCAATGAACTCATCGCCATCCATAGAAATATCTTCAACGGCGTGTTCAAACACGCTGGAGAACTGCGCACATACGACTTTACCAAAGACGAATGGGTGCTTCGAGGCGATACGGTACTATATGGCCGTTGGCAAGATTTGCGGATGGCATTGGAGTACGATATCGACAGAGAAAAACAATTCGACTACAAAGGTCTCTCGATGGAAGATGTTATTACCCACTTGTCGAACTTCGTCTCCGGCATTTGGCAGACACACCCTTTCCGCGAGGGCAATACCAGAACCACTGCTGTTTTCACTATTAAATACTTGCAATCCATCGGTTTCAAGGCCGACAACCGCTTATTCGAGGAACACTCGTGGTATTTCCGCAACGCTCTGGTCAGAGCCAACTACAAGAATGTGGCAAAAGGTATCAGTCAGGACGGTCACTTCCTTGAGCTCTTCTTCCGAAACCTGCTGATGGGAGAAAACAATGAGTTGAAGAACAGGTATCTGTTGGTAAACCCACCGGAAGAATGGGCACACCCTACCTGTCTGAGCGACAGCGAACGGCCTGCGACCAAAGTGGAGCAAAGTACAGGACAAGTACCCCACAAGTACCCCACAAGTACCCCACAAGTAGAGGACAAGCTACATACGGACAATTCGGATATCATAAGATTAGTGAATGTTGTAGGAGAAAAGGAATTGTCGGTATCAGAGATAATGGCAGGTTTAGGACTGAAAGATAGAAAGAATGTTTTGAATCTATATCTTAATCCTACTATAGCGGAAGGATATCTCCGCCTGCTTTACCCTCAATCCCCACACCATCCCCGTCAGAAGTATCTGCTGACTGTAAAAGGTTTGGCATTATACAATGAATTGAACAAAAACAAGTGATATGAATACGATACTGAGCGAGAAAGATTATCAGAAGTACATTCTGCAACGGCTTGTTGAGAATGGCTATGTGATTCGGCAGGCCGACAATTACGACCGCCGCTTCGCTATGGATCCCGAAATGCTGTTCCAGTTCCTTGAAGCCACACAGCCGCAGAAGATGGCCAAGGTAAAGAACGCCCTGAAAGAGAACTATCGCGAAGGATTCCTGAATTTCCTCAACCTCGAGATCTGCAAGTCGTCACGCTCGCTCATCGATGTGCTGAAACACGGCATCGAGATTGCCAACGTGAAACTCGACCTGCTCTACACCAAGCCCGCCACCAGCATCAACGAGAAGCTCATGGCCAAAGCAAACAAGAACATCTTCTCGGTGATGGAAGAAGTGTGGGCAAGCGACAAGGAACGCATCGACCTCGTCATCTTCCTCAATGGATTGGCCATCATCTCGTTCGAACTCAAATGCAACCAAGCCGGACAAAACTATACACACGCCATCCATCAGTATCGTGAAGACCGCGACCCCAAGACACGCCTGTTCCAGAAGAAAGCCGGGTGCTTCGTGAACTTCGCCATGGACTTGGAGGAGGTCTATATGGCCACCGAACTGCGTGGATTGGAAACTTCGTTCCTGCCGTTCAACATCGGTCGCGGCGAAGGCATCAACACAGGCAAGGGTAACCCGATATACAAGGACAGATATTCGGTGTCGTATATGTGGGAGGACATCCTCACCAAGGATACACTCTACGACCTCATCGGGCGGTTTGTCTTTGTGGAGAAAACCGAGAAGAAAGACAAGGTGACAGGCAAGAAACATATTGTCGAGCACCCCATCTTCCCACGCTACCACCAGATGCGCACCATCCGCAAGGTGGTGGACGACCTGATGGTCAACCACACCTCGCAGAACTATCTAATCCAACATTCGGCAGGTTCGGGCAAGACCAAGACCATAGCCTGGCTGGCACACCGGCTCGCTTCGCTGCACGACTTGGAGGATAAGCAGATATTCGACAACATCGTCATTGTCACCGACCGCGTTGTCGTCGACCGCCAGCTGCAGGATGCCGTTCGTCAAATTGACCACAAATCGGGACTTATCAAAGTGATGGACGACAACTGCTCGGCCGACGACCTCCGTCGCGCATTGGAAGGCAATACCAAGATTATTGCCACCACCATACAGAAGTTCCTCTACATCGTCGACACCATCAAGAAGATTAACAACAAGCATTTTGCCGTCATCATCGACGAGGCACATTCATCGACAGCCGGCAAAGATATGGGAGCGGTAACGCAGGTGCTGGGCAAAGGCCGCGAGGTGGAAGACGACGAGCTGGAGCAGGACGACATCTTCACGGCGGAAATCCGTGCCAACGGCAAACAGCCAAATGTGTCGATGTTTGCCTTTACGGCTACTCCAAAGCCTACGACATTGGCTCTGTTCGGTCGTCCGGGAAAGAGTGGCAAGAACGAGGCTTTCGACCTCTACTCCATGAAGCAAGCCATCGAGGAAGAGTTTATCCTCGATGTACTGTCGAACTATATGGAGTATAAGACCTACTACGACATCAACAAGACTATCGAAGCGGACCCGATGTATAAGTCGGGCAAAGCAAAAAAGAAAATAGCCCGATTGGTGGACCTCACCGATGAGAATATCGAAAAGCGTACAGAAATCATTATAGAGCATTTCCGCGAGGTGGTGATGCAAGAACTTGGTGGGACGGCTAAGGCTATGGTGGTGACAGCGTCACGTCCGGCGGCAGTCAAATACAAACTGGCATTCGAGAAATATATCAGCAAGCACGGATACAGCGATATGGCCTGCTTTGTGGCCTTCTCCGGCAAGGTTAAACTGAGCGAGCACCCCGACACGGAATATACCGAGATGGGGATGAACGGCATATCTGAAAAGGCGCTGCCGGAAGCCTTCGACAAGGACGAGAACCGCATTCTGCTCGTCGCCAACAAGTACCAGACAGGTTTCGACCAGCCACGCCTCTGCGCGATGTATGTGCTGAAGAAACTGAAAAAGATAGCAGCCGTGCAGACGCTGTCGCGCCTGAACCGCATTTGTCCGCCATACAAGAAGAAGACCTTCATCCTCGATTTCTGCAATACCTACGAAGATATCAAGAAATCGTTTGCTCCCTATTATACGGCAACCATCCTCGACAACAACATCACGCCGAGCGACATCTACAAACTGGAGACCAAACTTGACGGCTTCGGTGTATTGGACGAATATGATATCGACAACTTCTCCGAACTCATCACGATAGCGAAACCGACCGACCGACAGAAGATGCAGATGACGGGATATCTGCAAAAGGCGGAACGTAAAGCCAATGCTTTGTCGGAAGAGGATAAAAAGGATTTCGTGGCCAACCTCAAGCGATTTGTGCGGTTCTATGAATTTGTCATTATGGCAAGCCACTTCGAGGACATCGAGCTGCACAAGAAATACAAGTTCTGCTCCAATCTGCAATCCTGGTTCAAGAAAGACCAATCGGGCGAAGGCTTCTCGCTGAAAGACCAGATTGTGGCCAACAACTTCCTCAATAAGTTACAGGGCGAATATAAAAAGCCTGACCTTGTGGCCGACCCTTACGTCAAATTGCCCGAAGCGGAGACTCAGCTGTCGGAAGATGAAGAGAAGAAGCTGTCGGAGATTATTGAAGAAATCAACAACCGTACTGGCAACAACTTCGACAAAGATGTGGCGGCACAGTCAATGCTGCAAATCAAGGAGATTCTGCTCAAGTCACAGAAACTGCAACAGAGTGCTCTGGTCAACTCCGAGGATGAGTTCAAGTTCTCTTACTTTGACGACATCGACGACGCCTTGGTGCAAGGGTTGGAACAGAATCAGGACTTCTTCTCGATGCTCCTTTCCAACCCCGAAATCAAGAAGCAAGTGCTGGGCGTGTTCGTGACAGAGGTGTATAAGACGCTGAAGAACAAAGTCGACATCGCTCCTCTGCACAACAACGTGATTCCATACAATATCGATGAAGAAAAGACTAATTTGCCTCTGGCGGCAGAAGACTACGAGTGCTATCAGTGGAATAATGCGTCAAGCCCATTTGGCAATGGTAAAACAATCCTCGTTGGATGCTACAAAGACAAGAAACATCTTGACTGGATACAGAAACAAGGTATCTACAATATCCGACTTGGGAAAAGAAAAGGCTCAATGAGTGGAGAATCGGAGATGTTTGAGAGGACTTCGCATCTAGTGCTTTACGATTTGAAAAATCCCGACAAACAGATGGTTTATAGTATTGAATCATGCGAGGAATTGAGTGGTGAACAAATGAAAGCAATAGGTTATCCCACAAAGAATCCAGGCAAGAAGTATATGACGTTCAAGATAGTGGAATCATCATTGAACGCGCAAGACCATAATAACCAGAGTTTGATAGATCAAATATCAAAAGACCACCCAGAACACGAAAAGGGTGCTCCCGTGTTCTTGGTAATGGACGCATAGATTTAACCCAAATCGATCGTTAGGATTTTTGTCCGATTGGTATTTGTTTCAAGCGGATTGGCCGCACCGCTGGTGCAGGCGTAACTGGTACAAGCTCCTGTGGAGCACGTAAAGCTGATTTGTGTGTGGCAAATCAAGACTGGATTATGGACACATGATATCGAACGTTACTCAAGGTGAGAGCAGAGCAAGCTTGCTTGTTTTGCCGAACCCTGGTAACGTCAGGGGACATAAAGAAATGCTGATATGGCATAAATAGAACTATAAAGGGGGCATTATAACGAATAGTCGGTCTACTGACCGATTGGGGTTTAACAACCCCTCATCTTATTAAGTATATAACCTACTAAATCTCGTGCAGCCGAAAATAATCAACGATCATTTTGATGTACGTCACTTGCTCAGACTATAGGGCTTTGTTTCTGATTGCTGGAAGAGTTTCTTGTTGGGTCTGCTACCCATGTCGAACTCAAGAGTGCCCCCCTGCATCAGCATATCGTATGTGACGTATGCCTGGTTATACGCCATGCCGTTCCAACGCACATGTTGTATGTAACGGTTCTTGTCGCTAACTTTTGGTGCTTTTATCTCGAGGTATCTGCCACTGCCCATGCGCACTTTCATGTAGGGCAGGTATGGAGCACCAATAACATACTGTCCGCTGCCGGGACATACGGGGTAAAACCCCATGGCGCTAAAGACGTACCATGCCGACATCTGACCGCAGTCATCGTTGCCGCATAGACCGTCGATATGGTTGCGGTACATCTTATTCATCACCTCGCGTACCCAGTACTGCGTCTTCCACGGTTGCGAGGTCCACATGTAGAGATAGGGAATATGATGGGACGGCTCGTTGCCGTGTACATATCCGCCTAACATCCCCTCGCGGGTGACATCCTCGGTCTCAGCAAAGAACACGTCTGGCACATGCATGGTGAAGAGGGTGTCCAGTTTGCGCACAAAGGCCTTCTCTCCTCCCATCAGCTTCATCATTCCGTTCACATCGTGCGGCACATAGAAACTATAGTTCCACGCATTGCCTTCAATCAAGCCCTCGCCACTGGTGGAAAGCAACGAATAGGGGGTCTTCCAGCTGCCATCGCTGTAACGCGCGCGGACAAAGCCGTCCTTATACACATTGCGGTAACTCAACGCCCTCTGACGATAGCTCTCTCGCACAGAATCTTCATAGGCTTTCGCCTCGGGCAGAAAATACCCCAGATGGTTCTCCATCGCCCAATAGACGCACCAGTCCTCATAAGCGTTCTCTAGGGTGACGGATGTCCCGTTGCGACTCTTGTCGAAAGGCACATAGCCCAGCTCTTTGTATAAACCGGTAAAGTCGTAGTAGTCCACATTGGAGGTGGAGAAGATG
This sequence comes from uncultured Bacteroidales bacterium, assembly GCA_900316965.1. GTDB lineage: Bacteria > Bacteroidota > Bacteroidia > Bacteroidales > P3 > Colimorpha. The sequence continues at coordinate 21,962 of ONEY01000003.1, forward strand.
GAATGCATGGTTTCAATTTTTTGCTTAATGTCGGCATGGAGCGTGTTGACGGCGGCATCCACCATAACGGAAACGCCATGATAGCCTATCATGCACCAGTTCTCGCCGCCATGATGGCTCCATACGGGCAGCATGTGCTGCTGACTGCGCAGAAAATGCTGGTAGAGGGAGTATGCTAGGTCGCGACTGAGGGTGGTGTCGGTGAGGTTGATGAGGGGGTGCAAAGCACGATAGGTGTCCCACAACGAGAAAATGGTGTATCGGGTGCGACCATCTTCGTTTTTTTTATCAACATCTTGATAAACTGAGGGGTTTATCATAGTATGGTAATAGGAAGTATACAGCATGGCCAGCGCGTCGTCAGGGCCTTGAGCCTCGATACGTCCTAGCATCTGCTCCCAACTCTGGCGGGTCTGCTCACGCACCTCGTCGAAATGGCTGCTACTTCTCGGGGCGCCTTGATCTGAAACTGACACAAGCATGTCGCCGTATTTCAACAGCTTGGCTGGCCGGGAGTACATGTTTCCCTCTTGCAATACTGCGAGTGAAGCGCCTTCGGTACTATTGGGTGAGAGCCCCACAACCACCATTAGGGTGTCGCTGCCATCATCCTCAAACTCAAACCAGCACACTGGCTTGCGTCCCGCCATCTCGGGGAAATTATGCTCTTGGTCGAAACGATTCCAGAAGCCGTTGTACGTCCGCGGGGCAAAATCATGGTAGCCATACTGCTTGATGGGCTTGTTGAACTGTATATAGTAGTACAACTTGCGCGAGCGGTTCCATCCACTGGTCATACGCCAACCACTGAGGCTGGATGGACTGTCTACGTTGCACTGCGCCCACAGCACTTTGCCGTCGTAGTTGTAGATGCCATGATTGAGGTCAAGGATAATCTTCTGTGCCGCCCCTTGGGGGAAAATGTAGCGGTGCACGCCACAACGCTTTGTGGCGGTCAGTTCGCAACGAATGTTGTCGTCGTCGAGGGTGACGGCGTAGTAGCCGGGTTCGGCCACCTCGGTCTCATGTTTGAAACGCTGGCGGTAACCCCCGTCGGGATTGTCAGAGGTGCCGGAATGAAGCTTGGTCTTGCCACTGTAGGGCATAATCAAAATGTCGCCGAGGTCGCTGTGTCCCGTGCCGCTGAAATGGGTGTGGCTGAAACCTACAATACTGCTATCGCTATGCTGATAACCGGCGCAGTAATCATAAACTCGAGGTTGATATACTCCGTTGATGTTGTGGGGTATGGTATCGGTGTCGGGGCTCAGTTGCACAAAGCCGTAAGGATAGCAAGCACCCGGGAAGGTATGGCCCATGCCGTTGGTGCCGATAAAGACATTCACATGGCTCGTCGGACTTTGCGCCATGACAGTAACTGCCAGGCTAAACAGTATGGATGTTAGGAATAATTTATTAATATTCATTGTTTTTAACTCTTTTCGGCAACAATGCCAACTAAAATGCAAAAATACAAATTATTATTTGTATCTTTGCAAAAAAAATAACATGCGAAAAAAACTCTGCTGGCTCTCACTGTTGCTGTTATGCACACTGGCGCTCCATGCTCAGAGGGATGCTCGTCTCGACCCCTATCGACCCTGGGTTCGTTGGTGGTGGAATGGGAACAAGGTGGACACCCTGGAGTTGAAGCGTGAGTTGCAACTACTATATGATGCCGGCATCGGCGGCGTGGAGATCAACCCCATCGAGTTTCCTTCCAAACGCTGCGACAGCCTGGGTATCGCCTCGCTGAAGTGGCTCAGCGACGACTGGATCACCGCCCTGGAGGCAACCCTGCGCGAAGCCCGACGCCTCGGCATGGGCTGCGACCTGCTGGTAGGCAGCGGATGGCCCTTCGGCATGGAGACGATACCGATGAAACAACGCGCACAGGTGATGCTCACCTACGCCACCGAGATTGATTGGTCGAACAATACCAACAACGAACCTTTTGTTATCACAAAGCAACAGATATTTGATGCCGTAGACCCCAAAGTGACTGAACCCAATGCCGACCGCCAGTTTGAGTTGGTGGACCTCTTCGTGGTTCCCGACTCGGTATACAGCATCTATCAGCGCAACGACTACTATCCCCTCGGCGATACCATACGGCTTTATCCGCTCGAACAAATCGCCACAGGCTGGCATTCCTCGCCCAATAACAAATACGTGCTTTATGCCCTGGTGCGTTGCACCTCCTTTGCCAGCGTCATCAATGGAGCCCCCGGTGCGTCGGGGCCCATCCTCGACCACATGAACGGCGAGGCAGTACGGCATTTTCTCAACAATCTGTCGCTGAAACTAGTACGACGCCTAGGTCCTTTGAAACGGTGGCTGCGAGCCTGTTTTGTCGACAGCATGGAGCTGGAAGGCGCCAACTGGACAACCGATTTCGCCGACGAGTTCCTCCGCCGGCGAGGCTACGACGTGATGCCTTGGCTGCCTTTCACCATGTTCAAAACGGGCCGTCTGGGCGATGTGGTCAGCTACGACTACGGCGCCCACCAGTCACCCGACTTCAAGCGGCAGGTGCAGCAGGTGCGCTACGACTTTGAACTCACCAAGGCGGAACTGCTCCACGAGCGGTTCACCACGGTCTTCGCCAACTGGTGCCGCGAGGAGGGTGTCCTGTCGCGCGGACAAGCCTACGGGCGAGGATTCTTCCCGCTGGAGAGCAGCATGGTATACGACATACCCGAAGGCGAGAGCTGGACCACCAACTACTTGCGACACCGTGTGGGTGAAGAGATGGGCGACGAGGACTACCGCCGTGGACGCGCCTACACCATGATCAACAAATATGTCTCCTCGGCAGCGCACCAGACCGGCAAGCGAATCGTCAGCGCGGAGGAAATGACCAACACCTACCGCCTCTTCGAGACCACCCTCGAGCTGCTCAAGCTGGGCAGCGACATGAGCGCCATCAGCGGTGTCACCCACTCTGTGTGGCACGGCTTCAACTATTCGCCCCCCGATGCTGGCTTCCCCGGATGGGTGCAGTACGGCAGCTACCTCAACGAGCAGAACAGCTGGTGGCCCTACTTCCGACTGCTCAACGACTACCGTGCCCGCATGAGCGCCCTGCTGCAGAACGCCGAGATGCAGACCGACATCGCCATCGTGCTGCCCACCGACCGTATGTGGGCCGAAATAGGCGTGCAGACGGAGCCTTTCCCCTACTATCCCAAGGGCAGCATCTATGAGGTGCCGCAGCTGCTGTGGGAGGCCATCCATAAGAACGGCGGCAACTGCGATTTCATCTCCCCATGGCAACTATCCCAATCGCAATGGGTGGGCGATTTTCTCCGCTATGGCGAGAAACACTACGCGGCATTGCTCATCATCAACGACAATGCCTTGAGTATCATTCGCAAGCAGGACACGCTTCGCGTGCCGCTGCCTGTCGACGGCCATTACCTGGAATGGTACGCCGAGGTGCAACACCAACAGCAGTTGCCCCATGCCGTCACCATAGAGCAGCCGGACCGTTACCTGATGCAAAACCACTACCGCAACGACAAGGGCGACCACATTTTCCTTTTCCTCAATGCCCATCTGCGACAGGCCGTCGCCTCCACCGTCCACTTCCCCAGCGAGTTAATCAACGAGACAGTCATATGGACCTTGGATTGCAACTCTGGCAAATGCCGCACCATCCAGTTAGATGACAGCAACGGCTTTTGGCTCTATCTGCCTCCCACGGAGAGCATGGTGGTGGTAATTTCCGATGCCATGGGTGACATCGACTGGAGTAGGCTGCAACAGCAGTGGCATCCAGCCTACGACGAAGGGACCCACCAATTCACCATCCCCATGCAGTGGCACGTGCAGCTGCACCATGCCATAGAGGGTTGGACCCAGGACACGGTGATGGAGCAACTTGTAGATCTGCGTCAGACACAATACGCCCACTTCTCAGGCACCATCACCTACACCGCCCATCTCCACCTCGACAGCGCAAACCTCGATACTTTACAAGGCGTACAGTACACTCCCGCCAGTCTCGACATGATGGATTTAGGGGAGGTCTACGACATCTGTCAGCTTTGGGTCAACGGAGTGGACTGCGGCGTGAAATGGTATGGCCGCCGCATCTACGATAATATCGACGGTCTCTTTCACCCAGGCGACAACACCATTGTAATCAAAGTCACCACTACCCTCAACAACTACGTCCACACCCTTACCGACGACAAGGTCGTGCAGCATTTTGTCCTCAAACGCAACATCCCCACCACACCCGCCGGCCTCGTCGGTTTCAATGGTAGAATAACCTTTTATTAGATGTATGATGTGTGATGTATTTTTCTTTATTCCTTTTATCAACACCATTGCTTAATATTATCAATACCACTGCCAAATCCATTTCGCCACAGCCCATGAAACGTATCTTTTTAATAATAGCACTTATCGCTGCTTGGCTGCCCTGCCAGGCACAACGTCTATATGTTACCGACTTCGATGCCAAGGGCGACGGCGTCACCCTCTGCACCCGCAACCTGCAGGCTGCCATCGACAGCGCCAACGCAACATACAGACGGACCGGCACGAAACAGACCGTCGTCGTGCCACCGGGGCAGTATGTCAGCGGAACATTATACCTCCTTAGCGGCGTGACGCTCCACCTCGAGCGTGGCGCCACATTGCTGGGCTCCACTAACCCCTTCGACTATGTAAAGGACCCTTCCGTGCGCTGGACGGCCTTTATCTTCGCCATAAAGCAGCACGACATAGCCATCACCGGTCAGGGCACCATCGACGGCCGCGGATGGGAGGTGGCCAACAATATGGTCAACTATATCCATCTTGGTCTCGTCGACGACCCGTTAAAATACGACCGCCCTAATGAAACCAACCGCCCGGAAAATATCCATTTCCGTGAATGCGAAAATATAGTAGTCAGAGACATCACCCTCCGCAACCCTGCCAGCTGGAACCAGCAGTACGACCAATGCCGCCATCTGCTCATCGAGAACCAGACTGTGGACAGCAAATGTTACTGGAACAACGACGGTGTCGACATCGTTGACTGCCAGCATGTGGTGATACGCAACTGTACAATGGATGCCGCCGATGACGTTTTCTGCTTCAAAAGCCACAGCGCCGACGGCATCTCTGAGGATGTGCTGGTGGAAAACTGCACTGGCCGTTCCTCTGCCAACGGCATCAAGTTCGGCACCATGACCCGCGGCACTTTCCGCCATTTCCGTTTCCACAACATCACAATCTACGACACTTACCGCAGCGCCATCACCATAGCATCCATGGATGGCGGAGCCCTGCAGGATATCGTCATCGACGGCCTCCGCGCAACCCATACTGGCAACGCCATCTTCCTTCGTTTCGCCGAACGGCGCCAGGGCATCATAGCCCCCTGCCTGAAGGATATCGTCATCAAAAACGTATATGTGGAAGTACCAGCCCAAAAGCCGGATGCGGGCTACAGCTACGAGGGTCCTGTGGAGGATCTGCCTCGCAACATTTCTCCTTCCTCCATCGTGGGCACCCCCGGACACAGGATTGAAAACATCACCCTCGAAAATGTCGAGATACACTACCCCGGCGGCAGTGACAGTAGCTATGCCTTTTGCAGCTCCGACGCCAAGTCGTTGGCAGCAATAGCGGAACGCACTACTCAGTACCCCGAGTTTTCCATGTTCAAGGAACTTCCCGCCTGGGGCCTCTACTTGCGACATGCCGACAATATCGTGCTTCGTAACGTCCATCTGACTGTGGACAAACGGGACTACCGTCCCTGCATCGTCGCCGATGATGTCAACGGCCTCACCATCGTCGACTCTCGACCAACAACACCACAGACTCTTGTTGCCAACGGCTGCACCCATGTGAAGGCTCCCGGCTTTCGCATTGTGAAGCAGCGTCCTATTGACGCCTCATATGTCTATTCAACCACTTCGACTCAGGACAATACCGACAACTATGGCAAACTTTACAAAGCCTCACGTTTCGGCATCAAAAACAACGGCACAACAATCAACACCAACTCCATACAACACGCCGTAAACTATATAGCACAGCATGGCGGCGGCTGTTTGGAATTCTATGTTGGTCGCTATCTGACAGGAACGGTGTATATCCCAATCAACGTACATATACATCTGCATGAGGGCGCCATCATTGTACCTTCACCTAACCCTTATGACCATCAACAGATAAGCCCTACGGCCCCACTGATATTCAAAGACCCCTCTGCCCGCCCGACAGGATTAGGCTTCATAGAACAATTGCCTCAAATCAAACGTTAGCAAACAAGTGATCTCTAAAACAAACAACAAGGAAGGCATACAATTTTGACATTTGTGTCTGATTGCAAGCTGAAATATTTAACCCTAATCGTCGTTAGAATTTATGTCAGATTGGTATTTGTTTCAATCAGATTTGCCGCATCGCTAATGCAGGCATGGCCGGCACAAGTTTCTATGGAGCGCGTAAAACGATTTGTGTCTGGTAAATCAAGTCTGAGATGTGGACAAGCTGCCGCATGAAATTCTGAGATGGAATAAACAGACCTGAAAAAAGTGTGACAAATTGAAAAGTCGATCTAATGACCGATTATTGTTTATGGTCCTTCTGCAGGATATTTTCCATATCTATGTTTTAATATTTATTCTGAGATATATAATATCTGATATTCCACAGAGTCTCAGCCTACAAAATGGCACATAAGCCAATATAATAAAAAAGCAGGAGTACATAAATATGCACTCCTGCTTTTTGAAAAGTAAGATATTTACTCAGCTTTGTTTTCAGTAGCCTCGGCTTCGGGAGTTGTTTCGACAGTAGCAGTTTCGGCAGTGGCAGCCTCTTCGGCTTTCTTGCCACCACGGCTACGACGAGTACTCTTGGCTTTCTTAGCCTTAGCCTCTTTCAACATGTTTTCGTTGTAATCAACGAGTTCAATAATGCACATCTCGGCATTGTCACCTTTGCGGATGCCGGTCTTAAGGATACGAGTATATCCGCCAGGACGATTAGCGATTTTCTGTGAAACCTCACGGAAAAGCTCGTTGACAGCTTCTTTGCTATGGAGATAGCTGAAAACAATACGGCGGTTATGTGTTGAATCCTCTTTTGAACGATTGATGATAGGCTCAACATAAACTCTTAAGGCTTTGGCTTTGGCCAGAGTCGTTTCAAGTCTTTTATGCATTATCAAAGACGTGGCCATATTGGACATCATCGCAACTCTGTGCGAATGAGTTCTAGACAAATGATTTACTTTGCAACCGTGTCTCATAATTCTTATTCTTTATCTAATTTATACTTTGAAATGTTCATGCCGAAATCCAGATTCTTGGAGGCAACAAGGTTCTCAAGCTCTATAAGCGACTTTTTACCGAAGTTTCTGAATTTAAGCAAATCAGCTTTGTTATAGGAAACCAGATCTCCCAAAGTCTCTACCTCTGCTGCCTTGAGGCAATTGAGGGCTCGGACAGAAAGGTCGAGGTCTATCAACTTGGTCTTGAGCAACTGACGAGTATGAAGTGTATTCTCATCGAATTCCTCAACAACTTGTTTTGGCTCAAGTTCGAGAGAAATACGCTCATCACTAAACAACATGAAATGCTGAATAAGGATGGTGGCAGCTTCTTTCAAAGCCTCCTTGGGATGTATTGAACCATCTGTCTGGATGTCGAAAGTGAGCTTCTCATAGTCAGTTTTTTGTTCAACACGATAATCGTTGACCTCCATCTGAACATTCTTGATAGGCGTATGGATAGAATCAATAGCAATGACTCCTATCGGATCGCCTGGCTTCTTGTTCTCGTCCGACGGAACATATCCACGACCCTTCTCGATAGTGAGCTCGATTTTAAGGCTTGTGGTAGGTTCCATATGGCATATTTCCACGTCAGGATTGAGAACTTGGAAACCTTGCAGATATTCGTTGAGGTCACCAGCCTTGAAGACATTTTTCTCGACAATTTCGAAACTGATCTTTTCCGAATCGGTGTCTTCCACTTGACGGCGGAAGCGAACCTGTTTCAGGTTGAGGATAATATCAGTCATATCCTCCACCACACCTGGCAGAGAGGAGAACTCATGGTCGACACCATCGATACGCACCGATGTGATTGCAAATCCCTCTAACGACGAGAGAAGTACACGACGTAAGGCGTTACCGATAGTAATACCATAGCCAGGCTCGAGAGGACGGAATTCAAAAGTTCCTCTAAAATCGTCAGCCTCAAGCATTACGACCTTGTCTGGTTGTTGAAAAGCTAATATTGACATTTACTGTTTTTTTTTCTTTATTGATTCCCGGTGTGGCTATAACCACACTAGGCTAACATTCCTTTATTGAATTGAATTGAGTTACTCCCTACAAGCTATTATTTCGAGTAGAGTTCGACGATCAACTGTTCGTTGATGTTCTCAGGGATATCAGCACGCTGGGGGTAGTTCATGAACTTGCCCGACATCATGGCGCCATCCCACTCGAGCCAAGGATAATTGTTGGCACGGGAAGCCAGTGAATCGGTTATTATCTCCAACGATTTGGAGCGTTCGCGAACTGAAACGATATCTCCCTCTTTCAACGAATAGGAAGGAATGTTGACCACAGCGCCATTGACGGTGATGTGACGATGGGACACGAGCTGGCGAGCCTGTGCGCGTGTACGGGCTATGCCCAGACGATACACGACATTGTCGAGGCGCGACTCGATAAGTTGAAGAAGTACCTCACCGGTGATACCACCGCGACGGGATGCCTCTTCATATATTTTCACAAATTGGCGTTCAAGAATGCCATAGGTGTACTTCGCTTTCTGCTTTTCCTGGAGCTGTATACCATATTCAGAGGTTTTGCTACGACGCTTGCTCTGTCCGTGCATACCAGGAGCATAAGGTTTTCTTTCGTAGTTCTTGTCAGGACCGTAGATTGGCTCGTGGAACTTTCTTGCAACTTTGGTTTTAGGACCTGTATATCTTGCCATTTTATTCTATTTTAAAATTTTAATGTTAAAATAACGTTAAAAATTACACACGGCGACGTTTAGGAGGACGGCAACCATTGTGCGGAAGTGGGGTGATGTCGACAATTTCGGTGACCTCAATACCACAGCCGTTGATTGCTCGTATTGCAGATTCACGTCCTGAACCAGGTCCCTTGACGAAGACCTTTACTTTGCGTAGGCCCAAATCATAAGCAACTTTACCGCAATCTTCCGCAGCCATCTGAGCGGCATACGGAGTGTTTTTCTTCGATCCGCGGAAGCCCATTTTTCCTGCTGACGACCAAGAAATCACTTGTCCGGCATTATTTGTCAACGATACAATGACGTTGTTGAAGGATGCAAATATGCATGCTCTTCCTTGAGGTTCAACTTTTACGACTCTTTTTTTAGTCGGTTTAGAAGTTTTTGCCATAATTTAATTTTACTTGCTTGATTTTACATTTCTAAGCGGCGTTATTCTCAACCGCTCGCTCCTTGTTATGCTTTAGGAGCTTTCTTCTTGTTAGCGATAGTTTTCTTCTTACCCTTACGTGTACGGGCGTTGTTTTTGGTGCTCTGTCCGCGGAGAGGAAGACCAAGACGATGACGAATTCCGCGATAGCAACCAATGTCCATGAGACGCTTGATGTTCATCTGAACTTCGGAACGTAAAGCACCTTCTACCTTATACTCATCATTGATGATGGTACGCAGCGCGTTCTGCTCATCGTCAGTCCAATCCTGAACTTTCTTGTTCTCATCGATACCGGCTTTAGCCAGAATTTCTGAAGCAAGGCTTCTTCCGATTCCGTAGATATAGGTCAGACCTATAACGCCTCTTTTGTTTTTGGGTAAGTCAATACCTGCAATTCTTGCCATAAATTGAAATTACTTTTTTTGTTAATTAACCCTGTCTTTGTTTGAATTTTGGGTTTTTCTTGTTGATTACATAAACAATCCCCTTGCGGCGTACAACTTTGCATTCAGGAGATCTTTTCTTAACTGAAACTCTTACTTTCATTGTTTATTGTTGTTTTTTGGATGTTTAAGGTGTAGCGAGGCTTTTGATGACTCTGTGTGCCTTGGATGTTTAAGTTCTTGTCATATATTCTAACACAACTTTGCCACCTCTTTGCATTTGTATTTATTTGTGGCGATAGGTAATTCTCCCCTTGGTCAAATCATAGGGCGACATCTCAATCTGCACTTTGTCGCCAGGAAGTATCTTGATGTAATGCATTCGCATTTTCCCAGAAATGTGCGCAATGATAACATGTCCGTTTTCCAACTCGACACGAAACATCGCGTTGCCTAGCGATTCTATCACGGTGCCGTCCAATTGTATAGAAGCCTGTTTTGCCATATAATACTGAGTTATTTATTTTCAATAAAATCAAAACTGGAGAGAATCTCCGGTCCATTTGCGCCAATAGCCACAGTGTGTTCGAAATGAGCCGCAGGCTTACCATCTTTCGTACGACACGTCCACCCATCGGTCTGGGAAAACTTTACGTTTTTTGAACCCATGGTAATCATTGGCTCCACTGCTATAACCATACCCTGTTTGAGCAATACACCAGTGCCTGGAATACCATAGTTGGGAACATTCGGCGACTCGTGCATTTTGAAACCGACACCATGTCCACACAACTCACGGACAACTCCATATCCATTCTTTTCGGCATGCATCTGGACAGCATGTCCAATATCTCCAAGACGGTTGCCTGCTTTGCATTTTTCAAGACCAAGATATAGACACTCCTTAGTGACCTTTAGCAAACGATGCATTTCAGGCGTAACCTCGCCGACGGCAAAAGTATAGGCTGAGTCGCCTACATAACCGTCAAGTTCAATAACACAATCAACCGAGACATTGTCACCTTCGTTGATGAAAAGATCTCCCGGTATACCATGAACAACGACATCGTTCACCGAAATGCACAATGCCGAAGGAAATCCCTCATAACCCTTACATAGAGGCTTGCCATGATTGTCAAGTATAAACTGCTCTCCAATCTGGTCTAGGAACTTCGTGGTAACACCAGGACGAATATGGCGGCCCACCTCTGCCAGCGTTTGGCCGACGAGGAGGGCTGCCTTACGGATAAGCTCAATCTCTTCTTGTGTTTTGAGTGTTATCATTTCGTCTTAGTTTTTTTATGCCTGAATAGCCATCGAGGTACGACCCTTGATACGACCGGTCTTTGTCAAACCATCATAATGGCGCATCAGAAGATGGCTCTCTATCTGCTGCAAAGTGTCAAGAATGACACCAACCATGATGAGGAGTGATGTACCACCGTAGAACTGAGCAAACTGAGTATTCACTCCAAAGAGACGTATGATGGCAGGAAGTATAGCGACAATGGCAAGGAAGAAGGAACCGGGGAGAGTAACCTTGGAAAGTATTTCCTCTAGATACTCTGCGGTCTTTTTTCCAGGTTTCACACCAGGTATGAAACCACCGTTCTTCTTCATATCGTCAGCCATCTGGTTAGGATTGATAGCAATTGCGGTGTAGAAATATGTGAAAAGTATCACCAAAATAGCAAACACCAAATTGTACCAGAAACCATTGTAGTCGGCGAATGCCATAGCAAACTTTGATGGTGTATCATTGTTGAATCCCATAAATGTGATTGGGATAAACATGATTGCCTGAGCAAAGATGATTGGCATTACACCAGCGGCGTTAACCTTAATAGGAATATATTGACGTACACCACCATACTGTTTGTTTCCAACTATACGCTTGGCATACTGAACCGGTATACGGCGTGTGCCTTGCACAAGAAGGATAACAAGCAGAATGACTGCAAGAAGAACGACAATTTCGAAGAGGAACATAACCAGACCGCCACTTTCCGTCAAGCGAGCCATAAATTCGGCTGAAAGAGCGAAAGGCAGACGGGCAATAATACCTACCATAATGAGAAGTGAAATACCGTTGCCAACACCGTTATCAGTGATACGCTCACCCATCCACATAACGAACAATGTGCCGCAAATGAGGATGATGATACTGGAAATCCAGAAAAATGTGGAGGGACCTGTACCATCAAAGGGATGCAGAGCAGTGGCAGAACCCTGAAGCTGATACATCATATTGGTGATGTATGCAGGTGCCTGGAAACCAGTGATAACCACAGTAAGTATACGTGTGATTTGGTTCATTTTTCTACGACCACTTTCTCCATCACGCTGTAATTTCTGGAAATAAGGCACTACCATAACAAACAGCTGTATCACAATAGAGGCTGTGATATAGGGCATAATACCTAATGCAAAAATCGAAGCGTTGGAGAAGGCACCGCCGGAGAACATGTTAAGCAGTCCCAGGAGACCTTCAGAGCCCTGTTTCTGGAGGGCACCAAGTTGGGAGGGGTCGACACCGGGAAGGACGACATATGAACCTATACGATAAACGAGTACCAACCCTAAGGTATAAAGTATTCTTTTACGCAGGTCCTCAATCGACCAAATGTTTTTCAGTGTCTGGATAAATCTCTTCATAGTTGTTTGTTAATTTATTATTCAATAACAGTGGCGACACCACCTTTGTCCTCTATGGCTTTTTTTGCGGAAGCTGAGAAAGCGTGAGCGGTGACGTTGATGGTGTTGTTGAGCTCACCACGACCCAAAATCTTGATTCTGTCCGATGATGAGATAAGACCATTCTGTTTGAATACATCAATGTTGAATTCGGTAATATTTTTTGTTTCAGCAAGGCTATTAAGAAGGTCGATGTTGATACCTACATATTCAACACGGTTGATATTCTTGAAGCCGAATTTTGGTACACGGCGGTAGAGAGGCATCTGACCACCCTCATAGCCAATTTTGGCATGGTAGCCGGAACGAGCCTTTGCACCCTTGTTACCACGAGTCGATGTGCCACCTTTGCCGGAGCCGGCGCCACGACCGATACGTTTGGAATGCTTTATAGCACCTTCAGCAGGTTTAAGATTGCTTAAGTTCATTATTTTATTCCTTTCTATGTTAGGTGGTTAGCGATTAGATTTCTTCAACGGAGATCAAATGTTTCACCTTGTCGATCATTCCGAGGATCTGTGGGGTGGCAACGACCTCGCGGGTCTGGTTGATTTTCCTCAAACCAAGAGCCTCAAGTGTTCTTTTCTGGTCGATGGGGTGTCCGATTTTACTTCTGACCTGTTTGATTCTAAGTTTCTGTTCTGCCATAGTTTCAATCTCCTATAATTAACCGTTAAACACTTTGTCGAGAGAGATACCTCTAAGCTGGGCGACCATATAAGGATCCTTCATCTGTAGCAGCGCATTGATGGTAGCCTTAACAACGCTGTGGGGATTTGAAGAGCCTTTGCACTTTGCAAGCACGTCTTTTACTCCTACACTTTCGAGGACAGCACGCATTGCACCACCGGCGATAACACCGGTACCGGGAGCTGCAGGTTTAAGGAAAACGCGAGCACCACTGTATTTACCAGTCTGCTCATGTGGTATGGTGCCTTTAAGAACGGGAACCTTGATGAGGTTCTTCTTAGCATCATCAACGCCTTTCTGAATAGCAGCCTGCACTTCCTTGGCTTTGCCAAGACCGTATCCGACTACACCATTCTCGTTTCCAATAACGACGATAGCAGAGAAGCTGAAAGTTCTACCACCCTTGGTAACCTTTGTTACACGATTGATTGCGACAAGACGATCTTTAAATTCGATCTCGCTTGATTTTACTCTTTTTACGTTTACTTCTGCCATATCTTATTAGAATTTTAAGCCGCCTTCACGGGCTGCGTCAGCTAACGATTTAACACGACCATGGTAAAGATAACCATTACGGTCAAAAACCACGGATTCAATTCCGGCAGCCTTGGTGCGCTCTGCAATGAGCTTGCCAACCTTAGCAGCCATTTCACTTTTCGTACCACCCTTTTCAACAGTCTTCTCCAATGTGGAGGCTGCGGTCAGTGTTACGCCTTTTTCATCGTCAATCACCTGTGCGTATATTTCCTTGTTGCTTCTGAACACAGACAGGCGAGGCATCGCGGCAGTGCCGGAAACCTTGTGACGAATTCTGTATTTAATCTTTGTTCTTCTTATATCTTTTTTTGTTGCCATATTACTTTCGTTTTAGGTTGAAAGCATTAAGGTTATTTGTCTTTTTTGACTTCGTTTCAACCAGATAACTTTTCAACTTTTATTTGGCTGCGGCTTTACCAGCCTTCTTACGAACAACTTCACCCTGGAAGCGGATACCCTTGCCCTTATAAGGTTCAGGTTTACGGAGCGAGCGGATTTTAGCGGCTGCCTGTCCAAGTATCTGCTTGTCAATAGAAGTCATGGTGATGATAGGATTCTTACCTTTTTCGGTGACGGTCTCGACTTTGATTTCGGGAGCCAACTCAAAAAAGATCTTGTGTGAATAACCAAGATCCATCTCCATAACTTGACCATTGGCCTGTACTTTGTAACCAACTCCGATTACTTCCTGAACAACCTTGAAACCTTCGGAAACACCCTTAACCATATTGGCAGCAAGAGCGCGGTATAAACCGTGCATAGCCTTGTGCTCCTTGGAGTCTGATGGACGGGAGAAATGGATTTCGCCGTCTTCGACATTCATAGTGATGTCAGGATTAACCTTCTGGGTAAGCTGACCAAGGGGGCCCTTAACAGTGAGAACATTGTCGTCGGAAATCGAAACCTCGACACCCTTAGGCAATTTTATAGGTAATTTACCAATTCTTGACATTTCTTATTTCTCCTCTCTTTGATTAGCTGATGTAACACAAAACCTCGCCGCCGACATTAAGGGTGCGAGCCTCCTTGTCGGTCATAAGGCCCTTAGATGTAGACACGATGGCAATGCCGAGACCATTGAGAACTCGTGGCATCTCTTCAACAGAGACATACTTGCGGAGACCAGGGCTGGAAACACGTTTCAGCTCGGCGATAGCCGACATTTTAGTCACAGGGTGATATTTCAGAGCCACCTTGATGGTCTGGTTAGGCTTACCCTCATTCTCAAACTTATAGTTCAGGATGTAACCTTTTTCGAAGAGGATTTTAGTGATCTCTTTTTTCAATTTGGATGCAGGGATCTCAACGACTCTGTGTTTTGCCATGATGGCATTTCTCATGCGAGTCAAATAGTCTGCAATAGGATCTGAAACCATTATTATACTTTCTTTGTTTTTTCAGTCTTGTAGTTTTGGCTGTCAGCCAACACGCAAGGCTGTTGTTGTGAAAAAAATAATATTACCAACTTGCTTTTTTGACGCCTGGGATTAAGCCGTTGACAGCCATCTCACGGAAATTGATACGGGAGATGCCGAACTGGCGCATGTAACCTTTGGGACGACCAGTGAGTTTGCAACGATTGTGCAAACGCACAGGACAAGCGTTTTTAGGAAGTTTCTGGAGGGCGATGACTGCCTTCTCAACATCCTCAGGTTCGCCGGTGCGAACAATTTCCTTCAAGGCGGCACGCTTGGCAGCGTATTGTGCTACCATTCTTTCTCTTTTGCGTTCTCTTGCTTTGATTGATTCTTTAGCCATGTATTTCTTATTTTTGCTGGTTCTTGAAAGGTAAACCGAACTGTTTCAGCAGGGACATAGCCTCTTTGTCGGTTCTTGCAGAGGTGACAAAAGTGATGTCCATTCCCTGTATACGGTCGATCTTGTCAATATCAATTTCGGGGAAAATGATTTGCTCGGCAATGCCGAAAGTGTAGTTACCCTTGCCGTCAAAACCCTTATCATTGATACCACGGAAGTCGCGGATACGGGGAATTGAGGCGGTGACAAGGCGCTCAAGGAACTCGTACATGCGTTCGCCACGGAGAGTGACGCGGACACCGATAGGCATGCCACGGCGCAATTTGAAGTTGGAGATATCCTTCTTGGACTTGGTGGGCACAGCCTTCTGTCCAGCGATAAGTGTCATTTCCTCGACACCCTTGTCGATGACTTTCTTGTCAGCGATGGCTGCCTTGCCAAGACCCTGGTTGAGGGTTATCTTAAGCAGACGAGGACACTGCATGACAGTCTTGTACTGATATTCGTTCATCAGTGCAGGCTTGATTTCCTCGTTGTATTTTGTTTTTAAAGCCGGAATGTATGCCATTACTTGATTACCTCCCCTGTTTTTTTAGAATAACGAACTAATTTACCTGTTTTTTCGTCAATCCTACGACCGATTCTAGTAGGAGTCTTACCCTCGACAACCATAAGATTGGAGATATGGACAGGAGCCTCTACGTCAACGATACCACCCTGAGTGTTTTTTGCACTAGGCTTGGTGTGTTTCTTATTGACGTTTACTCCCTCGACGATGGCGCGATTCTTTTCGGGAATGACCTTCAGCACCTTGGCGATTTTACCTTTATCGTCGCCGGCGATCACCTGGACCATGTCCCCTTTTTTAACGTGCAATTTCATTTCTTTTCTATTTTGATAATTTGGTTTTAAAGTTCTAAAGGTTTTGATGTTCGTTACAAGCAAAGCCTGTTAGAACTTAAACCTTCTATACTTATTACAATACTTCAGGAGCGAGAGAAACAATTTTCATGAATTGCTTTTCGCGAAGTTCGCGGGCCACGGGTCCGAAAATACGGGTGCCACGGAGTTCGTCGGCAGCGGTGAGAAGGACACATGCGTTGTCGTCAAAACGAATGTATGAACCATCCTGACGACGAATCTCCTTCTTGGTGCGGACTACAACAGCCTTCGAAACTGAGCCCTTCTTAACATTGCCTGAAGGCAGGGCGTCCTTGATAGCCACGACGATAGTATCGCCCACGGAAGCATAGCGTTTTTTGGTGCCGCCGAGCACGCGGATACAGAGAGCGCTTTTAGCGCCGCTGTTGTCGGCGACGGTCATTCTAGTTTCTTGCTGTATCATGATTACTTAGCCCTTTCTATTATTTCTACTAATCTCCAACATTTGTTTTTGCTGAGAGGACGTGTTTCCATTATCCTTACAGTGTCGCCAATGTTGCATTCATTATCTTTGTCGTGAGCCATAAATTTGGTAGATTTCTTGACAAATTTACCATATTTAGGGTGTTTCACCTTGCGCTCAACAAGAACAACGATGGATTTTTCCATCTTGTTGCTCACTACAACGCCGATTCTTTCTTTTCTTAAATTTCTTTCCATCTTAAGAATTTAATTAATTGCCATGTTACTTTGAAGCCTTGAGTTCGCGTTCACGAAGCTCGGTCAAACAGCGGGCAATGTTTTTTCTACTTTCTTTAATTTTGTTAGGATTTTCGATGGGTGAAACAGCATGGCTCATGAGCATCTTCTGATACATGGCTCTTTCGTTGTCCAAACGTTCCTTAACTTCAGCGGTTGAAAGCTCTTTTAATACTAACTGGTTTTTCATCTCTTCTTATTTGTTTAAGCTTCTTCGATATAGTCTCTTTTCACAACGAACTTGGTGGTGATGGGGAGCTTTTGGGCTGCAAGGCGCAAAGCCTCCTTTGCAACATCCATTGGCACACCCTCGCATTCGAAGAGCATGGTTCCTGGCATGACACGGGCAACGAAATATTCAGGGGCACCCTTACCCTTACCCATACGTACCTCGTTAGGCTTCTTGGTAATGGGTTTGTCGGGGAAAATGCGGATCCATATTTGACCCTCACGTTTCATGTGACGTGTCACCGCCTGACGTGCAGCCTCTATTTGACGGCCTGTGATAAAACAGGTTTCAAGGGATTTGATGCCGAAAGTACCGAAAGCCAACTCGTGGCCACGGAAAGCATTGCCCTTAATTTTACCTTTTTGCTGCTTTCTGTATCTTGTTTTTTTCGGTTGTAACATTGTTACTTCTTTTTAAAAGGATAATCTCTGGCAGGAAAAATGGGGAGATTGATTTGCTTCCCGCCTCAGAATATCTTACTTGGAATTATTATTTCTGTTATTGTTTCTTTTGCGGGGACCCGAAGCGGGGCGACCCATGCCGGCAGGACGCTTGTTGTCCCTTGTGGCTTGACCACCTACTGTCGAGGGAACGAGTTCACGTTTTCCGTAAACAACACCACGGCATATCCATACCTTGACACCCATGCGGCCATAAGCTGTGTGAGCCTCGGCAAGTGCATAGTCAATGTCGGCACGGAGTGTGTGCAGAGGTGTACGACCCTCTTTATAGTGCTCGGTACGAGACATTTCTGCACCACCGATACGACCAGAGATAGAGACCTTTATACCCTCAGCACCAATTCTCATGGTTGAGGTGATAGCGGTCTTGATGGCACGACGATACTGAACGCGACCTTCGATTTGTTTGGCGATGTTCTGTGCAACGAGGACTGCGTCGAGTTCTGGACGCTTCACCTCGGTGATGTTAATCTGGACATCCTTGCCAGTGAGTTTCTTCAATTCCTCTTTCAGCTTGTCAACCTCAGAGCCTGCCTTGCCTATGATGAGACCCGGGCGAGCGGTGTTAATGGTGACAGTGAGGAGCTTCAGGGTTCTTTCTATATAAATCTTAGAAATACCTGCTTTGGCGAGACGAGCATTGAGGTACTTGCGAATCTTATTGTCCTCAACGAGTTTCTGCTCGAATCTTCTTCCGCCATACCAGTTAGAGTCCCATCCGCGGATGATACCTAATCTGTTTCCAATTGGGTTAGTTTTTTGTCCCATTCTTGAAATTCTTCTTTTTTAATATACTATGAATTATTCTTCTGTCTGAGGGCGTGTAGCCTCAGCGGCTTCGTCAACACGGCTGCCTACAACCATGGTGATGTGGTTGCTGCGTTTGCGGATTCTGTAGCCGCGTCCCTGGGGAGCTGTGCGCATACGCTTCATGGTACGACCCTCGTCAACCATAATAGTCTTAACATAGAGCTGACTGTCCTCAATGCGTTTGCCTTCGTTTTTGGCCTGCCAGTTGGCAATTGCCGAAAGAAGAAGCTTGCGCATCTTTGGAGCCGATTCTCTAGGGTTATATTGGAGAATGGCAAGGGCTTTGTCGACATCGACACCACGGATAAGGTCGGCGACAAGGCGTGTCTTACGGGGCGAAGTCGGATTGTTCATCAGCTTAGCCACATAATAGGTCTTGTTGGCTTCTTTGCGTGCTTCTGCAACATTATGTTTTCTACGTCTCATTATTCTTTTTCCATTTTAGGATATCGTACGATATCACAATTTATTTTTTACCTTTGTCTTTAGATCCGGCGTGGCCACGGAATATACGCGTGGGAGCGAATTCTCCGAGCTTATGACCAACCATGTTTTCAGTCACGTAGACAGGGATGAACTTGTTACCGTTGTGTACGGCGATAGTCTGGCCGACAAAGTCGGGAGAAATCATTGAAGCTCTTGACCAAGTCTTGATGGTGACTTTCTTGTTGGATTGCTGTGCCTCGATAACTCTTTTTTCCAGTTTGTGGAAAATGTACGGACCTTTCTTTAATGAACGACTCATCTTATTCTTCTTTAATCGTTATTATTTCTTTCTTCTTTCGAGAATGAACTTGCTGGACTGTTTCTTGGGTGCGCGAGTCTTGTAGCCCTTAGCTGGGATACCCTTGCGTGAACGTGGATGTCCACCAGTCTGACGACCTTCACCACCACCCATCGGGTGATCAACAGGGTTCATTACAACACCACGGTTGCGAGGACGACGACCAAGGTGACGGTTGCGACCAGCCTTACCTCCAACTTCAAGATTGTGCTCGGTGTTTGAAACAACACCAACGGTAGCGCGGCATGACTGGAGAATCATACGCATCTCGCCCGAGGGCATCTTGATGATGGCATATTTACCATCACGTGACATCAGCTGTGCGTAAGCACCAGCCGAGCGTACCATCTTGGCACCCTGACCAGGGCGGAGTTCAATGTTGTGAATGAGTGTTCCAAAAGGAATCTCGGCAAGAGTTAATGTGTTGCCAATCTCAGGGGCAACGCCGTTTCCCGACATGATAGTCTGACCAACCTTAAGTCCTTGTGGGCAAAGGATGTAACGTTTTTCACCATCAGCGTAGAAAACAAGTGCGATACGTGAGCTGCGATTAGGATCGTACTCTATTGTCTTGACAGTGGCAGGTATACCGTCTTTATCGCGCTTGAAGTCGATAATACGGAACAATTGCTTGTGTCCACCGCCAATGTAGCGCATGGTCATCTTACCCTGGTTGTTACGACCTCCCGATTTGCGGAGACCGAAGACAAGGCTCTTTTCGGGCTTTGTAGCGGTAATATCGTCGTTTGTGACGACGATTTTGTGGCGCTGACCCGGTGTTGTCGGTTTAATCTTTTTTAAAGCCATTTTTGTTTTACTTCTTTTTGTTCGCTTATCAGTGGAACTGACTATTATTATATTAGAAAACTATTAAATTCCGCTATAGAAATCAATCGTGTTATCGGGAGCAAGAGTAACAATAGCTTTCTTGAAAGCGTTCGTACGACCCTGCAGGAATCCTGCCTTGGTGTAACGCGACTTTGCCTTGCCCGAATAATTCATAGTGTTGACGTCGACAACCTTTACGTTGTAGAAACTCTCAACAGCCTTCTTAATTTCTATCTTGTTGGCGCACTTGTCAACGATGAAGCCATAACGATTCTGAACTGGCTTTGCCTCCAGGCCTTTATGACGCTGAATGCGGTTCAGCTTGGGTTCAGCAGCAGCTTCGGTGAGGCGGGTCATCTTTTCGCTGATAAGCGGTTTAACTATAATATTCATTTGTTAAAAAATCTTAAACGTTCTTAATCCAGTCTTTATTTCGTACTTAAAACACGTGTAATCTCAGGAATTGAACCTTCCGAGACAACGACCTTAGCTGCGTTAACTATGTCGTAAGTATTTAATTGCGATACATTTACAACTTTCACGTTCTTCAAGTTACGAGCAGACAAAGATACGAAATTATTTTGATTCTCAATAACAAAAAGTGATTTTGTGTCTGCGACATTAAGTTTGTCGAGGACATTAATCATGGATTTTGTCTTAGGAGCGTCGAAAGTGAAATTCTCGACGATAGTGAGAGCGTTATCGTTAACTTTGTGAGTGAGTGCAGAGCGACGAGCCAAGCGTTTCACCTTGATATTGAGTTTAAAACGATAGTCGCGGGGTTTAGGACCAAATATACGGCCGCCACCTACGAATACAGGGCTCTTGATATCGCCCGAACGAGCACCGCCAGTACCTTTCTGACGTTTGAGTTTACGGGTGCTGTGAGCTATTTCTGAACGTTCCTTGCTTTTGTGAGTGCCCTGACGCTGGTCTGCGAGATACTGCTTGCAGTCGAGATAAATAGCGTGGTCATTGGGCTGTTCCAATGCGAAGATAGAATCGTCAAGAGTGATGGTTCTACCGGTTTCGCTTCCGTTGATGTTATAAACTTTTAACTCCATCTTTCAAGTTTTAAAATTGAACCTTTGGGTCCCGGTACAGAACCTTCACCTGCAAGTTCTGGACTTTTACACGGTGGTTGCCAGTCTGGCCAGCCATGCGCATACCCTTGAAAATGCGCGAAGGATACGAAGATGCACCAATCGAACCAGGAGCACGGAGGCGGTCATGCTGACCGTGAGTGAGATCTCCAACACCGCCGAAACCATGTCTTTTGACTACGCCTTGGAAACCCTTACCTTTTGATGTTCCTACTACGTCGACAAATTCACCTTCCTGGAAGACTTCGACTGTCAACACTTCACCATATTTTTTCTTGTGACCTTCCTCAAAACGGCTGAACTCTGCGAGATAACGTTTGGGTGTGGTTCCTGCCTTGGCAAAGTGACCTTTCATAGGCTTTGTGGTGTGCGATTCCTTCTTCTCGCCAAAAGCCAACTGGATGGCCTCATAGCCATCGTTCTCAATAGTTTTAACTTGTGTAACAACACAAGGACCAGCTTCAATAACTGTGCACGGTATCTGCTTTCCGTCGGCATCAAAAAGACTGGTCATTCCGATTTTTTTACCTATTAATCCTGACATTTCTTTTTTGAATGGATTTGGTTGTTTTTAGATTTCAGCATACATGCGGCATTTCTGCACAAGCATTGGCTGATTTGTTTCACACTTTGATTTCTACTTCAACGCCACTGGGAAGCTCAAGCTTCATAAGCGCGTCTATGGTCTTCGTACGGTCATTGATTTCAATGTCCATGAGACGCTTGTACGAGCTGAGTTCGAACTGCTCGCGCGATTTCTTGTTGACGAAAGTCGAGCGGTTGACAGTAAAAATCTTTTTGTTTGTCGGCAGTGGAATGGGACCATTCACAACTGCACCCGTCATCTTGACGGTCTTCACGATCTTCTCAGCCGATTTGTCGACGAGATTGTGATCGTAAGATTTGAGTTTAATTCTGATTCTTTGACTCACGGTTTAATGATTTAGAGATCTTTATTAATAATTGTATTTGCTTTTAAGTATAGCCTCCTGTTGCTCTTTTGTAACCTCGGCATAATGCGAGAACTCCATTGTCGAGTTGGCTCGACCCGAGGTAATGGTGCGGAGTGCGGTGACATAGCCGAACATCTGTTCAAGTGGCACTTTGGCGTGTATTGCCTGAACTCCAACCTTGGCGTTGATGTTCTCTAGCATGCCGCGACGACGGTTAAGGTCTCCTGTTACATCGCCAACATATGCGTCTGGGGTCAACACCTCAAGTTTCATGATCGGCTCGAGAAGAACTGGAGCTGCCTTGCGGCAAGCGTTCTTGAAACCTATCTTGGCGCACACCTCAAACGAAAGCTGGTCTGAGTCTACAGGGTGGAACGAACCATCTATGATACGAACCTTCATGCTGTCGAGCGGGTAACCAGCCAAAACTCCATTGAGCATGGCCTCCTTGAAACCCTTCTCTATGGCGGGCATATACTCCTTGGGAATATTGCCTCCCTTAACCTCATTGACAAACTGCAAACCTACGAAACCTTCGTCGGCAGGACCAATCTCGAAAAGAATGTCAGCAAATTTACCTTTACCGCCAGTCTGTTTCTTGTATATCTCGTGGTGTTGTACAGTCTGTGTAATCGCCTCCTTGTACGCAACCTCTGGACGTCCCTGATTAACCTCGACACCAAATTCTCGACGCAGACGATCCATAATGATATCCAAATGGAGCTCTCCCATGCCACTTATGATTGTCTGACCCGAAACCTCATCTGTTTTAACTCTGAATGTGGGGTCTTCCTCAGCCAGCTTCATAAGTGCGTTGGTAAGCTTGTCCATGTCTGCCTGTGTATGTGGTTCAACAGCAATGCTGATAACCGGCTCGGGAAATTTCATGGACTCGAGAACTATAGGATGTCCTTCGTCGCAAAGAGTGTGACCTGTCTTGATGTCTTTGAATCCCACTGCAGCTCCAATGTCGCCAGCCTCAATACGGTCTAGGGGGTTCTGCTTGTTTGAGTGCATCTGCATAATTCGCGAGATTCGCTCCTTCTTGCCCGTATTGGCGTTATAGACATACGAACCAGACTCTAGCGAACCCGAATATACACGGAAAAAGCAGAGACGGCCTACATATGGGTCGGTGGCAATCTTGAAAGCCAAAGCCGCGAAAGGCGCCTTGACATCTATCTTGCGCGACTCTTCCTTGTCGGTGCGAGGATTAACACCTACTATGTCGTCCATGTCGAGAGGCGAAGGCAGGAATGCAGCCACTGCGTCAAGCAACGACTGAACGCCTTTGTTCTTAAACGCCGATCCACACATGACTGGTGTTATCTTCATGGCCAGGGTGGCCTTGCGAATCTCTGTGACAATCTCATCCTCGGTGATAGAGTCGGGATCGTCAAAGAACTTCATCATAAGCTCCTCATTTTCCTCTGCCACTCCCTCAATGAGCTTTTGTCTGTATTCGCTTACCACATCTTTAAGGTCCTCCGGCATCGGCACCTCATAAAACTTGGTGCCGTTTGAAGCCTCGTCCCATATAAGCGCCTTATTGGTAATGAGATTTACCACACCTTTGAATAGGTCTTCCTGTCCTATGGGAATCTCTATAGGAATAGGATTGGCGCCAAGGCGCTCCTTTATCTGGCTCACTACCGAGAAGAAATCGGCTCCCGCGCGATCCATCTTATTAATGAACGCGATGCGCGGCACTCTGTACTTGTCGGCCTGGCGCCATACAGTCTCCGACTGGGGCTCCACACCGCCAACAGCGCAAAATATAGCAATCGCGCCATCAAGCACACGCAATGAACGCTCCACCTCGACAGTGAAATCGACATGGCCAGGAGTATCTATAATATTGTATTTATAGCGTTTGTTATGCCAATCCCAGTAAACTGTGGTTGCGGCTGACGTAATGGTGATGCCACGCTCCTGTTCCTGGACCATCCAGTCCATTGTTGCCGAACCCTCATGGGTTTCGCCAAGCTTATAGTTCTTGCCCGTATAGAACAAGATGCGCTCTGTCGTTGTCGTTTTACCGGCATCGATATGGGCCATTATTCCAATATTTCTTGTCAAATGAAGGTCGGACATAAACTAATGTTTTTGGGTGGTTATTAATTGATTGGTATTGCTTAAAGATACAAATACGAATATTAGAATCTGAAGTGTGAGAATGCCTTGTTGGCCTCTGCCATACGGTGGATATCCTCTTTACGCTTGAAGGCTGCACCTTCCTCTTTATAAGCGGCCTGAATCTCGGCGGCAAGCTTGAGAGCCATTGTCTTCTCGCTGCGTTTGCGAGAGAATGAAATAAGGTTCTTCATTCCAATCGACTGCTTGCGCTCTGGGCGGATTTCAGTAGGAACCTGGAATGTGGCACCACCTATACGGCGGCTCTTAACCTCTACAGAAGGAGTGATGTTGGCCAATGCTTTTTTCCACACCTCAAGGCCGTCCTCTTTTGTACGGTCGGCGACAACGTCGATAGCCTCATAGAATATCTTGTAGGCGATGGTCTTCTTACCACCCATCATGAGGTTGTTTACAAACTTAGTGACGAGCACGTCATTGTATTTGGGATCCGGGAGGATGATTCTCTTTTTTGGTTTTGCTTTTCTCATTTCTTTATCAAGCTAAAAACTTTATAAACAATTTACTTTGCTGCTTGTTTCGGACGTTTTGCACCATATTTGGAACGGCGCTGGCGGCGACCGTCAACTCCGGATGTGTCGAGCGCACCACGGATGATGTGATAACGGACACCTGGCAGGTCTTTCACACGACCACCACGGATCATGACGATGGAGTGCTCCTGCAGATTGTGGCCCTCACCGGGTATGTATGCGTTGACTTCCTTCTGGTTGGTCAGGCGGACACGGGCCACCTTACGCATTGCCGAGTTAGGTTTCTTAGGCGTGGTGGTATACACACGGGTACATACGCCACGACGTTGTGGACACGAGTCCAATGCAGGAGACTTGCTTTTGTACTCCATTTTCTGACGTCCTTTGCGAACTAATTGCTGAATTGTTGGCATTTTCGTTTTAAATATTATTATTTCAAAATTAATGTTTTCAATGCAATTTAATGGGCATAAATCACCCACAAAATGGAGTGCAAAAGTACAACCTTTTTTTTGACTGACAAAACTCCCTAATTTACAAAGCAGTTAAAAAAAGTTAAAATTTAACGGCGAATCTTATTATCAGCCTTTTACAAAATTTAAAAATATTGTAAATCTACCTTTGACTCTTCATGAAAACACCTCTTTTCAACCCCTTTTTTGATATCTAAAATCGAAAATAGAGGCATATTTATTAACACCTGTTGATAAGTTTTTCCACCCTCAACTCTCCCGTCTTCAAACTCACAATAAAATCAAAAGAAAATAGTCTTGAAAAACACCCCCGTACTTCTCTTCAAGTAGCACCTTGATGGTACTTGGATAGTACTTTGATAGTACCTAGAAATGAAAAAGAAAAAAAAACTGCTCCTAATGAAAAGCTCCGCTCTTCTCTCCCTCCCACCCCCAAAAAGGTAATCATAAACCTATAATATGTACAATAAAAAATAACAAGCGCCGTTTTCTTGGCAATGAAAAAAACAACAACAATAATTCTGATCTTTGTCTCCATGTTTGTAGGATGCCTTGTGGGCACTTTCGCCACTCTGAAAGCCTACAAACAACACGACATCGCAATAGGAAGCGCCGGACCCAACAGCTATAAGCTCAACGCTATCTGGAACCTCGTCAACAGCCGATACGTCGACCCCATCGAGGGCGACACTCTCGTCGAACGCATTTACGCCTCCATTCTGTCCACACTCGACCCTCACAGCAACTACCTCTCCGGCGCCGCCCTGGCCAAAGAAACCGAAGCCCTTCAAGGTCACTTTGAAGGCATCGGCATTGTGATAAAAATGCTGCACGACACAGTTTGCGTCGGACAAGTCATAGCCGATGGCCCCTCTGAGCGTGCCGGACTCCTGGCAGGCGACAGAATCCTCAAAGTCGACGGCCGCAAAGTGGCCGGCGTCTCCATGAGCACCGACACCGTCATAAGCCTCCTCCGCGGCCCTCGCAAAAGCACCGCCAACATCGAGATTCTTCGCCTTAGCGAGGGCAAAACAAGAAACGTCAAGATTGTGCGCGACGTAATAAGCACTCCTAGCGTTACCTACAGCGGCATGATCGACACTAAGACGGGATACATCCGCCTCTCTCGCTTCGGCGCAACGACCTATGAAGAATTCTGCCAATCGCTGAAAGCTCTCAAAGACAAGGGCATGCAACACTTGGTGCTGGATCTCCGAGCCAACGGCGGCGGCATGCTTAGCGCCGCTATCGACATATGCGATGAACTTCTCCCCGGACGCGAACTGATAGTCTACACAAAAGGGGCTCACCAAAAACGCGAGAACGCCTACTCAAAACCAGGTGGACTGTTCTGCCAAGGAAAAGTCACCGTAATCATCGATGAGTTCTCAGCCTCAGCAAGCGAGATCGTCGCCGGTGCCATACAAGACAACGACCGTGGCACTATTGTTGGCCGACGCTCCTTCGGCAAAGGCCTTGTTCAGCAGCAATTCTCTCTGCCCGACAACTCTGCCGTTCTACTTACCATAGCTCGCTACTACACCCCCTCAGGAAGATGCATACAACGCCCCTACGACAAAGGCACCGACGAATACTACGCCGACTTCCTGAAACATGTGGCTGAGGAATACAACTCCGACTCTATCCTCTATCAAATAAACGACTCAACTCCTTATCACACCACAAAAGGGCGCCTCGTCTATGGCGGCGGCGGCATTATGCCCGACCATATTATTCACATCAAAAGCGACCCAAAAGTCATTTACTACAACAAGCTCATCAACAAATCAATAATCAACGACTTCGCCTTCAACATCGTCTCTCTCAAAGGCTCCGAAATAAAAAAAATGTACCCCAACGAGGAAATCTTTGTAAAAAACTTCAATATCTCCGACAGCCAAATGGAGGCCCTATTCCTAGCCGCCGACAAAGCGGGCATCACTCGCGACAAAACATCAATCGACTCCTATCGACAAGAGATAAAAACACGACTGAAAGCCGAAATCGGTGATATGCTGTATACCAACAACGCTTTCTACAAACTTCTCCTACCCTACGACCCTGAGTTGAAAGAAACTCTCGAAGTCTCAAAATAAACAGTTATTAACCTCTTAGAACACCCTATATCAATGAAAAAAATAATTCCCCTTCTTTCTCTGCTGCTGGCGACATCTTTCGCCTATGCACAAAACTCCTCCATCAGCGGACAACTAACCCTGGCCAAGGGTGAACAATGCCGTCTGATAGTAAGCCACGCCGACGGCAACAAACTCGTCTCCGACGACACCATCTTGCTTGACAAAACGGGACGCTTCCGCTTCCTAAGCAAGATAACAAAACCCACACTTTATTTGCTCAAATTCGACTCTCACCAGAACAGCTTCACTCACGTAATGCTGGAACCCAACAACAAAATCGAACTGGAGCTTCGCTTCGACACCGCGATAGAAATCATTGACATCACAAAGGCAAAAGGCTCGGCCAACGTGGAACTCTACAAACAATTCAACGACATCTTGAAAGAGTATGCCTACAAAAATAACGCTCTGTCCGTAGAGTTCAACTCGTTGTCAACCAACGAGGCAAGAAAACAAGAGCTGGTAACTTTGGCCAACGCTATGCTGCCAGAAAGAAATTCGAAAATTGCGTCATTGCTGAAAAACAACAGCAACAACCTTATTAGCGCTTTCCTTGTGACTTATTTCGACGAATCACCTGCCGACTATATTGAAATATATGAAACAATCCTTTCTAACCTAAAAGGGAAATACGACGGCAACGAATTCGTCCAACACGTGGAATCTGTCGTCAAAAAAAATCTTGGACCCGGACGCATAGCACCGGAAATAGCAATGAAAGACCCCGAAGGCAATATACGCAAACTCAGCGACCTCCGAGGCAAAATTGTCATGATTGACTTCTGGGCGTCTTGGTGCCGCCCCTGCCGCATGGAAAACCCCAACGTTGTAAAACTCTACCACAAATACCACGACAAAGGTTTCGAAATATATAGCGTCTCGTTGGACAAGAACCGGGCCGACTGGGTTCGCGCCATCGAGCAAGACGGTCTCGTGTGGCCCAACCACGTCAGCGACCTCAACGGATGGACCTCCTCAGGAGGAGCCACCTATGGCATTATGTCCGTCCCAAGCACCGTACTTGTCGACCGCGATGGCAAAATCATAGCCCGCAACCTTCGCGGCTACGACCTGGCCAACAAACTGAAAGAGATCTTCGGAGAATGACGAACACTGTCATATACAGGAACACAAAAAAATTCGCTCAATACCACCCATCTTTGCGCTCAATCAACAAACATGCGATGAATATCCATATGCCATGTGATACCGAAGTTCACATTCATTGTATTAACAAATGACAACAGGGTGCCTTGTGCGTCCTCGTTCCCGGTTTTGCAATAAGATAATACACCATGAATCCTGACATCTTTGCATGCCGTTGGTTGATATTCAAAACCAACCCCACATTTGGTCAATCGACTACCCGATGAGATAAGGCAGTCGAGCGGGACAGCGTCGTAGAAGTCACATTCCGAAAGGTTTTGCTCATATGAAGCCTTGCCGTAGATGCTGAAATCATCCTGTACTTTCCAATTGAAACATAGTACCGCAGCAAAATTTTTCCACCAATCACTCATCTCCAGTAATGCAATGTCCGAATGCAAAGATGTAAGAAAAATTTGCTTAGGAGAGAAAAAGTTCAGAAGTTTTCTAGGATTAGGTTCAACATGTGAATGCAACATACCCCTCCTTATGTTCTGTCGCTCCATCAGAACTACAGTTGTAAACATGAATATTGTATCCATAAAAAGGTGAATATTGCCGATATAATGCCGAGCATTGCTATTCCAAAAGGCACTCTATCTGTCAGCACGTTTTTACATAATGCTTGAAAGTTCAAAATTATTATTGTACTTTTGCAATACGGAATAGAGGTTGCAAATTTTTTACATATCTTATATACACTTGATTCTCAATCTACAATCCATCAAACACAGAAAAATGTATACCTACGAATATCCTCGACCGGCATTGACGGCCGACATAGTTCTTTTTAATGAGGAGCTCTCCCATGTTCTTCTGATTCAACGCCGCAACGACCCATACAAAGACTGTTGGGCTTTCCCTGGTGGTTTCTTCGATATGACCGACAGCGACATCGAGCATACAGCGGCACGCGAACTGGAAGAGGAGACTTCTCTCACAGGAATCCCGCTGACAATGGCCTGTGTGGCTTCGCGCGACGGCCGTGACCCTAGAGGACGCACGGTGTCGGTTGTTTTCACCGCTTGCGTCAACCGCGACAATATCCAGCCTCGTGGCGGCGACGACGCCAAGGAGGCTCGCTGGTTCCCGCTCGACGCTCTGCCTCCTCTGGCTTTTGACCATGCCGAAATCCTGAAAAAAATACTTAAAGAACGAGTTTTTTCGTCCTCACACAATAAATAATGATATTGCTAGTTTTGTATCCTAGCAACGGCTACAAAAAAAGCCTTGCATCATCTAATCTGCACATTCAAGAACAACAATAAAAACATGAGCTCAATAACAAAAACAATGATAGAAATGGCGCTTAGCCATGTCGACGATCCCGATTTAGGGCAGAGCCTAACTCAACTTGGAATGATAGAGAACATCTCTGTCGACGGAATGAGGGTAAGCTTTGATTTGGTGCTAACCACACCAGCATGCCCCATGAAGTCGAAAATGAAAGAGGACTGCATCAACGCCATACATGAATATGTGGACCGCAACGCCCAGGTCGAAGTCAACCTCACATCTCGCAAGATTGAGCAACCTAAGCCTGAAGAAATGTTCCCCAACATCAAAAACACCATACTAGTGGCCAGCGGCAAAGGCGGAGTAGGCAAATCAACTGTCGCTGTCAACCTCGCTGTTGCCTTAGCCAAAACAGGCGCCAAAGTAGGCCTCATAGACGCCGACGTATATGGCCCTTCTATCCCTATCATGTTCAACATCACTGAGAACGACATCTATGGTGAGAAACATGGCGACAAAACATACATGACTCCCATCATGAAATACAATGTCAAGCTAATGTCTGTAGGCTTTCTGGTCGATCCCGACAAAGCAATGGTATGGCGCGGACCCATGGCAAGCGGCGCTCTCAAACAGCTGCTCACCGAGACTTGGTGGGACGAGATAGATTACCTTGTGGTCGACATGCCCCCAGGAACAGGCGACATTCAACTCACCATAGCTCAGACTCTGCCCGTAAGTGGCGCCATCATAGTAAGCACACCTCAACAAGTCGCCCTGGCCGACGTGGTGCGCGGAGTGGAAATGTTCCAAAACCCCAACATCAACATTCCTGTCCTTGGCTTCGTCGAAAATATGGCTTGGTTCACTCCCGCCGAACTGCCTAACAACAAATACTATATCTTCGGCAAAGAAGGCTGCAGCAAACTATCCAAAGAGATGGGCATACCCCTGCTAGGACAAATACCTCTGGTTCAAAGCATAGCCGAAAGTGGCGACAACGGCAAACCTGTGGCTCTCTGGAGCGAAAACCCCACACCGGAAAGCGAAGCTTTCGACAAACTGGCCGAGAACACCATTCGTGAAATTTGCAAAAAGAAATAATAATCTCTATCTGTCACCTGATGGCTTCAATGCCACTACGTGACTCCATAAAACTAAGAAACAATTATGACCGACGAACAAAAATCAGCTATCGAAAAAAAGGTACAGAACGCTTTGTCCCAAATACGCCCCTACCTTCAGCAAGACGGTGGCGACGTTGAATATGTCGACATGACCAACGAGGGTGTTGTCATGGTAAAACTTAAAGGACATTGCGGAAGTTGCCCCCATGCCATGCAGACCCTCAAACAAGGAATTGAGTCAGCCATAAAAAAAGTCATTCCGGAAGTAAAAAGCGTTGAGAGAGTAGGATAATAAAAAGAGTAAGATAATAAAAACAACACTATGGTATACACTCGTACAGGAGACAATGGTACCACTTCTCTTGTAGGTGGCAAGCGAGTGAAGAAATACGACACTCGAGTTGTAGCCTACGGCACCGTTGATGAACTAAACTCTCATATCGGCCTTTTGGCCGAAATGATTGCACTGAAAAAAAACGACATCAAAATTGACTTCGATATCCGAGAACAATTTGCGTCTAGCTTCCTTCAACTTAAGCGAATTCAGAACAATCTCTTTGTTCTTCAAACACTCTTGGCCACCGAAAATGATGAGACATACAAAAAACTACCCCAACTGAAAGAGGAAACAGTAAGCGAGATGGAAAAATGGATCGACCAGATGGACGCCAAATTGCCAAAACTCTCCAGCTTTGTCATCCCTGGCGGCAGCATAGAGTCGGCTCAAGCTCATGTGGCTCGTACAGTTTGCCGTCGCGGCGAACGTGAGATTGTCAAACTTTCTGAGAAAGAAAATATAGACCCCCTGCTAATCAAATTCATCAACAGAACATCTGATTATCTGTTTGTTCTATCACGCTACATCCTCCTCCTTGAAAAGAAAAAAGAAAATTTTTGGAGTGCAGAATAATATTTGACAATTTATATCGTTAAGAGGGTTAAACAAAAACAAAGAATAATTGTTAAATATCATATTATCAATTTATTAATATAAAGTTTAAGAACCGTTATGTATTGGACACTAGAATTGGCATCGAAACTAGAAGACGCACCCTGGCCAGCAACAAAAGATGAGCTTATCGACTATGCTCTTCGCACAGGTGCCCCACTGGAAGTAATAGAAAATTTACAGGAAATTGAAGACGAAGGCGACCCTTACGATAGCATCGAAGACATCTGGCCCGACTACCCAACCAAAGAAGACTTCTTCTTTCAAGAAGACGAATACTAATAACGACTAAGAGGTATCTCCTCTGCAACACTTAGCGTTTCAATTATAAAAGGGCCGAACTTAGTGTTCCGCCCTTTTTTCTTACCTTCTCAATCGTATAGTCTTTTCAAAACTATTATCAATAATGAAAATCAGCATACTCGGCTCGGGAAATGTCGCCACACATCTGGCAAAAGCTTTCCATAACGTTGGCTATCAAATACTACAAATATGGTCGCGCGAATACGACCACGCCGAAACGTTGGCAAACCAAGTTTTCGCCGAACCCATCAACCGCCTGTCTCTTCTTTATCCTACCGCCGACTTTTATATTCTTGCCGTAACCGACGACGCTCTTTTCGACCTTGCCCTCGACCTCAAGCTGCGCGACGCTATCGTTCTTCACACTGCGGGATCGGTATCATTGAAGGTATTACAACCAATAAGCCGCAAACACGGAGTTATATGGTCCCCGCAAACTTTCATCCGCGACGCCTCTATGGACTACTCCTCTCTGCCTTTCTGCATCGAAGGTTCCTCTCCCGATGTCAAAGAGCATATCCGACAACTGCTCCTACCTATATCTCAACATATATATGTCGTCGACACTCTACAAAGACAATGGCTTCATCTTGCTGCGGTGATGACAAATAATTTTGGCAATGCAATCAATGCATTGGCTCAAGATTTATTGATGGCTCACAACATTCCTTTCGAAATACTTCACCCTCTCATCGAGATGACCGCCGAAAAAATAAAACTCGGTGGCTTGTGGCAACAACAAACTGGACCCGCACGCAGACAAGACACTAAAACTCTCAACAACCAACGTCGACTCATCGCAGACGACGAGAAACTTCTTAAACTTTACGATTTACTGACCGAGTTGATACAAGAAAAAACGAAAAGCAAATAACACAACATAACATTGATTGACACTCATTCACATATCTATTCGGAAGAATTCGACCTTGACAGAGATGAAGTGATTTCACGTGCCCGGCAAGTAGGCCTGACACACATTCTGTTGCCCGCCATTGACGTCGATAGCTATGACCGACTCGAAACTCTTGCACTGTCTGATACCAGCATGTTCCGACAAATGATGGGGCTACATCCAACTTCGGTCAATAACGAATACTTCTCTCAGCTTCTTGTAGCAAAAGAAAAACTCTTCTCCAACCCCGACAAATACATCGGAATTGGAGAAATTGGACTAGACTTTTATTGGGACACCACTTATAGAGAACAACAAACCGAAGCGCTTATTGTGCAACTATCGTGGGCCATGAAACTAAACAAACCTGTGGTGCTGCATCTCCGCAACGACAAAGATGGCTCTGAGGAAAACAATGCATATTCTGCCATTTTCAACATCCTGGAAAAAAATCACATCCAAGGTCTTAAAGGCATATTCCATTGTTTCAGTGGTTCTCTTGACGATGCTCGTAGAGCCGTGGCCATGGGTTTTGTAATTGGTATTGGCGGTGTCGTGACCTACAAAAAATCTATTCTTCCTGATATCGTATCGGCTTTGCCTCTTGACAAGATTGTCCTTGAGACCGACGCCCCCTATCTGGCTCCCGTACCTCATCGTGGCCACCGCAACGAATGCGCTTTTATAATCAATGTGGCACAAAAAGTGGCCGAAATAAAGAACATCAGCCTCGAAAAAGTTGACGAGGTGACATCAGCTACTGCCAAAAACGTTTTCGGCCTGTAACACTAGCCGAGAAAAATCTCACCCCAAAGTGATTAAATATTTTTCATAAGAAAATGATTATTTCATGTATTTTTTGTAAATTTGTTTTCTTTAATTTATTTAAACACAACCAACAACATATTATACTTCAAATTATTACACCATTTTAAGCATTAAAAACATGTCCAAAGAAATAAAATTCAGTCTCGTATATCGTGATATGTGGCAGTCGTCAGGGAAATATCAGCCACGCATTGACCAGCTAACCAAAATAGCACCAGTCATAGTTGAAATGGGATGCTTTGATCGCATTGAGACCAATGGTGGCGCCTTTGAGCAAGTAAACCTCATGTATGGCGAAAATCCCAACAAGGCGGTTAGGGCTTGGACCAAAGCATTCAACGAGGCTGGCATTCAGACTCACATGCTGGAACGTGCCCTCAACGGACTGCGCATGTATGGTGTCCCTAAGGACGTGCGACAACTTATGCCTAAAGTGAAGAAAGCTCAAGGCGTTGACATTATGCGCTCTTTCTGCGGACTCAACGACCCTCGCAACCTTGAACTGTCAGTGAAGTACGCAAAGGAGGCTGGAATGATAAGCCAGGCCGCCCTGAGTATCACTCACTCTCCCGTCCACACTGTTGAGTACTACATGGGCATCGTTGACAAACTCGTAGAATTCGGAGCCGACGAGATTTGCCTTAAAGATATGGCCGGCGTTGGTCGCCCAGCCACTCTAGGCCGCCTCGTCAAAGAAATCAAAACTAAATATCCGCATATAATCGTTCAATACCACGGCCACACAGGTCCGGGGCTGTCTATGGCTTCAACTCTGATGGTTGCTCAGGCTGGTGCAGACGTTATCGACTGCGCCATGGAACCATTGTCTTGGGGCATGGTACACCCTGATGTCATTTCGGTACAAGCCATGCTTAAAGACGCGGGATTCACCGTCAAAGACATTAACATGGACGCCTATATGGAGGCTCGCAAAATGACACAAGAGTTTATTGACGACTTCCTGGGTCTATATATCAACCCCGCAAATAGAATCAGCACTTCTTTGCTCGTTGGCTGCGGTCTGCCGGGTGGCATGATGGGCTCCATGATGACAGACCTTCGAGGTGTCCACGGCGCCATCAATATGGCTTTGAAAAAAAGCGGCAAACCCGAGGTCAGTTTCGAAGAACTTACGGTACAATTATTCCAAGAAGTTGAATATATCTGGCCTAAACTAGGATACCCTCCTCTTGTTACTCCATTCAGCCAATACACTAAAAACATAGCTGTCATGAACTTGCTGTCTATGGCTCAAGGCAAACCTCGCTTCAGCCAAATAGACAAAGACAGCTGGAGCATGATACTGGGCAAAGCCGGCAAATTGCCAGGCGAATTGGCTCCGGAGATTGTACAATTAGCCAAAGAACAAGGAATGGAATTCTACGAAGGTGTCCCTCAAGACGCCTACCCCGACGCCTTACCCGACTATATCAAAGAAATGGAAGACAACGGCTGGGATAGAGGTCAAGACGACGAGGAACTATTCGAACTCGCTATGCACGATCGCCAATACCGCGACTACAAGAGCGGTGTCGCCAAAGACCGATTCTACAAAGAAGTCGAAAAACTCAGAGCCGAGAAAAACAGCGTATCCTCAGCCCCTGCCGCCGAACCTGGCACCATGCCCAACTACATGAAAGAACGCTACCGCAACGCCACCCCTGTCGTTGCCTCAGCAACCGGACAACTGCTTTGGGAAATCGACTTTGACGACAAGAGCGTCCCTCCCTCTCCAGGACGAGAATACAAAAAAGGCGACACTTTCTGCACCATTCAGGCCAGCTACGCAATGATGCCGGTCACAATAGAAGTAGACGGTATCTTGGCCGACACATGCAGAACTCAAGGTGCTATGGTTAAGAAAGGTGACGTCATTGGCTGGATTGAGCCTAAGCAAAATAAAGACTAATTAAACCTATATTTATAGTATTAGGGCAAAAAAATTTGCTCAATCAAAAAATTAGATGTAATTTTGCCGTCTGATTAGAACCATGAAAAATGGCCTAATCAGACGGCAATCATTTTAAAAACAACAAAATATACTCAATATGGATGCTCTAAGTCCCTTTGCATTAATTATTGGTGCAATTTTTGTGAACAATGTTGTACTTGCACAATTCTTAGGTATTTGCCCATTCTTAGGCGTATCGAAAGATGTAAAAAGTTCCTTGGGTATGGGCGGCGCAGTGCTCTTCGTCATGCTCCTTGCCACTTTGGTCACTTACCTTATCTACAAATACCTTCTTTTGCCCTTTGACCTTGTTTATCTACAAACAATAGCCTACATTCTGGTCATTGCAGGATTGGTACAAATGGTTGAAATTGTTTTAAAGAAAATAGCACCCGCTCTTTACCAAACCCTCGGCGTTTTTCTGCCTTTGATCACCACCAACTGCGCAGTACTTGGCGTTGCCATTCTTGTCATTCAGAAAGATATGAACCTGCTACAAAGCATCATCTACGCTGGCAGCATAGCTATAGGCTTCACTTTGGCTCTGGTCATTTTCGCCGGCATACGAGAACAAATGGAACTTACTGGTGTTCCCAAAGGTATGAAAGGCGTTCCTATCGCCTTGGTAACAGCAGGTATTCTTGCAATGGCTTTCATGGGTTTTGGTGGCATTGTTCCAACTCCTTGATATTGCCAAAATGTTAAAAAATATAGCCGTTTTTGCTCAAAAAACGGCTTTTTTTATGTTAAAACAAAACTATAAATAATTTTTACAATACTGTATACCAATACAATACATGAATATTAAGAATTTTTAAACATTTATTTTTGTTTCAAGTAATAATTATGTAGTACTTTTGCAACCTGAAACAACATTAAAACAACAACCAATTTAAATTCAAAAGACAATGAAGAAAGTATTTTTTGCACTTGCAATTGCTGCTATGTTCTCTTTCGTTGCTTGCAACGGCAATAACGAACAAAAAGTTGACTCTCCTGCACCTGAAGCTACTGAAACCGAAGTTGCAGCTCCTGCTGAGAACAACGATTCAGCTAATGTCAACTGCGCAGCTGACGAGAACGCTGAGGCTAACGCTGAGGCTACTACCGACGCTACCGCTGAGCAGAAATAAGCAACTGCATATTGCACTCGGATAGTTTCCGAAAGAAAAAAAGCCACACTAACGTGCGGCTTTTTTTTTATTAAATATTCATTGAAAACTCCCATTTGAAAAAAAAATGTTACTTTTGCAAAAAACTATACACTCTATTCTTTATATATCAATCTAAGAATTCCTAACTCTCTAAACAACTTGACTGACACTACATATTAACTAAACTTAAAAATATGATCAACAAATACTGTATAATAATGGCCGGTGGTATAGGAAGCCGTTTCTGGCCATTAAGCAAGAACAACTACCCCAAACAATTCCTGGACATCCTAGGCACCGGCAAAAGTTTCATCCGAAGCACTTTTGAACGCTTCCTACCCATTGTCCCCGCCGAAAACTTCCTCGTGGTAACCAATGCAGCCTATAAGAATACCGTATTAGAACATATCCCAGAGTTAAAACCCGACCAAGTACTTTGCGAACCTATGCGTCGCAACACGGCTCCATGTATTGCATACGCATGCTACAGAATATTATCTCAACATCAAAACGCTCTCATCGCAGTAACCCCCGCCGACCATTTGGTGACCAACGAGATTGAATTTCACAAAATAATAAAAACTGGTTTCGATTTCGTTAGCAAAGAAAACAACCAAGAGGCTCTTCTAACCATAGGCATACAACCAAGCCGACCAGAAACTGGCTACGGATACATAGAACTTCATGAGGGAGACAATCCGCTCGGCACCGTTTCAGCCATACAAGGCTTCAAAGAAAAACCTAACCTTGAAAGAGCTAAAGAGTTCCTTGCCGCAGGCAACTACCTATGGAATTCAGGTATTTTTATCTGGTCTCTGCAAGGCATCCTTAAGGCTTACCACAAGTTCCTGCCAGAAATGGCGGAAATCTTTGATGGCGGAAAACAGCAGTTTGGCACCGACCAAGAGCAAAAATTCATAGATAGCCACTTTGCTCTATGCGAAAACATATCCATAGACTACGGAATAATGGAACGAGCCGAGAAAAGATACACTATCCCAGCCGAATTCGGCTGGAGCGACATTGGCACTTGGGGATCCCTTTTCACTCACGCAGGCAAAGACAACAACAACAACGCTTGCAAAGGCAAAACATACGTCCACAACACCAAAAACTGTATAGTTAACGTTGAAGATGGTGTCGAAGCTATTGTCGAAGGTCTTGACGGCTATCTGGTAGCCTATCGCGACCACTCGCTTTTAGTATGCCAATTATCAAATGAGCAGCATATTAAAGAGTGGGTAGAGGAGCTATAAAAAACATAAGGCGATAAGCTATAGCTTATCGCCTTACATCTTTTTAGTTCAAAAACAACCGAACTTTCAGGCTTTTAACATTCACACAGCGAGTACAGCGTGCATAATTGAGGATATTCCTGATGACAAGTTCAGAAGGCTGAACGGTGCTCGCAGATTCCGAAGATGTATTTGTGCTTTTGGGGCGATAACCCCGTTTAAAATCGTACTCCTGCGTCATAAGCACTTCTTTTTGAGTTGAACAATATGTCAATTACCTTTGTTAGGAAACAATCACGCATTAAAAACACAGAAAAACATTTTTTATTGTATAAAATCTGTTTTTTAACATTTTTCTGTTGTATTAGTTTTGAGAGTAAATCCCAAAATAACAATGAAGAAATATGTTATAGACTGGTTTTCTGGAATGTGGAAAACCTGTTTGACATCTGGGACGACTCAACAAAAAATGATGAAGACTTCACTCCTCGTGGCGAGAATCACTGGACAAAAGAACGTTATAATCATAAGCTAACAAATATATATAAAACCTTGGCTGCTTTGGGTCAGCACAAAAATGCTCATTTTGATATGCCTTGGATTGTAGGTCTGGCCGAGGTCGAAAACGATAAAGTGCTACGTGATTTATGCATGGGCACTCCTCTTCGCAGACACAAATACTGCTATATACACTTCGAATCACCAGATAGAAGGGGCATCGACAACGCTCTATTATATCGACAAGATAAATTTCACCCATTATACGCCAAAGCTATAACGGTCAGTGATAGCACTAAAGATTTTTTCACTCGCGATATTCTCTTGGTAAATGGTGTTTCCTCTCAAGGCGACACTCTGATCATATTGGTGAACCATTTTCCATCAAAACGTGGAGGCTCGGCAGCCGATTTGCAGCGTCAAGAAGTGGCAAGCATCCTACGACATACTATGGACTCTTTGCAAATATCTCATCCCTGCACAGGTATTGTTGTTATGGGGGATTTCAACGCATCGCCCGACGAACCTGAGATAGCTAAGACTCTTATGAAAAGAGACAACAATGACTTCATAAACCTAATGTCAACAATAGAACCCGGCAAAGGCTCGCACAAATACCAAGGCAACTGGTCTTGCCTCGATCAAATAATAGTGTCCTCATCATTATGCGACTCGTCAAGCTGTGCAAAAATGCATGTCATACAACACAGCGGACAAATATTTGACGCTCCGTTCCTTCTCGTCGATGACGAAAGGTATATGGGCAAGAAAGTTTTCCGTACCTACATGGCCATGAAATACCAAGGAGGATATAGCGATCACCTACCTGTATTTATTGACATTAAAACCGTCAACAAACACTAATAAAACCCTAAAAAGTGACCTCTATATATTTGTTTTCATGCTTGCTTATAGAGTCCAATAATTAATACGTTAGATTCGTACAATTTCGTGTTCAAAAGTATTACTTTCTACCTGCCCCGCAGGCATGCTACCTTGTTAAGCGAAACTATAATCTTTTCTAAACAGCGAATAAAACAATCAAGATTTCGGTCTTTCTGCCCTTTTCTGCTTGTATTGCCCCCTCGCACAAGCATGCCGTTCGATAAAGTTTGAGTAAAAAAAAACTTATTTTTGATCATAATTGTATTTTTTTATATTTGCACATAATATAAATATTAAACACCATGAACAAGTATATAAAAATCATTAATTTAGCATTATTATCATTAGCTTTCTTCACCACTAAAGCACAGATAGGCTATAAACACATGTCTCTGTAACTATTATTGTCGACAAACCTTAAATATAATCAATAAAATATGAAAAAATTATTAGTTATACTGGTTTTTTCATCGTTGTGCTATACAGCAACATCACAAGATACGATAACTACGAGTGACACAGGGTATCTCTTTCCACCCAATAGCGTCTTTTGTACTAGCTCTATGTATGGGACATATGAATGTTGGTTGTATGAAATACCGACGACTCCAGGCATGCGTATATATGGGCTCTCCACCTGTTTGGCTCAATGCCCAGGCGTTGGAACAACATTAAAGCTGATGAAATACATAGGGCCGCCGTCATTTTTGGATAGCGCGGACAGTGATTACCATATTCGACAGGGGCTGTTTTTGAATATGCCGCCATCTTACTATTTTGAAAAGGTTGACGAGGTAAATATCTACTGCGGATGTCCGCCAACAAGACTGATACCCTCGGATGTGTTTGACACGGTATGGGCCCTTTATGAGGAACGGTTCAGACGTCCATATATCACAGACAGTTCACGTTATTTTGTGGGGTGGGAAGGCATACCTGAATATCCTATAACAGGTTGGGTTCTTACCCGCCATTTTTGTCATGATACTATATTTTGTGCGGAAATTGAAAAAATCATAGACTTCAATCCTGAAAATGATCCACCCTTCGGGGAATATGAATACACTCGATGTCGATTCTGGAAAAGTAGTTTTTCGAGAATTAACGTTTTCCCCATTCTTGACAGCTCATACCTGCCAGATCCGAATCGTACGTGTTTGCCGCGTTCATGCCCCTCGGTGTACGACCTAAGGGTCTCGGCCTACCACAGGGACGCCTCATTCTTTTGGAGCGGCGACACGATGCACTGCGGATACGAGCTGGCGTACGGACTTGCAACAGAGCCTTACAGCGAATACAGCGTCATCAGCACAGCCGATACCATGTGCCTATTCGGATCCTTGATGCCGGAAACGGAGTATGCCTGTCGAGTGCGTGCCATGCGCTGCTACCCCGACGGTGACACGGTATGGAGCCGCTGGAGCGACACGGTGCATTTCCACCGACCGTACTATACCGTTGTCGCCCGACCCAACAACATTAACTGGGGCTATGTCAATGGTGGAGGGAGGTATGACCCGGACGTAGATGTCACGATACAGGCGCATCCTCACGGCACCAATCACAGATTTGTGGAGTGGGGGGACGGCGACAACAGCAATCCCCGCACATTCACATTGGTGTGCGACACTGTGTTCGTGGCTTTTTTTGTCGAAGATACAGTTGCTGACACGACAGAGGTGCGTGTCGACCCCGTATTGGAGAGGCAGGCCACTGTCGTCAGGCCAAACCCTTTCGGGGACAAGCTTGAGGTGGAGTCGGATGTGGAGATTGAGGAGATAGAACTTTGCGACATGAAGGGCAGGCTGGTACTAAGGAAGACATGCAATGCTTCTCGAGCCTCGTTGGCAACAGCGGAATTGCCAGAGGGTGTATACCTGCTGCGCATAAGAACATCGGAGTGCATATCAACGAGACAGGTCGTGAAGATAGGCGACAAACTGTGATTCAAATTGACAACCACCGAAAACATCACCCCAAACATAGTAATATCTGCAATATTTCGGTCTTTCTGCCCTTTTCTGCTTGTATTGCCCACTCGCACAAGCAGTAATAATGTTAAACAAAAAAGACTTTTCTTCTGAAAAGCCTTTTTTGTTTTTATCTATATATCTATATTAAAATTAGAATTCAACATACATGTTGTGTTCTCTGGCGAGACGACGCAGATTAATAATGGCATATCGCATACGGCCCAAAGCGGTGTTGATACTTACGCCTGTCTTTTCAGCTATCTCTTTGAAGTCATAGCGTCCATAATGACGCAAAATAACAACACGGCGCTGTTCCGGAGGAAGCATTTTAACCAGTTTACGAATATTTGCGTTGGTCTGTTTGCGCATAATCTGCTTCTCAATGTTCTCATCGTGCAGCTTGAGAGTATCCACAACATCACAGTCAGGACGATTGGGAACAATAGGCATCTTGCCAATACGGCGGAAATAGTCCACAATAAGATTGTGGGCAATACGCATCACCCAATGTATAAACTTGTTCTCGTCTTTATAATAGCCCGAGTTGATTGTATATACAACCTTGTAAAAAGTATCCTGGAAAATATCATCGGCAATATCTTTATCCTTAACTACAGAAAAAATATAGCCATAAACCTTCGATTGATACCTGGAAAGCAAAGCCTCGAAGCATGAATAATCACCTTCTTTGAAACCTAAAATCAATTCATTGTCTGTAAGACTGCACGTTGTTACGTCCATTTTTAACCTCCTAATTTTTGGGTTTACAAAATAACTGATAATTCTGTTCGATAGGGCATTAGGTTTAGTTATACATTGATTTCAAAATGCAAAGATACAAAGTTTATTTTAAACAGACAAAGTTCTACGCAATTTTTTTTATTTTAGTATATGATACGATCACTTTATTGTGTTAAAAACAAAAAAGATTGAAAAAAATTCTCGTCGACTTATGAGGATCTTAAAAACAAAAACTTATTGATCATACCCATGGTCAAACGTCTAACTTTAAACGCTGGCATGAATCATTTCTATGATTTTGTCACGATTTGAGTCAAGCCCGTCAGCACCCTCAAGCCAACGAATATCAACACCGTTGCGTTCCATTCGGCGAAACCATGTCATCTGACGTTTCGAAAATCGACGTATGTCGGTATATAAATTGGTATACATCTCATCATAAGAGTAGTCTTCTGTAAGATATCTGGCCACATGCTTATACTCCAAGCCATACCTTAATAAACGCTCCCTGGGGACACCATTATCAAGCAAAGCCTTTACCTCGTCAATCATACCCTCCTGAAGACGCTGACGCAATCTTATACCAATACGCTCTACGACAACCTCTCGTGGGAATCGTACTCCCACGACAAGATGCCGCATAATTGGAAGATGAGTAAATTGGTCAGGGTGCTGGAGTCGGAACTCCTGTATTTCGAGAGCACGCAAAAGACGATCGCGAGTCTCGGTGTCAGTATGGTTGTGCAACTTGACAAGCGACGCCAGTCGCGCCGACAATTCCTCATCACTATGTTCCTGCAGAGATCGACGATATTCAGCGTCTACAGGTGCGTCAGGCAACTGATAGCCACGAATGATAGACTCGACATACATCCCTGTACCGCCACACATGATAGGTTGGCGTTTTCGCTCTAATATAGAATTAAATGCGGCGATAAAATCATTCTGAAACTGATAAAGGTTATACTCCTCTCCGGCATCCCGGATGTCAACCAAATGACAAGGTATCGTCTTA
This sequence comes from uncultured Bacteroidales bacterium, assembly GCA_900316965.1. Classification (GTDB taxonomy): domain Bacteria; phylum Bacteroidota; class Bacteroidia; order Bacteroidales; family P3; genus Colimorpha. The sequence continues at coordinate 65,445 of ONEY01000003.1, forward strand.
TTGGGAAGATGATACTCTGCCATATCCTTCCCGGTACCAATATCCATGCCCCGAAACACTTGTCGTGAGTCCGCGCTGATAATCTCACCGTCAACGCAGTCGGCCACAGACACAGCCAGCGACGTTTTGCCGCAGGCTGTAGGCCCCAAAATAGTCAACAATAATGGTGCCTGTTCCAAGTGAAATTAGTCTTCAAAAGTGAGCTTGCCCCGCTGTTTATCAAACTGGTAAGCGCCAAAACGGCTCAAACCCTCTCTATTGATGATAAACTTATAGTCAACTCCCTTGACCACGACGACCTCGACATTGAAAAGATGTTTCTGACCTATCTGCATCTCCTTGAAAATGATGGTGGTCTTGTCGATAATATTTCCGTCAGGATCAAAAGCATTATCTCTATCGGGGAAATCCTCTTTATTGATTCGACGCTGATAAAGGAAATTCATGGCCTCTTCCCAAGCAATAGCTATAGGCTCGGCATAGCGCTCGTCAATAAGCATAGGCATCATCGACCCATTGACTATGCACTCTATCTCACCCTTTGCCGATGATATCATTGTGGCTGGTATTGTGCCCTCGTCGTGAATAATCTCAGGTTTATAATCACTTTCAGGTATAGGAGTGTTCACCAAATCAATAACCTTGCCATCCTCTGTACGTTTAACTGTGGGGGAATCTGAAGCCAAGTTGTTGATAAGCCGTTTGGAGACATAGTCGGTACGAAGGATAAGGAATTCCAAACGTCGGTTCAGCAAATGCGCGGCTTCCTGACGGCCTTTGTCATTCATATGGGCAATGTAGTCACACTCGAGTGTGGTACCCTCCGAGAAAGAATATGGTTTTCCATCAACTCGAACGGTGATATTACGGTCAAGAGTGCGTGGCACTCGCTCAGCATAACCTTTTGCCACCAAACGCTCCGGCTCAATACCTCTAGAGATAAGATAGTCAACGACCGACTGAGCACGGCGCTGTGACAAGGTGTCGTTTGTCAATCCCAGGAAAGGACGACAGTCGGTATGTGCGCGAAGTTCGACGACAATATTAGGATTGTTGACCATAACAAGATAAAGGTCCATCAGAGAATCCATAAATTCCTCTTTGAGATCCCATTTAGCCAGGTCATAACGTATTTCTGGGAGCACAACAGGCTGCTTTGGCACCGGCTCAAGACGAAAATCATGAACCAAATCCTTGTCTGTATTGTAGCCACATGTGCTTTCTGAACCCTCTATAGAGAAATAGTCAACTTTTGAGACATACATTTTGTAAACAACATTGCGCATTATTTGGTCTTGACCAAAGCGGTAGAAACCCTGCTTATTAGTGTAGGTCTCGAATTCCTTACCGTCAGAACCCACAATGCGAACCTTAGCATGCTCTACAAGCTGCATCGATTTCTCATCGCGGATAGTTCCCTCAATGCTATAAAGCAGCGGGGGCAATTCAAAATAATAAAGGTCGTCATTGATAGGAGGAACCTTTTTGCCCTTCTTGTCGGTTTTCTTATTGTGGGGATCTTCAAAAGGACGGTTGGATGAAAAATATCCTCGCTCCATCATGTAATGATGATTACCAGGATAGTACACAATACTCATCTCATCGTATGAAGAGTTGATAGGTATGCCGAGATTTTCGGGAGTTGACCATTTACGACCATTTTTAGCCGAGCGGAAAATGTCAAGTCCACCAACACCAGGCAGACCATTAGAAGAAAAATAAAGTGTAGAGTCGTTGCGCAATGTCGGGAATACTTCTCGTCCCGGACTGTTCACTGTACTGCCAAGGTTGACAGGTGTACCAAAATCATCATCGACAGATTTACGTGTGACCATCCAAAGGTCATAGTCACCATAACCATTAGGCATATCCGACGAGAAATACATGGTCAGCTGGTCATTGGTCAAGGTAGGATAGAGATAATTATAGGAGGTGTCGCCAAGGTTGATTTTGACTGGCTCAGACCACTCTCCGTTCATTTCAGCGGCATCATCCTTTTTCCCTTTACCTTTGCGAGACGCACTGTTGTCAAGTGTCGCATCTCCTTTTTTAGAATAATAGACATAGCAGCCTTGAGTTTCATGCTCGCGACTATCGCAACGCGAGAAATAGATTGTGTTGCCATCGGGTGAGAACCAAGCCTCTCCCTCATTCACAGGAGAATTAATCACCTGGCTCTTCTCAAAAAGCTCCGGTTCATCTGTCCAGTTGCCTTTACGATCTTGGAACACAGTGTAGAAATCCGAGAATGCCTGACCCGTCCATGCGTCGTGTTTCTCCTTGTCGCTCGAAGGAAATCGCGAGGAGGTGAAAACAAGACGAGAGGTATCGTCTCCCATGAATCGTGGAGCCCAGTCATTGTAGTCGGTCGACCACTTTTCAAGCTTAACAATATTGTGACGAGTGCGATTCATGAAAAGCTGATTGACATAGATTATCGAAGCCTTGCGTTGTTGTGCCAACTTGTCGTCGGGCACAAGCTCTAAGTATTTGGCATAGTATTCGTCAGCCTCATCAAACTTGTTTTCAAAACGGTACATCTCGGCCATGTAATAATAAAGCTTCGGCTCAGTGTTGTAGTATTTTTGGTTGATAAGACGTTTGTATACACGCTCTGCTTTGGGAAAATTATTCATAAGCCTATAGCACTCGCCCATCTGGAAATAGCAGCGATTCTTTTCCGCCTTATTCGACGATATTTTGTTGTAAGCCTCCTCATACTTTTCCAAAGCGGCTATATACTGCTTCTGGTTGAAAAGGTCGTCGGCTTTTTGAGCGAGACTTTTGGTCTGAGCAAAGGCTACAGATGATAAAAAAAGCGAAACTGCGAGCAGCAAAAGACTTTTTTTGAATGTTTTCATATATATACGATAATCTATTATTCTAATATAAATACATAATTCACAATGCATTAAACCTTAACATAAAAAGAATTTAATGCACATATTCAAATTGCTAAAATACACATTTTTTCTTAATTAAAACATATAATCATTCAAAAAAAAGATTTAACGTTGTTGTTGGCTATTACCCGACGACACAAAAAAAACAGGGCCCGAGAAACCTAATATCGAAAAAAACACCCGTAATTATAATAAAAAACAAACATCTGCGTAAAGAGAATAGAACAAAGTAAAATGAAATTTCAAAACCAAGTCATCAAAAAAAAGGCAATCGGATAGATGAAGAAAGCATTAATAGGCCATCTGGCATGCGCCTTGACATATATCATATTTGGAATAAATATCGTCGCCTGTCGCGACATAGCCATAGATGCCACTCTATCGCCTATGGTGCTCTTCAGCATGCGAGCCCTCCTGGCGGGATTATTGTTTTGGGGAGCATCCCTGATAGTACCCAGAGAGAAGGTCGCGAGTGCCGACCTTATAAAAATTGCCGGCGCCGGAGTATTGGGTATATTCCTGCCTCAACTGACATTCCTCTTCGCCATAACCATGACTGCTCCTGTCGACCTATCAATAATCAACAGCATTACTCCCATCCTAACCATGTTTGCCGCCGCAATATTTCTTCGCGAGCCCATAACATGGAAAAAAGTGATAGGTGTTGCCATAAGTTTTGGCGGTATAGTATGGCTAATACTACAAAGTGTCGCCACCGGCGACGGCGCCAACGCCACACAACTTGGAGGCGTGCTGCTGTGTATAGCAAACAGCACAGTTTTCGCTTTATATCTAGGCACTTGCCGCCCTCTCACAATGAAATACTCATCCTTAACAATGATGAAATGGATGTTTCTTGTGTCCTTTTTGCTCTCTCTGCCTTTCACCCTACCGCAACTGGGCGGCACCAATTTCGCAGCGGTGCCCTCCAAGGTATGGTGGGAAACGGCATATCTCATAGTCTTTGCCACTTTCATAGCCTATTTTCTCATACCTATAGGTCAGCAGCGCATACGCCCAACTCTGGTGAGTATGTACGGATACCTTCAACCCATCATAGCCACATCAATAGCAATAATGGCTGGAATGGACAACCTTTCCGTCACCAAAATAATAGCAGCCCTGCTGGTATTTGCTGGCGTATATGTAGTGAACAAAAGCAAGGCGGCAGTGATTGAGACACCAAAACAGATCTAAATCTTGGCTCGGCGCACAGTAAGCCACACTACGAAAGAGGAAAGCAGCATAACTATCAGAAACGTGGCTATAAAATCGACCACACGCATAGCTACTGGGAAAGCGTCGACCACAGCATTGGCACCTAGTTTTATTATGCCGAAATGCTGCTGAAGCAAACAGATGACAAATCCCAAAACAAGGCCCGTAACCACTCCTACAAGGGCTATCAAAATACCCTCGGCAAAGAATGTCTTACGTATGTGCCTGCGTTCCATACCCATAGAGCGAAGAGTGGCTATATCTTTGGTCTTGTTTATGATAAGCAACGAAAGCGAAGCCACCAAATTGAGAGTGGATATTAGCACAATCAACGAGAGTATGAGGAACACACCGAGTCTTTCGGAACGGAATATTTTATAGTACAACGGTTTCTGGTCAAAGCGGTCTTTCACCGTGTAGCCATCGCCCAAAAGATGACGTATCTCTTTTTTTACACTTTCCAATGGCCTTCTTCCTTCGCAAGTTATCGCCAACGAAGTCACCTCGTCGGCGTCGTAGCCCATAAGCATCCTCACAAAGTCGATATCGGTCACCACATATAGGTTGTCGATCTCTTCCTGTATTCGAAAAGTGCCCGCAGGATAGGCGTAGCCATTGTTAAACGCCTCGTCAAGAGAAAAGCCCAGCGAGGATGAGCCTCGTTTGGGAATATGCACAGCCAAAGGCATATTGGTCATCGAATTGACGCCCAAACGTATCATAATGTTCCATCCCATAAGAAGGAATGGGAAATCACCCAAAGAGTCTCTACTTTTCAGAAGATATTGTCCCTCGGCAAGCATGGTGTCGAGCCCCGAAGAGGCACCATATGTAGAATCGACTCCCCTCAATTGAACTATGGCCTCAGCTTGTCGCATAGTAATCCATGCGTTTTCCTCGACAATTTGAGACACATTGGCTACTCCGTCAACATGTGACAGCGCATCATAGTCTATTTCCGAGGTGTGGAGTGTTTTGCCTTGCGATGGTTCAACGAGCAATTCGGGGTCAAAGACATTGAAGAGCGACTGTGTCAACTCTCCTATGCCATTATATACAGACATGACGACAACCAAAGCTATGGTGCTGACAGTAATTCCCGCCAATGAAATCCATGAGATGAGGTTGATAACCGTCTTTTCCTTGCGGGAGAAAAGGTAGCGCAGAGCGATAAAAATGGAAGGCATTGTGGAAATGCTTTTAAAGCTACCGCTATTGTTTTAAAAGATTCTCGATGTTTTCGATATAGTCGAGAGTGTCGTCGAGATAGAATTCCAACGCAGGAATGATACGGAGCTGCTTGCCTTCGCGCATTCCCAGACGACGACGGATATCGGCGGCATGAGTGAGAATAGCGTCGATAACAGTTTGCTTGGTGGCTTTGGTGTTGGAAGGCATATCGGGCACAGCACCCTCGGGCATAACACCAACTGGGTATATACTCACATACGCGCGGGCAATACTAAGGTCACTGGTTATCCTCACCTTGGTGACAGTAATGAGAGAGTTGCCGATTTTGGGCTTCATTTCCCTCAGAAAAATATCGCCCAAATCCTGTTGTATAAGTCGAGAGATTTTATTTTGTCGTGTAGAGTCCATGGGAGGAAGTGCGGTGATTTGTTTAGAATCTGTAGCCAAGACGAATGGGAACAAAGCATGTCTGCTGTGTGTAGGCAAAAGCTACCTCGAGGAAAATACTCTTGTAGTTGTGCTCCATGTTGCGCGAGGCATGGCTGAAAAACCAATTGACACCCGTGGCGATTTCGAGATAGGGTTTCAATGTGTTGCCGTATGGCGTATCGGCCATCATATAACTGGCACCAATTTTTGCGCCAAACATTGGAGCCCATTCCTCATTAAGGGGACGATAGTCAAAATCGACAAAAGCCATAGGACAATGCCATCCGTCAGCGATATTTAGACTCGATATATCCTTGGGTTTTGCGACAAAGCAATAACCAAGACCAAGACCCAAGAAAAAATCTTGCTTGATGTTGAAGCCATTAATGACATTGATGTTCACAGCATGACGCAAATCGTCAATAAGATATCCATACTCGCCTTTGTCACCAAGATTAGACACAAATGGCATGTAGCCTATCTCGCCTTTGAACATATATTCAACATCGGAGCGATCTTGACGGAATTGTGCATTGGCTGACAACGAACAGAGCAGAGCTGCAAACAAAAATAAAACGCCTATCTTCTTCATATTATGAAATTTATTTATTATTAACAAGTCAATAAACAACTAATTAAACTTTGCAAATTTACATAAATTTATCGAATTTGGCACATATACACCGAAAATATTATATAAATTACACTATGTCAACAAATTCATGGCATGTAACAAAATGATAAAAATATCGTCTTATGCATCAAAAATGACCGCTAATGTATAAAAATTGGCCTAAGAATAATTCTTACCACAAAAAAAATGTAAGTGTCAATTATTAAGTGTTTTTCGTATTGTATTGCCTATCAAAAATGAGTATAGTACTGGAAGCGCTATTATGGCGACAACCGCTGTAACCCAGATTGTCGTGGCAGAAGGTACCGAGCTGAACACCATAGAAAGACGGCTTGCATAGAGCCCTCGCACCCATAATGCCACTAGAGCTGCCAACAACAACACAACGACAGTAAGACCACTTATTACCATACGATAGAAACGTGCTATCTGTCGTTCTGCATAACCGATATTATAAAGATTAACGAAAAGATTGCGGTTTTTATGGACAATAAGGTTGAAACTAAGAACAATGAACGACACCGATAGCGCAATGATAACCAACGCTATGGCCATAACAAAAAACATGGCTAACTTGAAAAAAAAGGCTAGTTTGCTCGACTCTAACTCCGACTTGTTGATGTTTAGACCATTAAGTTCAAAGAAAGAGGGTATCTCTTCATGTGTGGCGTCGGTAAACTCCACTAGTATACGGCTGCAATGTTTTTCGTTGGCGGAGCCATACTCTTTGTTTGCCCACCTCAAAAAAGCGTCGGGAACAAGGATGGAGTTGATTTTACTGCTCAAACCAACAATGCGGCTATTGTAGACACGACGCTTGCCATTGCCTTCTACATAAATATTGAAAGAAACCTGCGACAGCATAGCCTCGCTGATAACGGGCAGCGACTGACTTTCGGCGAAACCAAAATTATAAAGGTTTAGATAATCCTCAGGAATGATGATAGGAAGAAAATCTGAGGTACTGTCCCAATGCCAGTCGTCGCTTTGGACATCGATATAGCTGTCGGGCACACTCTCAAAAAACATATCTGTGCCCATTCGTTGCCCACCAAAACTGATGGCGGCACTAGTATTGAAGGTGGCACTGTTGAAAAGAGCAACATCCTTGACAAACTCTTGCTCTCGTATTTTGTCCAGCTCCTTGTCGTTGAAATATATACCTTCTTTGTTTGCCGTCTTGAAAAGGGTGACATTTTTCGACACAGTGACAGTATGAGCTTTAAAGACATCAGTTTGCTGAGTAAGCAATGGCTTGAGGTCTACAAAAGCTTGTACTGCCAGCATCACCACCGACATACCCACCAGCAGGGTAAGGGCATATCCAACTATCTGAGAAGGTATGAGCGTCTTGCGTTGAAGTTTATAGAGCATTGGAAAACAGGATTTGCGAAATAAAAATAATGCTTACAATGTCATCACCTTATCGAAAGCGAAGAAGTCGATCGGATCTAAGGCGGTGACTATCATTCCCGCGCCCTGACGTCGAACTTCCTCCGAAACCATCTTGGCAACCGCGGCGGCGTTGTCGTTGTCAAGATGACTGAAAGGTTCGTCGAGGAGAATGAATTTAAAAGGTTGACATAAAGCGCGAACAGCGGCAACACGCTGACGCTGGCCAAGGGAGAGTGTGGCGACAGGTTGTTTTTTCTTGTCGGCAGGCAGAATGGCATCGAGCATATCCCCTATCTCTACATCGGTCTTGAAATGAGTGAGATTATTTTTCAACTGAACATTCTCCATCGCCGTCAATTCGGAGAAAAGACACAAGTCTTGAAACAAGTAGCTCAACACCGAGGTTCGCATGTAGGTACTATCTAAGTACGATTCAAGTCCTATGAAATCGATCGTCCCATCATATTGCGTATTGGAACCATATATAAAATTGAGCAAGGACGACTTGCCGTGCCCAGACTTGGCGCATACCATATAACTTCTGCCCTGCTCGAAGAGGACAGAGGATTGCAAATATATGTCGGAACCAGAGATTTCCGATTCCGACATATAGCGGGGCTTCAAATCATGAAGTTCAATAAGCATAGTATTCTTCAACTTCCACTGTGTCAACCATATCTTCATCAACGTACCCCACTTCAGTAGTGTCTGTATAATAGCTGTCGTTGTTACCTAACGCGTCGTTGAGATCTTCAGCCAAATCGGTGAGGAGCATAAAATTGTTGTCGACAAAATGGAGCAAGGCGAGAAGGCTGTTCTCCGTCTTGTCAGCTAAATAGATGCTCCATTCTGACTTATATTTGCTATCAACTATGGCCTCGGTGTAGTCAAGCCAATGGATTAGAAGTGTCGAGACATTGTCCGGAATAAGACTTGTAACGTTGACCGGATAGTGCGACAGATTCAAGTCTGCATAAAAATACTGGCCTTTCTTAACCTTGGAGGCGATACCATCCATGGATTTAGAATATCCGCCATCGACGAATTTCTGAGCATTGGCGGCACTGTTGGTGAGCATAATGGCCTTGTCGTTGATGGTTACATAAAGATTGAGACCAATTCCGTCAATAGGAATCTGATATATGTCGCCTCTCTTCTCTGCTTTTGCTTCGGCTAGCAACTGACGCCACAAGGATGCATCGCGGACATCACAAGCTAGGGCGAAAAGCGGCATGATGCCTGACTGGTCGTTGTCGACAAAATCGAACAGGCTTGCCACAAAGCTGCCACCAAGTGAATTCATAATCTGACGGACACTCATGCCGGCGACAACATCTTCGTCAACATCAATGCCTGCGTCGCGATTGTTAGCCAAAGCGTCGACAAGAGCGTTGAGTTTAAGGGAGTACGAGAAAGCGAGATAACTCTTTTCTGGCATATATTTGACCAAGTCGGAATTGAAATCCTGCTTGTACTCATTCATGAGCTTGGTGTCTATACCTTGGGTTTCGACAGAGAAACGGATTGCGCCTTTGTCGAAATCAAGATTGCAAGAGAAACTGCCTTTCTTCAACTCTTCTATGTTACTCTTTGTCATTCCGCTGGCGGTGAGAACTTCAGAAATGTCATCAAATCCATCGGCAAGACGCATCAATGAACCAAAATTCATCCATAAACTGGCATCCTTACGGTCTTTCCAGTAGGCTTTGAAATTTTTGTTTGAGGCAAGGCTCGCTCCTTTAGAAAGATTCATAGCCGTGTTGATGTAAGGCACAGAACGGTTGTCAAAAATCATGATGGCGACCTCCTTGTTGTATGCCACATAGAAGTCCTCCATATCCGCCATCTTGTAACCATCGTATTTGTCTACTCTCATTTTGACTTTACTGAGTTGAGCGCACTCCTCAAGGAACGACTCTAATCTCGACTCCTTCAGCACCTCGGCAAGAATAGCCATACGCTGATTCTCATCAATGAAAAACAGCATGTCGCTATTTAGATTAATGCCTGTCGACTTGGGGTCCTTGATGAGCCTGTCGACCATTTCTGAAACACGTGGGTCTTCTTTGCGCAACTCTTGACGCGCCATCTTGACAAAAGCTATATTGTCTATATTCTGCACATCGGCTTTTTTCAATAGATTGGCAAGATTGACATCAATAACGCCAACTGCGTTATCGGGAATGTAATTAGCCAATTCGGGAGACTTTGAGCATGATGTCAGCAGCAACAAGCCACAAATCACAGCTATCAATCCCATGCGGAAATTTGAGAATTTCGTATTGTTTAAATGTTTCATATAATATGGATTAATAATGAATTATAATGCAATAATTGATACAGGGTGCACATTCAAGAGATTGAAATATGGATGCAAATATACGAAAAAAGGTGCACAGGCATTATTCCTGCACACCTTTTTCATACGAATCAAACAATTAAATGTTTCATTTTCCGAACATTATTTTCTCACTATTGAACATCCGCGACAATCCCCACACGGCCAATCCGGCATAAACAATGTTGGAAACTAGGGTTACTATGACTGTCGTCCAACTCAGATCGTGTCCAAACACCGCGGTCAACGTCTCTATACTGTTGTAAAAAGGAATGGCATAAACCGCAACGTTTTGTGGAACATCACTCTGGAACATAGGCATAAGTCCGGCAAAGACAATGACCAACATGAAAGGTGTTATCATAGTTCCGGCATTCTTTACATCTTTGGCAAAGGCTGAGAGGACACTAACGGCGCTGGCCATAATAAGCACGGCGGAGAGGATGATGAGAAGCAGAGCGGCATAATCCTCAAAAGCATAGTTGAAAGGTATTTCCACATCCTCTGATCCTCCCATCATTTTGGGCAGCGAAAGCGCAATACCCAAGAAACTGGAGATACCACTTAAGAGGGCCATACAGCTAAGCGACACCACCTTACCAAGAGCCAACTCGTTGCGACGCATAGGAGTAACAAGTAATGTTGCTATGGTGCCACGTTCCTTTTCACCAGCTATGGCGCTAGGAGCAATAGCCATAGTGCCACTGAAAAGCATCATAATAATCAGCATTGGCAACAGTTTGCTCCATATCATGGCTCCTTTGTCATCCATAGTAGCTTGGTCGAACTTCTGATCCTCGCTATCAGCACGGTTTATGTCGAACTTGTTGCTCATGTGGTCTTCGTATGAGGTAAGGACCGCTGTGAGTTCGGTGTATACTCGTGATGACGCATTATTTGCACTGTTATAATAGATTTCCACATTTTGTGCTGGCACCCCTGACGCTGGCTCATAAGAAGCTACAAGGCTGTCGAAATTGGCGGGGAAACGCATCAAGACAACATTAAGGTCTTTGTCCTCGATAAGGTCAATGTCGGGTTGACCAAAGCTAGTATTGACGAAAGTAATATTAGTATCTACACTGGTCATAATCGGAGCAAGGCTCGAGGGCATGTTCTCGACAGAGACAGAGACGACATCGTTGGCACCTTCCTCTATCATTTTGCCAATACCATCGCCCATAAGACTATAAATAAAATATATGAGCAAACCTGGCATGATGACCGAAGTGAAGAACAAAGAGCGGTCGCCAAAGAAACGGGCAAACTCTTTTTTGATAATTGTCATTGTGTTGCCCTTACGCTTGGACTGCTGGGATACCGGTGCGCCTTCGGAAGGCTGAGCGTTGAAGTTATTCATAATTATTCCTCCCCTCCTTTCTGTTGTTTATAAATTTCGAAGAAACGGTCTTCTATTGTCATCCCGTCGCGGACCTCGTCGAGGGAGCCGCAAACGCACATCTTGCCGTCGATAATGATTCCCACACGGTCACAGAGACGCTCCACAAGGCTGAAAATATGCGTTGACAGGATTATCGTCTTCCCCTGGTCACGAAGCTCCTGAAGGTAGTCGGTAACAGTGCGTGCTGTAAGCACATCAAGACCATTAGTAGGCTCGTCGAAGATAATAATCTCAGGGTCATGAACAAGTGATATAACCAGAGACAGCTTCTGCTTCATACCTGTTGAGAGATTGGCAACCTTCACTTCGGCAAATTTATCTATTCCGAAACGGGCAAACATCTGCTCTTTGCGCTGCTTCATCACATCTTCAGGCACACTGTGCAATTGGCTGAAGAAAGTAAACAGATAGTTGGGGGTAAAGAAATCCTCTAGTTTCAACTCGCTGGTGAGAAAGCCTATCTTAGCACGGACACCTTCAGGGTCAGTCACCACACTGCAACCATCAAGCCATGCATCTCCGTTGTCGGGACGTATCAATGTAGAAAGCATGCGTAATGTGGTAGTCTTGCCAGCACCATTGGGGCCAAGCAAGCCAAAGATTTCGCCACGATTGGCGGTAAAACTTAGCGAGTCGACAGCTACCTTCTTTTTGTCGGTAGTGCGCTCTATTTTTTGTTGCTTTTTCGAAAGTGTGAAGGTCTTGCTCAGCGCCTCCACACGTAAGATCTCTTCCATAAAATTGATTTGTCTTTATTTAAAATAATAAACGATTCATTGCCATGAAATATTACAACTCCCCATTTTTTTTCTTGTTTTCTCTGAATTCTTCCACAATCATCGTAACACACCAAGAAACCAAAACAATAACGATAAGTATGGCTAACAGAAGCGCAAGTGTTTCTATCCAAGGCTTCTGCCAAAGGTCAGAACAGTAGTCGAAAAGGCCGTATAACTCAAAGAAAAAAGTGAATAGGGACATCCACACTAGGCGAGTGCGGTTTGAGTCGGCGACACGCTCATCTTTAACCCATTTCAGACGGCCTTCAACCATTTTGAAACCCCAATTCATGTTTTTTATGTTCGGCAACCATGTGATGAACACTCCTCCAGCAAGAATGGCAAGCGAATAGCACAGATAACCCACATAGAATCCCGCACCCTGATTTTTTATCTGCAACGCCATCAGTATGTTACCGGCAACGACAACCATCGCTGCCATTGCGCATCCAATCAGCGCAAATGTTTTCTTTGCTTCTATTGTCATACGCTTTCTCCTTTCTGTCGTCTGTATCTTACAATCCCCATTATAAATCCAAACAACGCTATAATTATTCCAAGAAACTTTATATATACTTTTAACGAAAAATCCCAGAATGTGTCGGGCCATATTGTCCCAAGGGCAAACATCGGCACTATCAACGAAAGTACCCAACTGGACCATCCTATCTCAATAGTTAAGTGCCAGCCGTCACCACTTTTATATTGGCGCTGCTCCTTGACAATATGCCAATTCTTCAATCTCAGTATGTAATATTTTTTCCCTGCCTTGGTACAACGCAATTCTATCCAACTGCATAGCAGGCAGAACAAAGCCAACCCAAGACAAAGCCAAAAAATAAAGTTAAATATCTTTAGGTCCTCGCCCTTTATTAGGATAAATCCCAACAATCCTCCGACAAGGAAGTTCAGCAGAGACAAAGCACCAAAGACCATAGTCAATATCTTATTTTTCATTTTCAACCCTCCTTTTTCTGCTCAACGTCTTCGGTTTTACGTTTCGGGTAGCGCTTGGCTTTCTTCAGCGCCTCGGACAATATCCACTCTATCTGACCGTTGGTGCTGCGGAACTCGTCCGCAGCCCAACGCTCGATAGCGTCATAGACGTCGCTTTCTACCCGAAGTGCAAAAGATTTTTTCATATCCTTAACTTTGACTTTAACATTAACGTTAACTTCAGTTAGAACTACAGCGTATGGTTAGAATCAAACCATTTAGTTGTTTTTCTATAGATGCAAGTTTTGTCCGGATGTCGCAATACTGCTCTTCAGATATATATCCAACATTTTTTGATATCAGCAGTTGTGTTTCTGTCTCAAACGCAGAACCTAATGCGATACTTAGGAAGTGAGCGAATTCTCCATCGGAGATTCTTCCTGCACATTCCGCAATATTGGAGCTGATAGAAACAACAGACCTTTGCATTTGGTCGCACAATCCCTTTTTCTCAAACCACGGCATTTCGCTCGTTATCTGGTAAATGTGTGTCGCCAAATCCACAGCTTCTTTCCAAACGCTATAATCTCTGAAGTTACGAGCTCCCATTGTATCTGAAGTTAAAGTTAGGGTTAATGTTAAGGTTTATTTAATAAATACTCCCCGTATTGATTACAGGACTGGCACTTTCATCAGCGCAAAGGACAACAAGGAGATTGCTAACCATAGTGGCTTTCTTCTCTTCGTCTAATTGAACAACTTCACGCTCGCTCAGTTTGTTCAATGCCAACTCAACCATAGAGACAGCACCCTCTACAATTTTTTCACGTGCCGAGATGATAGCATCGGCTTGCTGGCGGCGCAGCATGACGCTGGCGATTTCGGCAGCGTAAGCCAAATAGTTGATACGGGCCTCTATCACCTCTATACCTGCTATCGCCAAACGTGAACGCAACTCTCGTTCAAGCTCGTTGTTGATCTCCTCAGCGCCGCTACGAAGTGTAATGTCCTTATTATTATGATCCATGTTATCATAAGCATAATGACCTGCAACCTTGCGAAGGGCAGCGTCACTCTGAACGTGAACGAAACTGTCATAACCCTTCAACGTCTGCTGAGCCTGCTGGTTCTGTTCGGCATGCTGGGCATTTGAAGACAACGTCTCAACGTCAATATCAAACACTGCCTTGTATGTGTCAGCGATTTTCCACACCAAAACCAATCCAATCATGATAGGATTACCATTGCGGTCGTTAACCTTGATAGGAGGCACATCCATATTGCGAGCACGCAACGAAATGCGACGCTTGCCATAAAAAGGATTAATCCAGAAGAAACCGTTCTGACGCACAGTGCCACTATAACGTCCAAAGAATGTGAGAACACGCGACTGATTGGGCTGTATAATCATAAAGCCAACAGTGTGCAGGATATACACAAAGCACAGTATGATACCACTCAATATTGGCAACAGCACCAATGCTGTGGGCTCTCCGTTTGCGTCAATCATACCTTCTATTGACGACAATACAATAACCAACAAAATCGAACCCACCAACAAAGCGAGGTTCAAAAACAGATGAAGAAAACCATTATTCTTCAATGCAAGTTTTTTTTCAAATTCTTTTGTTTCCATATTATTCTAATTAATTGTTTTATTGTTTGCAATTTAGAAAATTCACTATGATATTATTTTGATATCACTTTGCAAAAATACAACCATTTTTTAAACCACCAAAAAAAAATCAAAAAAAAATAAAAAAATAAAATTTATACCATTAATTTACACCATATTACAATATCAATATTTTTATAGTAGCAGAAATAAAGCATAGTATTTTATATTTTTGGGACGGATTTTTATTTAAATTTTGACTGGATAATGCAATATCAAAGGCAATTCATCGTTAACGAAAGCACAAATGCTTATCTCTGCACTTATCATATTATCTTTTTTGTTGGTACTTTTTCGCATACTAAGAGGCGAAAGTGTACGTGATATACATCGCGAAATCAAAGAATTGAAAGCACAAGATGTGCCACACTTTTTTTTCAAATCGCTAAAAATAGTGTTCACATTCAAAGGGCCCTTCTATAAACGCAGACATAAGAACCCAAAAGAGCAAGAGTCCGAAACTGTCTTAGAGGAGATTAACAACACCTCTAAATAACAATTAATATTCCCCAAAATCTGTTTTTTCGATCTAATAACCAATAGGCAGACTGGAATTTGAGGGTATGCATTATTGTAATACTCCCAAAAATCCAGACCGCTGGTATGCGGGGAGAGAAAGAATTTGTTATCGTCAAATGACTAAAAAGACGCAAGGAAAAATCACAGCAGAGTTGTCCATGTCTACGTTCCTTCATCTCGGCAGAGTGTAAGATTTCTCTCTACTCTCGAATTGCGTCACTATCAAGGGCAAATAGCGCCGGCTGCAATCAGCAATCAAATGACTGTCTCCGAAATAGTGGAGAGCATCCTCCAGAATTGTTAATAGTCTGCCCCCATTTAACTACGCCACGTCCTGGGATGTTTAATAAAGAGGCCCCAGGGTTGTATTTTATTTCTACAGAATTAATGCCTTTGGCATTGTAAAGAAGCTTTTGCCATCGTTCTTCGATATCTCTTAGTGTAGTTGAATCTGCAGGCATAAGACCTCTTGAAACGGAGATGTCCGCATCCAAAATGTTTCTTTTATATTTCCTTATTAAAGCATTGAAAACCAAGATTGTCACTGTATTGCAGTGTCATATCTGTACCATTCCCATATGCAAGTATTGGAGGTTCATATTCTGACGCAGAAATAATCGTCCAATATCCATTGCTGTAATGAACACAATAAAGGCAGAGTGTGTCGTTTAAATAATCCTCCTCAATATCCAACAATTGTCCAGTAGATAAACCAATGCTTCTTAGAAAATTAGTAGATACAGTCACAGCTTGGTTTTTGTCAATTCTATTCTGTGCTGTCATTTCGGCAGGTACAACCAATAGTGCAAAGACTAGTATTATGTATTTCCTACTTTTCATCGTTGTTAGAGTTTATTGGTTCAAATATAATGTCTTCTTCTCTTAATGGTCTAAAACCATAGGACCAATCGCATTGGCAATCGCCAGCATTATGATGAAATATTGTGGTTGCATACACTTTGCAAGGCCTATCATCGGGTATTTCAATTAAAACACCATCGCCAACATATCTTAAAATCTGTGCGAAGTGACTGAGTGACTTTTGGCGACCATCCCAAACAAAAGAAGAGTCATCTTTGATATTTATAAAATCATCATCGAACCCTGCTTCTTGATCCAGCCAACCCCAGATCATGACAGTGTCGCCCCAAGCTAAAGTGTGGCGATGTTCAAAAATATAATATGGATCAACGTACTGATTGTTCCATTTTTTTGGAGGACGGTCTGCATAATACAGTTTGTCACATGATGTTAGCAACAAAAATGCTGCCATTATAAATAGATTTCTTGTTTTCATAATCGTCTATTTTTGTTGACATTTGAGTTCGTTGATTTGTTTTTGCAGGTCAATTATGTAGAGTGTTAGCTCCTCTATTTTCTGAAGCATCATGATATTCATTTCACTGATACTAACTCCGTCGCGTTTCACCTCACTCTCAGTCGGAATTTCTGGAAGATGACGATAGTTTTTGATATATTTTTCCAATTGAGAAAGGGGCATTAGCTTATAATCTTCAGAAAAAACAAAATCACTCCAACCAGTTTGGGTTACCCGAACTTCGCGTGTTCGAACATGCCCGTCATAGGTGCATACGAATCCAGAGCCCAGATAGCTATTCCCGTTAACAGTCAATGTTCCATTGACATTAGCATTCATGGTGTTGACTGCATGGTTGGCGGTTATATCATGGATTGCCGTGACATCATTACCAACCATAATGTTCTGTTTGGCATATATATTGCTGTCCACCTTAAGCGCATATCCCGGTACGGTGCACCACAAATACCAATTCGTCCTGTACTATCGACAACAATGCCCCTGCCATTGCAAGCAAATATATTTAAAAACTTGCTCTCGTTCTGTTGCAGCGTAACCAATCCACTTGTCTGTTTGATCATAAATCCGTCAGTATATGTTCCACCAGAATGTGGATTAGTCATGTGGAATGATGTTATATAATAGCCGTTGTCGTTACCTGTTCTCAGACCATCAGGTTCAAATCCCGACCCATATTCATGTATTTCGGTGTTATGAATATGCAAGTCTGAATTCGGTGTAGACGTTCCAATACCTACAGGCGCATTTAAAGTTGTAACTGACTGAGCTAATGCACTGCCATTGATTATTGCAATACAAAAACATGTTAAAAGCGATATGGTTCTTCTCATAAAGAGAAAAATATTAAATTGGATTAATTAACTGTATTTTAATAAAAAAAAGAGAAACGGCTACGGATTGATAGTTGGAATTGTTATTGCAAATATACTTTTTTTTTTAAAATGCTGATTTCTGCAATCATCATACTGACTATACTGCTGATACTTTTCCGCATCCTTCGCGGAGAAAGCATTGGTGATATCCGTCGCGAAATCAAAGAGTTGAAAGCACAAGATGTTCCGCACTATTTCTTGCGTTCACTCAAGATTGTCTTCTCTTTCAAGGGCCCCGGTTACAAAAGGAGAAAGAAAAAGGAGGCCTCACAGCAGTCCGACCCATCCTCGCACCATTCCGACCCCGGCTCCAAAGCACCCTCCGACAGCACCACAACCCCCGGTTCCCAAGCCCAATAGCCTTCCTTCCCCTCAACGACGCTTGCGCCCGTGAGCTTGTAATTATTTCCGTATCTTTACAGTTATAATAATATACGGTTGTCAACCTTTTCAGGAACGCTGTCAACGATGTCAGGAAAAAAGTCAATATCACCAACAAAAAACACCTGACAACCGCTTCAGAGACAGAACATTAAACCATTAGTCAAAATTAGAAAAAGACACTGGTTTGGAGTACTCTTGGGACAGTGAACTGTCCCACATCGAAAAGTATAATGGCTAATTAAATGGCAATTAGTGTTTTGCAGAAAGAATGAAAAAATTTTCGTTTCCATTCGTAGACCGCAATGCCGCGGTCGTACTTTTGCACTGTCTTCGCGAGACAAAAGAGAGTACTTTGACATAATGAAACCCAATGAGTTAAATAAGAACAGCTCCACACGCAGAGCCTTCACACCTCCACCCCTTCACATCGGATCCCTATCGGACTCACAGCGGACTTACAGCGAACCCTCACCCCAAAATGCTCCAATCCAAAATCGAAAAAGAAAACCCAAAACAATGAAAACAGGCCATAAAAACGAACGTCTTCCCGAGATGCGCCCTCAACCCAACATCGTCAATTCTCGCACAATCTTTTTGCACCAGGTGTCAATTGCGAAAAAACATTTATCTTTGCAGTCGCAAAGAACAGCACCATCTGCTGATGCCAACGAACAAAAGTAGCACATCATAACCCCGATCCCATGCTGCAAAAACTCTTCGGCTTCGACCCAGCGAAACATAGCGTACGCACCGAAATCATGGCTGGTGTCACCACCTTCCTCACCATGGCCTACATCCTGGCCGTCAACCCCAACATCTTCGCCAACCTGGAGGGAATGCCCCGCGGTTCTGTCTTTACGGCCACCGCACTCGCTGCCATCGTCGGCACTCTGGTGATGGCTCTCTACGCCAAGAAACCTTTCGGTCTCGCCCCCGGCATGGGCCTCAACGCCTTCTTCGTCTTCACCGTCTGCCTGGGCATGGGCTACAGCTGGCAGTTTGCGCTGACTGCCGTCTTCCTCGAGGGCATCATCTTCGTCATCCTTACCGTCACCAAGCTCCGCACATGGCTCGTCAACGCCATCCCCGGCACGCTCAAGAAGGCCATCGGCGCCGGCATAGGGCTCTTCATCGCCTTCATCGGACTCCAGAACGCGGGCATCATCGTCGACAACGGCTCCACACTCGTCTCTCTGGGCAATATCACCGAAGGCAAAGCGCTTGTGGGTTTCATCGGCATCTTCATCACCGGTGGTCTCGTGATGCTCAAGGTCAGGGGCGGCATACTGTGGGGCATCCTGCTCACCGCTCTCCTGGGGCTCGTCGTCAAAGACCCCTCAACCGGCTTGGCCGTCACACAAATGATGCGTAGCGATGCCGGCAACGTCATGCTCCTCTCCCTCCCCGACAGCATCGCCCCCATCTTCTGCAAGTTCCAGTGGTCGCAGATCCTGAGCTGGGACATGCTGGTGGTAGTGGTCACCTTCCTCTTCATCGATATGTTCGACACGATGGGTACGCTGATAGGCGTCTGCCAAGGAACCGAAATGGGCGACAAGGAGCAGATCGAGGATCTCGACAAGATGTTTATGGCCGACTCCGTCGCCACGATAGCAGGAGCCTGCCTGGGAACCTCCACGACAACCACCTATGTCGAGAGCGCCTCGGGCGTCGGCGTCGGCGGCCGCACAGGTCTCACCGCCTTCTCCATCGCCGCCTGCTTTGCGCTTGCTCTCTTCTTCAGCCCCATCTTCCTGGCTATCCCTGGTGCCGCTACAGCTCCGGCACTGGTGATGGTGGGCGTCATGATGATGCACAACATCAGCGTGATCCACTGGGACGACTATGCGCGCAGCATTCCGGCCTTCATCACCATCGTCATGATGCCTCTGGCCTACAGCATCAGCGACGGCATACTGCTCGGCGTCATCGCCTACGTCATCACCCATCTGGTTAGCGGACATTGGAAGGAACTCAACAAGACTCTCGTCATCCTCGCCATCCTCTTCGTGCTGCGCTACATCTTCATCTGAATTCCTGTACCGTCAGGCGACAGAGGTGTCATAGCGCAAGGCCATACGCAGATACCAGAACATCAGGGCGATGGAGACCAGCGCGCCAGCTATGGCGAAAAGAAGAATGCCAACACGGAAATCGAGCAGAACGATGCCGACGATTACTGCTGCGACGCGAAGCACAAACTGCACGATGTGGAACACGAACTCGCCACGTTGGCGCCCGAAAACGTTGGCAAGGAACATCAGCGACGACGAGGTCAGCGTCACATACACCCACGGCAGCAGGCATCTCAGATAGTAGCCGCAGCTGTGCCACCGCGACCCGAAAAGGAACCCGAATATCTCATCGCCAAACAGGAACGCGACCACAAAGAGCGGCAGCGCTACCGCATTGAGCCATATTGTCAGCCGCATGATGTCGCGACCGATGGGGCGACGCTCGCGGACCTTCTCGGCAACACGCACATACATGAGCCTCTCGATGGCATTATTGATGATGTTCACGGGTCTGAAAGTGAAAGTCAAGGCCAATGCATACAAACCCACCTCGGCTTTGTCGAAATAGAGTGCCAGCCACAGCAGCGGAAGGTTGAACGAGAGGCTGTTGACCAGGTCCTTGGGCATTGTGAACAGCGGGAAGTTCCTGAACTTGCGCGCTGCGTTGCGCATGGCCTCACGACTGCTGGTGGTTGGCATCCGCAGCTTGCGCAGGGCTGCAAGGTAGTTGATGTTTGAGGCTGCCTTGCCCAGCACGGTGCCCAGCGGAAGTCCCAGCGTGTGCCACGCGGTGGCCGCCAGCTTGGGGAGTCCGAACAGGATCTTGAACACCACGCCTGTCGACGACCCTACCACTTCTGACAACGCTATGTGCCCGAATTGGCGCTGACGGTTGAAGAGCGACGCATATACTCTCGATGTGCCGCAGAAGTATACCATCGGCGCCAGCAGCAGGAAGATGACATAGTGCGACATTGTGCCGCCGAGGGGATCTCGGTAATAATTTATCATTACAATCGCTGTTATGGCAATGAGCAGCACGAGCGAAACCAGAGCGTTTATACGCAACGCAAGGCGACTCACGGTGGCGGCCTCGTCGTCGTTTTCGGCTATGACAGTGCCTAATTCATATTTGCACGTGCTGACAATGATAAGCACCTCGACATAGGAGAAGAAGATATTATAGACACCGAAGTCATCGGGTGAGAAAAGCCTGGCAAGAAGAATGTATGCCAGAAAGGCTATGCCCTGTGCCCAAACATTGCCGGATATAAGGGCAACACCATCCTTGACAAATCTGGACTTTAGCAGTGGTAATACTATCTTGTGTCTCTTTTCTTCAACCATATTTATTGTTACACCTCTCCATTGTATTTTCTAATGACCCATTCTGCCGTGAGTAGAACAATTATCATTATAAAAATCAGCGGCAGATTAAGCATATTACTATAGCGTGTCTCGCTGTGCAAAATGGTCTTCAAATCACTGCGATTCCGTAACATATCAGCCAATGTTTCGCAATCGTGAGCCTCAACCATAGAGCCTCCGGTGGTTGTTGCCAGAGTGTTTAGCATAGCGTGGTCAGCCACTGTGTTCATTGCCTCTAGGTTCTGCTCCTCGACAACAAAACTGCCACTTGTGGCAAGATTCTCGCCGTTGAAACGAGATGTTGCTGTGTAACGATATGTGCCAGGGTTAAGAACACCTATGTTAAGAGTGTAGCCGTTACCACTACGGTTAAAACTGAAACGTCTCGATTCACCTTCCGCTCCACTGACAGACAATTCCACTTCGGGTGTGTTCACAGGTTCATAGTTATCATTGTATATCTGCGCTTCCATGACAACAGCCTCGTTTTGGGCAAAAAGACGCTTTGCCTCTACATGCAAACGCTCTTTGCTAACCTTCAATGCAGTGAAGGTTACAATTTTGTTTATCAACTCATCAAAATCCGCATGACTGTTGTTCTGCTGCCAATCAGCCAATCGCCAGCGCCACAAGCCTTCGCCAGCCACAAAGGAATAGCGGCGGTCTTGCATCTGTGTCATTGCAATCAAAGGCATTCCGGAATTGACTGACCCGATTTTGGCGTTGAAGAGTATCTGCGCGTTACCCGCCAACTTGTATTCGCCGAAAGGCGATGCCAATGGAGGGAAATTGGAAATGCGTTGAAGCATGTCGTCGTCGACGGCAAAGAAAGAAAAGCCTTTGTTGGGCATTGCCAACGCCTCATTCTGGCGGTCGATACGGGAAAAGATCTCCATGCCGACATGCAAAGCGTTGAGACGCGACAGATCGCTTTGGCCGCCGAGCACAAAGAGCGCCGGGACGCCGCTCTTGAGCATGCCGGCGACGTCGATGCCCGCCTCAGCGACTTTGGAGGGCAACTGATGGAGTATCAAGAGGCTGTAGTCGTCAACTTTGCCCTTGAAGTCGGATGCCAACATGGTTTCGACCTCGTAATTCTGGTTTTTCTCCAACGATGCACGCAACGCAGCCACGTCGGGGTGGGGCGCCGCGGCGATTATGGCCACCTTTTGATGGCCGTCGATGACTTCAACAGGGATGGTACGCCGGTTGTTTCTCACGGTTTTCTCACCATCGATGGCCGAAATCTCGACAAGATAGCTGTGCACTCCCTCACGCTCCGCGGTGAGCGTGACGTTCTCGCTGACGGTGAAATGGTCTTGGTCAATTACGATGGTTTTTGAGAAAAGTTTGCGGCCTTCGCACGACACAGACATGGTGGTTTGTTTGCCTTTAAGGCGCATGGCGTTGACGGTAATCTCGAGGGGAAAACTGTTGCCGAGATAAGCTATTCGGTTGAAACGGACATTAGCGATAGATGCGTCGGCATACTGGGTAGTGTCGCCCATGGCGATAGTGAATACAGGAAATGTGAGATTGTGAGCGGCGGTGACGGGATTGCCGCCGCAGTTGTATATGCCGTCGGTGGCCACAATCATGGCGCCCATATTGCGATGGAAGTATAGCTCGGAGAGATCCTCGAGCAGTTTTGAAATATCGGTCGAGGGGGCCTCGAAGGCGGTGCGGGCATCATTGTCTTTGGCGACGACATCAGGGCCGAAAGTGTAGCGGCGGACATCAAAGTCGGCGGAAAGATCCTTTTCAAGGGCGTCCATCTGCGACAAAAAATCTCCATTGTAATATGCCGAGTCAGGACAATAGTTGAGAGACATGCTTTTGTCCTCGGCGATGACGACGATGGGCTTTTCACGGGAACTGGTTTCCCGTTTGACCAAAGGAGAGAGCAGGAGGAAAGCTATGGCGGCCACGGATAAAGCGCGAAGAAGCGCGAGAACTATTGTTACACGCTGTGAGAATGGCTGAGCACCCCTCTTGCCCCGACGTACGAAATAGAGCGCAAGAGCATAGGTAGCGCCCAAAAGGAGGCAGAAGATTATGAAATACCAAGGATAATCGATTATCAGCGACATGAAATATTCTATTGCATGGATATGGAGTTTATGGATAACACCAAAAAACGGAAATTATTGTTTGAAACGACAGAAAACGAAAAACAGGAGGAGGAAGTATTTTTTGACGGGTGACAGAGGTGGGGGAAAGGAGGGTCATGAGTCCGCTATGAGTTCGCTATGAGTTCGCTAAAAATGGGTCGAAAGGAGGGGGAAAAAGGTTATGTAAAAATGTAATAACAGAGAAGGGAAAAAGTCAGATGGAACCGGTGTGATTGCGGCTGCAATGGAGTGTATGTCTCCGTAGGGAGGGGGCAAAGGGATGTATATTCATTTTTTTTTGTACTTTTGCAAAAAAATAAAACATCGTTAACTATGAAGAAAATATTCTTGCTGTTGACTATGACAGCATTATTTTTCAGCGCATTAGCTGATGAAGGTATGTGGATTCCCATGCTCCTTGGCCGCAACGAGGCGGACATGCAAAAGGCCGGTATGCGCATAACCGCCAAAGATATTTATGACATCAACAACGCGTGTCTCAAAGACGCCATACTGCTATTTAACCAAGGTTGCACCGGCGAATATGTGAGCGACGAGGGTCTTTTCCTCACCAACCACCACTGCGGATACAGCTACATAACATCGCATAGCACCGTTGAGCACGACTATCTTACCAATGGTTTTTGGGCCATGAGCCGCAGCGAGGAGCTGCCCTGTCCAGGACTTACCGCCACACGGCTGGTGCGCATGGAAGATGTCACCACACAGGTTTTGGAAGGCATAAGCCCTGACGCCACCGAAAGTGAACGCAACGCCATCATTGAGCGCAATATTGCGAAAATCACCTCAAACGCTGTGAAAGGCACTCACTACAAAGCTATCATCAAACCGTTCTACTATGGCAACCAGTATTTTATGTATGTGAACGAAGTCTTCACGGACGTACGTCTGGTGGGAGCGCCACCTTCAAACATTGGCAAATTTGGAGGCGACACCGACAACTGGATGTGGCCACGACACACGGGCGACTTCTCTATGTTCAGAGTTTATGCCGACAAGGACAACAAGCCCGCCAACTACTCACCCAACAACAAGCCCTACAAGCCGCTGAAATTCCTCGAAATATCGCTGGACGGCATCAAGGAGGGCGACTTCACCTTTGTGTTCGGATATCCTGGCACCACACAACGCTATGTGACTAGCGACGCTGTGGAGTTGCAAGCCAACATCGAGAACCCTATCCGTATAAACCTGCGCACCATTCGCCTGAAACACTACAACAACGCCATGAACCAGAGCCCCGCCCAGCGACTGAAATACGCGTCGCGCGTGGCCAGCATAGCCAACGGATGGAAGAAATGGCAGGGTGAGACACTCGGCATAAACCGCCTTAAAGGTGTTGAGAAAAAACGCGATTTTGAGCAACGCTACCAGTCATGGGCCAACGACAAACCTCAGTACTACAATGTGTTGTCGCAACTCCGTGAAGCCTACAAAAAAATAACGCCCATCGAAGTAGAGCTGGTTTATTTCCAAGAGGCTGTGCGCGCCAGCGACTTCATGAACCGCACACAGATGTTCCTCTCGCTCGCCAACCTTGACGATGACGTCAGCATTGTGGCAGCCGTCAACAAGCTGAAAAATGCGACAACAAATTATTTCAAAGATTTTGACCAACACACAGTTGTCGACCGCGCAATCTTTATAGAGACCTATCTTTACATGTGGCAAGCCGGATACGCTCCCTATCTTGCCGACAAAAGTGCCTCGAAGGCAGCTGTAGAGAAAAAACTCGCCGACATCTACGACAAATCTGTCCTCAACAACGAGAGGAAACTCATGGATCTTCTAAACAAATACACCGCTAAGTCGTCAAAGAAACTGAAGAGCGACCCTGCACTAAAGCTTTACTCCGACGCCTACGCCCGTGCCTATGACGCTCAGAAGATAACCACATACCGCAGCGCTATGGCCGACATCCAGCGACTTATGCGCACCTATGTCAAAGGTATGATGGAGATGCAACCTGATGTCAATTTCTTCCCCGACGCCAACTTGACTCTGCGCGTTGCCTACGGCCATGTAGAAGGCTTCCGCCCACGCGACGGCGTCTATTACAAGCCATACAGCACATTGCAGGGTATTATGGAAAAGGAGAATCCTGACATCTACGACTATGTCGTCGAGCCCAAACTCAAAGAGCTATACGCTTTCCGCGACTATGGTCAATATGGAACAACGACAACAATAAGCGACACTATAATCACCGAAATGAATGGCGACCAAATTATCCAATATAAAAACCACACAGTCAAAGATATGCCTGTTGGCTTTATAGCCACCAACCACACCACGGGAGGCAACAGCGGAAGTCCTGTCCTGAACGCCGACGGTCGTCTGATTGGCCTCAACTTTGACCGTTGCTGGGAGGGTACTATGAGCGATCTTCTTTTCGACCCCGACTACTGTCGCAACATCTGCCTCGACATTCGCTACTGTCTCTTCATTATCGACAAATTCGCAGGTGCCAAACACCTTGTCGACGAAATGACATTGGTGAAAAACTCTGCCGAATAAAACTACCGTCAATACAAACACCTCCGGGGCGAAACAACAAAAGATTAAGGAGTTAAATTGTGTTTTTCAAAAAACTATTCTCAAAAAAAGAAGAATCGAAGGAAGATTTGGCAATGAAATATCTTATCGTCGGCATCGGCAATGTCGGAGCCGAATACGAAGGCACGCGACACAACAGCGGCTTTATGGCGCTTGACGCGCTTTTAAAATCGTGCTCATCCGAAAAGGGCGACAAACCGACCTATGTGCTTGATCGCCATGCCTACCGAGCTGAAGTTAAATTCAAAGGCCGCACGATGGTTCTCATACGTCCTACCACATATGTCAACCTTAGCGGCAAAGCCGTTCAGTACTGGCTACAGAAAGAAAAAATCGCTATCGAGAATCTACTAGTCGTAGTGGATGACATTGCCCTGCCAATAGGGAAAATACGGATGAAGAAACAAGGCTCCAACGGCGGACATAATGGTCTGAAAAACATAGAAGAAACACTTCATACCGCCAACTACTGCCG
Organism: uncultured Bacteroidales bacterium; assembly: GCA_900316965.1. Taxonomy (GTDB): domain Bacteria; phylum Bacteroidota; class Bacteroidia; order Bacteroidales; family P3; genus Colimorpha. The sequence continues at coordinate 92,005 of ONEY01000003.1, forward strand.
CCTGCGTATCGGTGTCGGCAACAACTTCGGTCAAGGTCACCAAATCGACTATGTGCTAGGTCGCTTCACCAAAGAAGAGGAAATAGCCCTACAACCCGCCTTGGATCATGCTGTTGACGCCGTCAAAGCCTTTGTCACCCTCGGTGTGGATCGCGCTATGAATATGTACAACTAAATTGCCCGGCAACATTATGTCCCACCTCATTCTCGACATAGGCAACACACGCGCCAAAGCCGCAATAGTGGACAATGGCAAAGTGATCGACCGCCTTGCCGCCGAAAGCCCCGAAAAACTCCCCATCCTGTCAATATGCAAAGACTACGCTGTCGACGCCGCTATTGCTTCGGTGGTGGGAGCACAACCCGACTTCAACAAAATGCTACCTGAGTCTTTGATGGGACGATTTCATCAGCTCACCTATCGTTCACATCTACCTATTGTTCTCGACTATGAGACACCACAGACGCTAGGTATGGATCGTGTAGCAGCTGCATGCGGAGCTCGAATACTGTCACCCGAAGGAGCTCTAATAATCGTCGATGCCGGCAGCTGCATAACCATCGACCTCCTCGACAACGACAATCACTTCAAAGGCGGAGCCATACTTCCAGGACTTAACATGCGCTTTCGAGCTCTGCACGACTACACCGCGGCACTCCCTCTTGTCAGCCTCGACGACAATGAACGTCTAGGCACAACCCCATTCCCTCTTGCAGGAGAGTCGACACGCAAATCCATACTTGCCGGTGTATGTAAGGCTGCCACTCTTGAATTAGAAGGTTTTGCGACAGAATATCAGCGTACTTACCCGGATGTTAAACTTTTTTTAACAGGCGGAGACGCTTATTTTTTTGCAAAACAATTATTTTTTCCGAACTTTGCAACGCTTGATGTGATCTACATCGGGCTCGATAAAATACTGGAAATAAATTTATAACACAACAAATACAGCTGTTTTTTATAAGTGTATATTGTTTGATTTTTTGATATGAGACAACGCAGACATCTGATAATACTTCTATTCGTTCTCATCGCCACAATGCCGGCAATGGGGCAGAATGGCATCAATTCTCCTTTTTCACAATACGGCATAGGCGCCAGCCACCTGCCATTCAACATGCCTGCCGCAACCGCACTTGGCGGTGTCGTATATTCACGCTCGGCATCCAACATGGTAAACCCCTTCAATCCTGCATCGTATGGCGCCGTGGCTTCCGAGACACTTATCTTCGACATGGGCCTCAATATTGAAATGTCAACCCTACGCGACAACGCCAACAGCCAGTATGATGCCGACGGCAACATTGGCTACCTTACAGTGGCCTTTCCTCTGTCAAAATGGTGGAAGACCTCGCTGGGTGTCATGCCCGTCTCCGAAGTGAGCTATCAGTCAACACTCACCAGCAGCATCAATCCCGGCGGTGAAGTGAAGACAATATATGAGGGCACCGGCGGTGTTAGCCGTTTTTTCTGGGGCCACGGCTTCAACATACTTGGTGGCACCGACCCCGCAAAAACTCAAATACGCGCAGGTTTCAACATCAACTACCTCTACGGCAGTCTCACCCGCGCTGTCACCTATGACTTTGTGGCCAACGACACAACCTTCTTCATGGACTCACGTCGTCAGAAAGACACGTATGTAAAGAACCTGGTTTTCGACCTCGGCATGCAATACGAGCAACCCATTGGCGAAAAATATCGCTTCATGGCTGGCGTCACCCTGACACCATCGCGCAAAATGACAGTTCGCGACAATGCATTGGTATACACCTTTGTCACACAGTCGGGATCAGAATACATGCGCGACACCATATTCCCTGTCGACGGCGACAGCGAGTTCGAAAGCACTCTCGAGCAGCCTTTCACAACGGGTGTTGGTCTCGCCTTCCAACGCAACGACAAATGGCTTGTGGCTTTCGATGCCACCCTCGCGCCATGGAACGGATTGAAATATACCGAAAACTCCTCATACTCAGTATTCGGTCAAAGTCCTATACGTTACGACAACACCTCGCGCCTAGCTCTGGGATTTCAACTGCTTGGCGACCGCAACGCCGCAAAATATTTGCGCCGCATGACTTTCTCGCTTGGCACACACTATGAGAAAGGATGTCTCAAATTGCAACTAACCGATGGCAACGAATACCGTCTCGATGAATGGGGCGTGGCTCTTGGAGTATCAATGCCTATGCGCAAAGGCCGTTCTGTTCTGAACATCACAGCTGGATACACCTCTTATGGCACAATAGACTTGCTTCGCCGCGACACATTCACCTTCGGTATCTCCGTGGGAAGCTGCGAAAGCTGGTTCGTGAAACGCAAATTCAACTAGTCATAAAAAAACTCTTGAATGTGAAAAAATCTTAACAACACAATTTGCATACTTCTAAAACTACAAAATAATAAAAGGACCTTAAATAGCATAACAAACAAGACGTTTAGAATATCACCAAAATCTTTCAAACACTTTAACTTTAAATAACAGTTTTAACCCTATAAAAAAATGAAAACAACGAAGATTCTAGCACTTAGCTTGGTAATGGCCTTTGCGGTTCTCCCCGCCATGGCTCAATTCAAAAATGCTGAAGACAGTATATGCAAGACCAACCTCTTCCTGTATCGTGAAGCTTACAAAAGCAAACAATATCAGGATGCCTACGAACCTTGGAAAATAGCTCTTCAGACATGCCCCAGCAGCTCGAAGAACCTTTATATCCATGGCGCCACAATACTGAAAAACCTGTTCAACGCCACCAAAGATGCTGAACAGCGCAAAGCATATGTCGACGAACTTATGAACCTCTACGACATGCGTATCCAGTATTATGGTGAAGCCGCTGAGGTTACGGCACGCAAAGCCTACGACCTGCAGGTTCTGCGTGGTGACGCTGCGCTAAAAGAATACTACCAGCTTTATGCCTCCGCAATGTCGCTGGGAGCAAACAACCTTGATGTAGCATTCATCGACCGCTACTTCGCGGCAACCGTCAAATATGTCACCAGCGGCAACGCCGACACCACACTTATCGTCGACAACTATGATATCGCCAGCGACGCTCTCGACGGATTGGTAGCAGCCACCCAAGATAGCAGCAAAAAAACTGAGATATACAATGTTATAGCTAGCATCGAAAACCGCTTCTCACCCTTCGCCTCATGCGAAGAACTGGTGAAAATATACGCCAAAAAATTCGAAGCCAACCGCGACGATGTCAGTCTCCTCAAGAAAATAACAACCATCCTTCGCAAGAAAAAATGCATGGACACCGAGCTTTTCTTCGCCGCCACCGAACAACTCAACAAACTTGAGCCCTCAGCATCGACGGCATACCTCATGGCTCAGATGAACTACCAGAGAAAACGCTTCAACGAAGCAGCCTCGTACATCAATGAAGCCATCAAGAATGCAGAAGAGAAAGACAAATACAACATGTACATCCTTCAGGGACTCTGCTATAGCGAGGTCAACAGCTACTCTCAAGCTCGCGCCGCCTACAACAGAGCTGCCGACATGGAGCCAAGCAAAGGCGAGCCTTACCGCCTGATCTCACAACTCTACGCAAGCAGTGTACGCTCCATCAATGACGGTCTCAATGGTCGCTCTGCCTACTGGGCCGCTGTCGACGCAGCCAACAGATCCATCAGCGTGGATGGCTCACCCGAAAATGTCGAAGCAGCACGCCGTCTCATAAGCTCCTACTCTGCCCACTTCCCAAAACAGGCCGACGCATTCGAACTCGACCTTGTCGATGGCAACACATTCACAGTTCCTGGATGGATAGGAGTTACTACAACAGTACGCACCAGAAAATAAAATAACTGCGGAGCTCTGGAATAATGACAGCCAGAAACGGCCTTTCCAACCGCAACATCCGTGCAGGTAAGCTTGGCACAATCAAGCTTACCTGCACGGTTCTCCTATGCCTACTCATTGCGGCATGCCACAATGAGATGGAGAAAATAGACTTCTTCGAACAAAAGGATTTTCCTCTGCAGTCAATGAAATCGGTGCGCGTGGTGCGAAGCAACAACGGCAACACACAGATGATCATGGAAACCGATACAATATTCATGGTCGAAAAGCCCAAAAAAATGACAGTATATCCTAACGGCGTGGATATGCACATCTTTGAAGGCCTTAACAAACGCATAGCCGATATCAAAGTCGATTCGGCTGTCTCCTTTGATGCTGACAATCGTATCGAAGCCTATAAAAACATCGTCATCGTCGACTACCGCTCTGGCGACACCACCTACATGAAACACCTTGTTTGGAACTCGGCGGCACACCATGTCTATTCTGACAGCATCGTCAAGTCGGTCAACGGTCAGCGTATCACCTATGGCGACGGGTTCGAAAGCGACGAGGACTTCAAGCAACCCCTTATCAAAAAACAACGCGGCACACTCACCATAGAAGACTAGTCATGAACATTCCTTCACCTACACGAGGACAATGGCGCGGCTACGGCGTACTCTGCATAGTTCTCGTCGTCGCGTTGCTGGCGCTCATCTTCTGGCCTCTCAAAGAGCGTAATCCCAAAACAATCGACAATTCAAGACTTCAAGCCCTTGTTGACGAATACGGAGAAGGAATAAAAATTGCCGACAGCATACGACGCGACAGCATGCGTAACATACGGTATAACACATACCACGACAAAAAACACTACGACAATCAGCGCTATGAGACAGGCAAAACCTACCAAACACACGAATACAAGCGAGACTATAGCAACAAAGCAGTCATAGATATCAACAGCGCGGATACAGCTATGCTGCGCAGCCTATACGGAATAGGGCCCGTTTTGTCACAACGCATAGTGCGCTATCGAGACCTTCTTGGGGGCTTTGTGCGCAAAGACCAACTGCTCGAAGTGTATGGCCTTAGCAAGGAATGCTATTCAGGCATATCCGACCGCATAACAGTGAACGCCACAAACAAAAAAATCAAAATCAACGAGGCAACAATTCAAGAACTAAAAAAACACCCCTACATCGACTACTACCAAGCTAAAGCCATTGTGGACTATCGAAACTCTGGACACCATATAGCAAACATGCAGGATTTACTGCTCATTAACCTTATTGACGAAACAACGGCGACAAAATTACAAGGGTATATACAATTTAATTAAAAATGAATCGTTATTAAAAAAGGATTGTTGTACTCATTTCAACTCTCATCAAATAAAGCACAAACCAATTTTATCCATTACAACCTTATATTCAACTATATATAATGAAATTTACCACAAATCAAATTGCCGCACTTTTAAACGGAAAAGTTGAAGGCGACGGCAATGCCGAAGTATGGAAATTATGTAAAATCGAAGAAGGCGAACCTGGAGGTCTCTCTTTCCTAGCAAACAGCAAATACACAAACTATATCTACGACACCTCTGCCACTGCTGTCATCGTCAGCGTAGATTTTGTTCCAGAACACCCTGTGAAAGCTACCCTAATCCGAGTCAGCGACCCATACCTTTCTTTCGCCATGCTGCTAAAAAAGTACAACGAGATGCAACTCGACAAGAAAGGGGTCGACAAACTTGCTTACATAGCACCCTCTGCAGTCATCGGAAAAGACTGCTATATAGGTCCTTTTGCTTTCATTGGCGAAAACGCCCATATCGGTGACGGCGCCAAAATATATCCACAAACCTACGTAGGCGACAACACCATCATTGGAAACAACACCACTCTTTTTGCCGGCGTACGTATCTATCAAAACATCGTGGTCGGCGCACGATGCATTCTGCATTCTGGTGTCGTTGTCGGCGCCGATGGATTTGGATTTGCTCCTACTGCCGACGGCTCCTATCAGAAAATCGACCAGATAGGTAATGTTATTATCGAAGATGATGTAGAGATAGGTGCCAACACCACCGTTGACCGTGCCACAATGGGTTCCACTATCATTCATAAAGGGGTGAAACTGGACAACCTGTGCCAGATAGCTCACAATGTTGTTGTTGGCGAAAGTACTGTTATGGCGTCGCAAAGCGGCATAGCAGGTTCCAGCAAGGTTGGCGGGCACTGCGTTATAGCCGGCCAAGTCGGCATTGTTGGGCATCTGGAGATTGGCAACAACGTCACCATCGCTGCACAGTCGGGCGTAACACGAAATTTCCCGGATAATGTCACTATCCTAGGAACCCCGGCAACCGACGCCGTAAAGCAACGTAAGACCTACATATACGAACGCAATCTTGACCAGCTTTACAAACGTGTCGACGAACTTGAGAAAAAAATCAAGTCTCTTGAAGTTCAGTGAAACTGTCATCAACACTTAAATTCTTTGCCATAGTTATCGCCGCATTGGCGTTGCTATGCATTGTCTTCCCTGCCAACGGAGTGACTGTTGGCGGTATTACTTTGCGTTTCCCCAAATTGCATAGCGTCCTCGTCCGCGAAAAACAGAAAACTATAGACGAATTTCTTGTAAAAGAAGAGGAACGAGACCTTACCGGCATACGCGATTCTATAGAAGAATGCTACCGCGTCTTATTTGAGAGCCAGCTGCGTTTCTGGCTCCCAAACAACGACATCAGCTATTTCGATGACTTCTTCAAACTAGCCGAAAAAGCCAAGTCCGAAAACAATGTGATACGCATACTCCACTATGGAGACTCCCAAATAGAGAGCGACCGTGTCACCTGCCGCATACGCGAGCGAATACAGGAGATTTTTGGAGGTGGCGGTCCCGGCTTGCTGCCACTACGCCAACCCTGTCCCACATACACATTCAGCCAATCGTGTTCGGGCTTCCTGGCAGGACAATCGACATGGGGCGACAGCACATTTCGTCGAGCCAACGGCAATTATGGTCCCATGCTACGCAGCTGGAGAATAACAGGTAGCGCCACTATGTCACTACGCCCATATAAGGGACAGTACGCCACCGACCGGGTGAGCCATTTCTCTAGATTGGCAGTAATCTTCAACAACCGTCCCGGCCCATTGACGGCGACAATGAAAGACCGCAATGGCGGCGCCACCTTCACACAATCGGTAACCGAGCAAGGCGTCAACATGATTTCGTGGACAATGGACAGCGCCACAACAATGGCAACGGTGTCGCTGTCGGGCAATGCCGACATATATGGTGTCCTTGTCGACAACGGTCCTGGCGTAGCGGTAGACAACATAGGTATGCGCTCAACCTCAGGCCACCAGTTCAAGATGACCAATCTTGACCAACTCACCGAGGCCTACCGCCTTATGGGTGCTAAAGTCATCATGATGCAATTTGGAGGCAACTCACTGCCATGCTTCAAAACCCAGAAAGCTATAGACAACTACTGTGAACAAATGGCCAAACAGATAGAACATATCCACGCAGCCTGCCCCGAAGCGGCAATCATCTTCATCGGCCCCTCAGACATGAGTACAACAATAGGAGGCCGACGTGCTTCATATCCACTTCTTGCCGCCACTGTGGAGAGTCTGAGCAAGATGGCAAACGAGCATAACGCCTCATTCTGGAGCATATATCACGCCATGGGTGGAGACAACTCCATGGTGGCTTGGAACAAAAGCGGCTTGGCGGGAAGCGACTACATCCACTTCACCATGAAAGGCGCCAATTTGATGGGCGACTATTTCAGCGACGCCTTCCTTAAACTCTACGAGCTCTTCAACATTCGCAAACAACTGACAAAAGAGCAGTTCAACAAAATATGGAACGAAGTAAGGAGCAACAATAACGACAGCAACAATCAGCCATCCAGCAATAACGATGATAAATAAATTGAAAATAACCTTAATGCTTTCGCTGCTATTGGTGGCAACAGCATGCGGATGTGCCCAAAACAACGAAAGCAGAAAAAACACAATCGACGAAAGCAAATTGTATGCCCCCGTCGACAGTACCTATAGTTTCATAAAATACGACGCTAACCACATTGTCATTGAGGGCGACAGCGCAGCTATGAAGAACTTTGCGAAAAAATGGTGGCATCTGCTCGAAAGCGGATCAGGCAACATCGCTGTAGTGCAAATAGGAGCATCGCATGTTCAAGGAGGCTCATTCCCACACCAAATCAGACGCAACCTCATCATGGGAGCATGCAGGGCAATAGGGGTCAATGAAAACCCCTACGCATCGTTCCCAGTAGGTCCTCGCGGCATAATATTCCCCTATTCCGCGGCACAGAAATGCAACAACCCATTCGACTATAAAGTGTTCCGTTCATACCCTCTCGAACTGATCCGCAACGTATACAAAGAGCCCGAAGCTAGACTTGGATTATGCGGCATTGCCGTCACAGCACGCGATTCAATAGCAGAGGTTGGCATAATGCTGAACGAGCGAGACATTACATTCACCACAAGCGAAATAACCATATTGGGAGAATCTCCCGATGGCGTTGTGCCACAACTAAGACTATCGGTCAAAAACGACAACGTAGAGCTGCTTGAACCAGATTCCATTGACCTTAATGGACGACGTTTCGTATTTCATACATCCCTCCAGTTCGACACAATGACAATAATAATGCCTTGTGGTCAAGGACAGTCATTCACTCTGACAGGCATTCTTCTCGACAATGACAAGCCCGGCATCACCTTTCACTCCATAGGCGTCAACGGAGCCTCCATCAACGACTATGCCAAAAAATGCCCTTATCTCAAGAAAGACCTTTCGCTGATAAAACCCGACTTGGTAATCTTCGGCATCGGCATCAACGATGCCTCAGGGACAACATTCGACTCAGTGGCATTCCAAAAACGTTATCTGAGCCTTGTCGATTCCATTCGCGCTGTCAACCCAGAATGTGCATTCATATTCATCACTAACAACGACAGCTACAGGGCGGCAGGGCGCAAACGCATAAGCAACGACAACGGTCCTCTGGCTCGCGACGCCTTCTACCGCATTGCTCGTCAATGTGGTGGAGCAGTATGGGATCAGTTCGAAATCATGGGAGGATTGGAATCAATAGTGAAATGGAACGAGCAAGAGCTGGCATCGCGCGACAAAGTTCATTTCACCCGCAAAGGCTACCAACTGCTAGGTGACATGCTGAGCAACGCTCTATTTGAAATGCTCATCAACATGAGGAGCGATACTAAAGACGCTCAAAGCAAAGCCGATGACAAAAACATAAAAGTCGGCGGCACACAACGCAACCCCGACACCCCACGAACATTCAAAAAAGTAAAAACAAGCACCGACGAGAGCAAAGATGAGATCCCTGTTTACATTTCTTATTGACCTTTTCTCTTTCGACAAAGAACATCCTCTGCTCTTCACCCAGTTCAATTTCTGGGCCTTCTTTCTTATTGTCTTTGCGGTGCTTTGCCTTATACAGAACAACAAGTTGTGGAAGAACATTCCAACCAACCAAACCTCAAGCGGAAAGAGATATAGATTCCGTCTAACCCACCTCAACATTCGCAATGGCTACCTCTTTCTGGTTAGTCTCTTCTTCTACTTCAAAACCTCCGGCCTTTTTGTCTTGTTACTCATTTTCTCTACCTTCCTGGGCTATTTTCTGGGAATATGGATGGACAAGGCTAAAAGTGACAACAGAAAGGCATACCAAAAAACACTCATGATTGTGGGTGTTGTCATCAACCTGTTTGTACTCTTCTACTTCAAATACGCATACTTCTTCACCGACGTCTACAACAACATGTTCCACAGCGACCTTCATGTTGTCAACCACCTGGCTCAATTTGCCAACCACTTCACAGAGAAACCACGTTTTGACGCCTCAAAAATACTACTCCCTGTCGGCATTTCATTCTTCACATTCCAAAACATCAGCTACATTGTCGACGTATACAAAGGCAAGATCAAGCATGCCGACAATGTACTCGATTTTGGTTTCTACACAACATTCTTTCCACAACTTGTAGCAGGCCCCATTGTCAGAGCCGACCAATTCATTCCTCAGCTCTACAAAAAATACTTCCTCTCACGCCGTCAATTCGGCATAGCTGTTTTCTGGATTATCAACGGCTTGATGAAGAAAATCATCCTCAGCGACTATCTGGCTGTCAACTTTGTCGACCGAGTTTTCGACAACCCGCTTCTATACACTGGATTCGAGAACCTCTCGGCCTTGTTCGTATACTCGCTGCAAGTGTATGCCGACTTCTCTGGCTATACCGACATTGCCATTGGCGTGGCCATGCTCATGGGATTCTATCTGCCACAAAACTTCAACTCGCCATACAAAGCCACCAACCCCGCAGGATTCTGGAAACGATGGCACATGTCACTGTCCAACTGGCTAAAAGACTATCTGTATATCCCCTTGGGAGGAAACCGACGCGCCTCGCTGGCATCCTACCTCATCCTTGGCGGCATGTTGATAGTGGTAGCGATGATGGCACACACAGCATGGGTAACACTGGTAGTGACCACAGTAATAGGATTGCTCTTAGCAGTATATCTCATCTTCCCTCGACACAGGAAAGAGTTCAACACCAACGTCAACAACATGGACACTATGTTGCTTGGCGGCATGTGGCACGGAGCCAGTTTCAACTTCATCACATGGGGAGGTCTCAACGGTTTAGGCATACTAGTATACAAATGGTGGAAAAAGCTGCCTCCACGATCACGAGTAGTGGCCACCGAAGCTCTTTTTGTGGTTTTCCTTGCCGCCGATCTGCTATGGCATACGCCTGCATTAAATCTCGGAGTGATATGGAGCGGCATTATATGTTTTGGCACTATTATAAGATACCTTATTGTCAAGCCATTATGCAGAAACAGTAAGCGTGAGGAGCTGCGAAACGGTATTGACCGAGTGTGGAACATATTTCTCACATTTGTATTCATCACATTCACACGCCTCTTCTTCCGCAGCGGCTCAAACCTCGACCCCGCCGAGGCCAACCAAGTTGCATGGAACACAGCCAAAAATATGGTCAACCGTATAGGTGGCTCCTGGAATTCAGTCTCAATAGGCGAAATCTTGTCAGCCTACTCTAATGTCTTCATCGTTTTTGCTATTGGAATGATTATCCATTGGCTGCCCGACAACTTCAAACGCCGTTATCGATTGTGGTTCGCCACTATGCCATTATGGCTGATGGCCATCGTTGTCGTTGTGGCTGTCTTTGTCATATACCAGTTTATCACCGCTGACTTGCAACCTTTTATATATTTCCAATTCTAAAAAAACTATGAATAGAAAAACAAAAAAAACACTCCTGCTTGTCGGCTGTTTATTGCTGACAACAGCTTGCAGCAATCGCGGCATACACATGTCCAAGCATCGCAAAAGCCGCAAATGCAATTGCCCGACATTTGCTGAAAGAAACGTCACAACCCTAAATAGCGACGACATAAAATACAACAGCGATCTATACTGACATTCTAACCCTTGGCTATGACGGAGTCGGAAATAGAGAAAAGCAAAGACATCTTGCGTCGTTATCTGCCACCAACAGCGGTAGACCCTATCTTCGAATACATCCGTCGCCACAAAATTCATTTTAATATTAAACAAACCAGGACAAGCAAATACGGAGATTACCGTTGTCCTTCTCCCAACCACAGATTTCATGAAATAAGTGTCAACGGAGACCTCGCTCCTCATTTTTTTCTCCTTGTCATGCTCCATGAGATGGCCCATCTAGAGACAAATCTCTCACATGGCCGCACAGTACAGCCCCACGGACATGAGTGGCAACGCCATTACAGGGATTTGATTGTCCACTATGCACAAGAAGGACATTTCCCTAAAGAAAGCTTGCCACTAATAGCCAAATACACAGCCCACATTCCTCTTAACCGCGCCGCAGGCAGGACTTTAGAGAGAATGCTGATGGGGAAAAACAACGAAGAAAGGCGCTGCGCCCTAGTACAAGACCTTGCTGTCGACACCATTTTCCGTATTGCAACAAAGCCGCACCTACAATTTGTCATGCTGAAGAAAAACCGCACCCGATACCAATGCCTATGCCTCAACGACAACCGTCGCTATACCGTAAGCGGCGAAGCGGAAGTATTGGAAGAGAATTAACACAATGGGAGACGAGATTCCTTTTTATCGGAAAAAAAATGTAACTTTGCAAGTTTATAATAAAGATATATTATATTAGCATAATTTTATATGGAATTTAAACTCAACACAATAGAAGAAGCTATAGAAGATTTCAAAGAAGGTAAATTTGTGATAGTAGTGGACGATGAAGACCGTGAGAACGAAGGAGATTTCATTATTGCAGCCGAGAAAATCACTCCCGAGAAAGTGAATTTCATGCTCAAATATGGACGTGGAGTGCTCTGTTCTCCTATAACCGAAGACCGTTGCCACGAACTCAACCTCGACATGCAGGTACACGACAACACCTCGTTGTTGGGAACCCCATTCACTGTTACCGTAGATCTTCTTGGACACGGATGTACCACAGGAGTAAGCATGTACGACCGTGCCATGACCATCAAAGCCCTTGCCGACGAGAAGACCACTGCCAACGACTTGGGTCGTCCCGGCCACGTCAATCCCTTGCGTGCTCGCAACGGAGGAGTTTTGGTTCGCGCAGGACATACCGAAGCCTCTATCGACCTGGCACGTCTCGCTGGCCTCAAACCATGCGCCGCACTCATTGAAATCATCAATGATGACGGTACAATGGCACGTATGCCCCAGTTGCAGGAGGTGGCAAAACGATTCGACCTTAAAATAGTCACCATCAAAGACCTTATCTCCTATCGCATAGCCCACGAAACCATGATAAGGAAAGAGGAAGAGGTATTCCTTCCAACAGAATGGGGCAACTTCCAACTTATCGCCTACACACAGCTCGACAACGGAGCCACGCATCTGGCTCTGAAAAAAGGCGAATGGGAAGAAGGCGAGCCCGTCATGGTAAGAGTCCACTCTAGCTGCGCTACCGGCGACATATTCGGCTCATGCAAATGCGACTGTGGTCATCAGCTCCACCAAGCCATGCAGATGGTAGAGAAAGAAGGCAAAGGCCTGATACTCTACATGAGCCAAGAAGGCCGCGGCATAGGACTTGTGAACAAACTCAAGGCCTATCATCTTCAAGAACTTGGACTTGACACCGTCGAAGCCAACATCAAGCTTGGCTTCAAAGCAGACGAACGCGACTACGGCATAGGAGCACAGATACTGCGCGATTTGGGGGTCAACAAAATGCGACTCATCACCAACAATCCCGTAAAACGCAGTGGCCTTGAGGGGTATGGACTCGAAATAGTTGAAACGATGCCAATAATCATCGAACCTAACAAATACAACGAAAAATATCTCAAGACGAAACAAGAACGCATGGGTCACAATTTAAACATCAAGTAATTATCAATCTGACACATAGCTATATCTCTGCATCAAACAGGCAAAAAAAATTTGGCACATTTCAATAAAGTGCGTAAATTTGCACTTTAATTAGCAGAGACTAACATTATAAAATATAACACAATAACCAACAAGGTCTGACATCGTTCCAAGATGTAAAGCCAGAATAAAAATCACCACAATGTTCGACTTCGAAACAACTCTGAGCGGCATTGAGTACAAGATACGCCAACTTATTGAGCAAAACGACAAGCTCAAGGGGCAGGTGATGCAGTTGAAAGAACAGAACGAGGAACAGGCCGAAATCATAAAACAGCAAGAAAAAAACATATCACAACTTAAAGAAGAAACACAAATTTTAAAAATAAGGAATACGCTTGTAGACAAGGGCGATTCAGCAGAAATAAAGCTCAAGATCAATCAAATGATCCGAAATATTGACAAAAGCCTGTCGTTGCTGAACGATATCAGCTAAAGGACAAAGGCGACGTTTTTTGCTATAAAGAAATGGAAAATATATCTGTCACTGTGAACATATTGGAACGTAGCTATAAGCTGTCGATTGCCGCAGAAGAGGAGAAGCATTTGCGCGACGCCGCGGCACTCATCGACGCCCATGCACGTATGTTCAAAAAACAGTTCAACCACCGCGACAACCAAGACCTTTTGGCTATGGTGGCGTTAATGCAAGTGGCAGAGCTAAACAAAACAAAAGACAGTCTGCAATACAAAGACAATCGATTGATAGACAAACTGACGGAGATAGACACCGTCTTGGAGAACAGCCTGCACCCCACCCAAAACAGTTTGTAAACTCAACACCATTTACAAACCGAGTCTGCTCATGGGTGGGTAGGTATGCCAACGGTCGCAAGACCGTTCACGGCAAAAAAAAGCTGATACACCCGGCGCTCAAATCCTATATTATCAGAGTTTACCATAACTCTCGGAGGGTAGCGGTGCAGGTTTTTTATGAGAACCAACGAGAAAGAGTCACTCCTGTTCTGCCACGTGTTCCACAAAAACACACTTTATCTAAACCATGGAAATATTAATGATTATCATTGGACTCGTTGTTGGTGCCGCCGCAGGAATCGGAGCCACAACAACAGTTCTGCGCAACAAGTTGCTGAGCAAGAGCCAGCAAGTACTTAAGGACGCCGAAGAAAAAGGCGAAGTGATTAAAAAAGACAAGATACTGCAAGCCAAAGAGAAATACTTGCAGATGAAGAGCGAGTACGACAAACAGGTGGCAGAGCGCAACAGCAAACTACAATCGGCCGAGCAGAAAATGAAACAACGCGAACAATCTCTGGCGCAGAAAGTTGAGGAGCTACAAAAGAAGAGCAACGAACTCAAGTCAGCCAGCGAGAACCTCAACGGACAAATAGAGGTACTCAACAAACGCAAAGCCGAAACAGAAAAAATATACAAAGAGAGCATCGAAAAACTCGAGCACATAGCCAATATGACCGCCGAGGAGGCAAAACAGCACCTCATCGACACAATGACCGAAGAGGCAAAAGCAGAGGCTAGCAACTCGATAATGGACATCGTGGAAGAGGCAAAAATGACTGCCAACGAACAGGCAAAAAAGATTGTTATCGAGTCCATACAGCGCACAGCAACAGAACATGCCATAGAGAACACCGTCAGCGTTTTCAACCTCGAAAACGAAGAGGTTAAAGGCCGCATTATTGGTCGTGAAGGCCGCAACATACGCACCCTTGAGTCCCTCACCGGTGTTGAAGTCATCATCGACGACTCTCCCGACGCCATCATCCTATCTGGCTTCGACCCCATACGCCGAGAGATTGCACGTCTATCGCTCCACAAACTGGTCACCGACGGTCGTATCCACCCTGCCCGTATCGAGGAAGTCGTCGCCAAAACACGCAAACAGATAGAACAAGAGATTGTCGAAGTGGGCAAACGAACCTGCATCGACCTAGGTATCCTGAACATGAACCATGAACTAATGCGTATGGTGGGACGCATGAAATATCGTTCCTCCTACGGACAGAACCTGTTGCAGCACAGCCGCGAAGTCGCCAACCTGGCGGCAACAATGGCATCGGAACTTGGCCTTAATCCCAAACTTGCCAAACGCGCTGGCTTGCTCCACGACATTGGCAAGGTGCCCGAGAACGAGCCCGACCTGCCACACGCAATATTGGGTATGAAGCTGGCCGAAAAATATAAAGAGCACCCCGACGTGTGCAACGCCATCGGCGCACACCACGATGAGACAGAGATGACCAGCCTCCTCTCCCCTATTATTCAGGTATGCGACGCCATCAGCGGCGCACGTCCCGGCGCACGCCGTGAAGTGGTCGAAGCCTACATCAACCGCCTCAACAAACTAGAAGAAATGGCCATGACCTACCCAGGAGTTGTTAAAACCTACGCCATCCAGGCCGGTCGCGAACTCCGTGTCATCGTAGGAGCAGAAAAGGTTAGCGACGTCGAAGCCAACAAGCTCAGCTACGACCTGTCACGCCAAATCCAAAGCGAGATGACATATCCTGGCCAAATCAAAGTCACCGTGATTCGCGAGACCCGCGCTGTCAACTACGCAAAATAAGCTGTAGTAGCCATCATCAACAAAAGAAATCCGTAAAAAGAACACAAAATGCTACTCTCCTCTATACATTGGAACGTCGACCCGATAATATTCCATATCGGGTCGTTCGGTGTACGGTGGTACTCACTGGGGTTTCTCATGGCATTCCTTATGGGATACCTGATACTCTCCAAGATGTACAAGCGCGAGAAAGTAGATATAAAGTACCTCGACTCACTGCTTGTATACATATTCCTTGCCGTACTGATAGGTGCGCGCCTCGGACATTGTCTCTTCTATGAGCCTGGCTACTACCTTAGCGACGGACACTGGATTGAGATGATACTCCCCTTCGGACACACTCCCGACGGTTGGAAGTTTACAGGCTACGAAGGTCTTGCCAGCCATGGCGCCGCCATAGGCATTCTCGTCGCTCTCTGGCTATTCTGGCGCAAACATCACGTCAACCCCATCTGGGTCGTTGACCGCCTCGTCATCATAATAGCCTTGGGCGGAGCCTTCATACGCCTTGGGAACCTCTTCAACAGCGAGATATACGGTGTCGCCACCGACTTGCCATGGGGAGTTGTCTTTGAGCGCAACAAAGAAATTGTACCCAAACACCCAACACAAATCTACGAGTCTCTCAGCTATTTCTTAATCTTCCTGGTATGCCTTCTCGTATACCGACACAAAAACGGCAAACTCTTACCCGGCGCAGTATTTGGATGGTGGCTCATAGCCCTGTTCAGTGCCCGATTCATCATCGAGTTTGTCAAAGAGGAGCAGGTAAGTTTTGAAAAAGGCATGACTCTCGACATGGGACAATGGCTAAGCATCCCATTCATTCTTTTGGGCGCTCTGGTTTGCATAATGGCGTATAAAGGAATCTTCAGCGACAAAATCATTATGAAAAAGGGCGACAAAGTGTTCAACTTCTCGAAAGATAGAAAACAATGATATTGAAACACAGAATGGTAACACTTTGAAAACGAGAATCAACATCTCAAACATTATAACAGTATTAAACTATTCATATACATTCATTCATGAAAAAACTCATTCTTGTACGCCACGGCGAAAGCGAATGGAATAAACTGAACCTTTTTACCGGCTGGACCGATGTAGACCTCACCGAGTTTGGCCGACAAGAGGCATACGAAGCCGGGAAACTACTTAAAAAAGAGGGTTACAAACCCGAGATGTGCTACACCTCTTATTTGAAAAGAGCTGTGCGTACCCTCAACCAAGTTCTTGAGGCCATGGATATGGACTATCTTCCAGTGGAGAAGAGCTGGCGTTTGAACGAGAAAAGCTATGGCGCCATACAGGGGCTGAACAAAGCCGACACCGCAAAGAAATACGGCGACGACCAAGTGCTGCTGTGGCGTCGCAGTTTCGACGTGCAACCCCCAGCCTTGGATCTACACGACGAACGTAGCCCCAGAATGGATCCCCGCTACAAAGAGATTCCAGACAACGAGATACCCCTCACCGAGTCACTCAAAGACACCATAGCACGTCTAATGCCGTATTACAAAGGAGTTATCCTGCCGTCCTTCAAGGAATACGACACCGTACTTGTTGTAGCACATGGCAACAGCCTACGAGGCATTGTCAAAGAGCTGCGAGGCATGACAAATGAGGAGATTATTAAATTCAACATTCCCACTGCAGTGCCTTACATTTTCGAATTTAACGACCACATGGAGCTCGAAAAAGAGTTCTTTTTAGGTGATCAAGAGGAAATTCGCAAAAAAATGGAAAGTGTTGCAAATCAAGCTAAGAAGAAATAGTTTCGAATCAATTTTCAAATAAAAAGAAAAAAAATTTTGTCAGGTTGCAAAAAGTTAGTACTTTTGCAGCCGATTTCAATGAGGAATGAAATAACTGTTTCGCTTGCGAAACAAAGATATTCAACATTGACCACGGAGAGGTGGGTGAGTGGCTGAAACCAACAGTTTGCTAAACTGTCGTACTCGATTAGGGTACCGGGGGTTCGAATCCCCCCTTCTCCGCAAGAAGTGAGACACGGGATATAGCGTAGTCCGGTTATCGCGCCTGCTTTGGGAGCAGGAGGTCGCAAGTTCGAATCTTGCTATCCCGACCGCAGGGGCTAACGAAAGTTAGCTTTTTTTATTTAGTGATGGCCCCGTAGCTCAGCTGGATAGAGCAACTGCCTTCTAAGCAGTAGGTCCTGCGTTCGAATCGCAGCAGGGTCACTCAAAAAGGAACACAAAGAGAGTGTTCCTTTTTTGTTATCCGTAAATATTACAGATTAAACCCAAATCGGTCGATAGGATTTGTGACAGATTAGTATTTATTTCGAGCAGATTGGTCGCATCGCTGGCGAAGACGTAGCGGGCTACATCAAGACAGGGATGTGGCCAAGATGCCGAAAGAAATGCTGAGATGTCATAAATAGACCTAAAAAAAAAGAATGATTGAACAGTCGGCCTAATGACCGATTTGGGTTAAATAGTTGCCCATTTTGAAGGAGACTACATGATTATTCTCCCGTCCGGATGCGCCTTGCCCGATTCCAAGGCACAGACAACCGCGTGTTCCTCGACAACAAACAGGTGCGTGGCAACGTGTTCCTTATGCTTGAAGAGGCAATGGCCCTCTACTACGACAGTGATTTGAGTGGGCTGTTCCTGAGTGTCAACCCTATGAATGACAAGTACCAGAGCATAAGTCTGTATTGATATTTCTCGGGAAAGACACCTGCCTGTCTAGAACAGAAAAAACTGAAATACCCAGTGGCATGCAAGTTCACATGACCAATCATGCGGGAACTGGTTGGCGTTAAAACATAGTTGGAGGTGGCTGACGACATAGAAATAACAATCTATATGGGTTAGAGGTAATTATGACTTCAATAAAACAAGCCTCCTCTCACATTTTTCGCATCATACATTTTTACCATTATTAACATTTAACTTTATTTAACAATACTGCCTCGACTTTTCATAATAATAAACACACTATATGAACAAATAAGGATTGTTATCGTTATTGTTGTTTCAAAAAAGAAGAGCATTATTACGAACATGTGATGAAGAATTTGGTTATAAAATTGTGAAAGATAAGAGAGCCGTGAGGCTCTCTTATCATTTATCATGGGGAAAAAAGATATAAATACCGCCGTCACCACTATAATAAAAACAATTTTTCATCACTCATCTCATACATACCAAAATAAAGTCGTAAATTTGCATTTGTATTCAAGACCTAAGAAACAACATCAAGCCACGCTACAACAGAGTCTTGTACAACATTTAACGATTCAGCAACCAATAATCACATCAAAGTATGAATTGGAAAGAAGACTATAAACGTAAATTATCGAAGCCTCTTGAGGCTATAAAAGAGATTCGCGACGGACAATGTGTAGTTATGGGACACGCTGCCGCAGCCCCACATCTCATACAACAAACCCTTGCCGACCACTACGAAGATTTCAACGACGTACTGATATTCCACATGACTACTTTAGGCGACAATCCATGCTACAAACCTCGCTGCTATGGACACTTCCGTCATGTCAGCAACTTTCTCTCAGCAAATTCTCGCGAGGTGGTAGAACGTCGTGAAGGAGACTTCTTCCCTGCCTATTTCAAAGACGTGCCCTCAATGATAGGCAACGACATACCTTGCGATGTGGCTGTGTTCCAAACCACGCCACCCAACGAGGAGGGGTACTGTTCGCTTGGCGTAAGCTGTGATTATGCCCGCGCCGCCATACGCGCCGCCAAGACAGTGATAGTTGAAACTAACGACCAAATGCCATTCACTTACGGCGACACCATGATACATGTGTCGCAGGTTGACCACATAATACCTTGCTCGTACCCCTTGCAAGAGCTTAAACTTCCTGAGCCAGGAGACGTGGAACTTGCCATAGGTCGCAACTGCGCCTCGTTAGTCGCTGACGGCTCAACATTGCAGCTTGGCATAGGTGCCATACCCGACGCCGTGCTGCAAGCACTCACCGACAAGAAAGACTTGGGCATTCATAGCGAGATGTTCTCCAACGGTGTCATGGACCTCATGAAGGCTGGAGTCATCAACGGGCGACGCAAAACTCTGCACCGAGGCAAAGCCGTGGTCACCTTCATCATGGGCTCGCAAGAGCTATACGACTTTGTCGACAACAATCCCGACATAGAGTTCCACCCTGTCGACTATGTCAACAGTCCTCTAGTTATAGCCAAAAACGAGCGAATGATTTCCATCAACTCATGCCTGGAAGTGGACTTGCAAGGACAGGTGTCAAGCGAGACCATAGGTATGCGCCAGTATAGCGGCATTGGAGGGCAAGTGGATTTCATTAGAGGCGCTTCGCTGGCACGTGAAGGCAAAGCCATCATAGCCATGCCCAGCACCGCGGCGGGAGGCACCATTTCACGCATCAAGCCCTTCCTCACCGAAGGAGCCGCAGTAAGCACATCTCGCAATGACGTAGACTACATAGTGACAGAATACGGCATAGCACGACTTAAAGGTCGCACACTGCAACATCGAGCCGAAGATCTTATAAAAATAGCTCATCCCGACTTCCGTCCTGTCCTCATTGAGGAATACGAGCGCCGATTCGAATGCAAGTTTGAATAAGCCTAGAGATGACGCAAAAAACTGAAAAAAAAGAAAAGAGAGTCTGTTAGGACTCTCTTTTCTTTTCATTTTCTTGCCCGAAGAATTATTTACCTTCGAAATAGCGTTTGTACAGACCTTCGAGGGCTTTGCCATGGCGAGCCTCGTCGCGAGCCATCTCATGAACAGTGTCGTGGATGGCGTCGAGGTTAAGAGCTTTGGCACGTTTGGCGAGGTCAGTCTTGCCAGCAGTGGCGCCGTATTCGGCGTCGATACGCATTTTGAGGTTCTTGGCAGTGCTGTCGGTGAGAACCTCGCCAAGGAGTTCGGCAAACTTGGCAGCATGTTCAGCCTCTTCGAAAGCAGCCTTTTCCCAATAGAGACCAATCTCGGGATAACCCTCGCGGTGGGCAACGCGGGCCATAGCAAGATACATACCGACCTCTTTACATTCGCCTTCAAAGTTGGCACGAAGGTCCATCATAATATCTTCAGGAGCTCCCTGTGCAACACCGACGATATGTTCAGCGGCCCATGTCTTGGTATCTTCGACAACTTCCTGCATTGGCTTGCCACAAATGGGGCATTTTTCTGGCATTTCGTCACCTTCGTATACGTATCCGCATACGGGGCAGATAAATTTCTTACTCATTACTTTTAGTTTTATGGTATTAAAAAAAATTACTAACAGTCGTAATCTGTTATATTGTTCATTTAAAGCTATTTATTATCTCTATATTCGTTGTAAGTGATACCACGTTTATCACCCAGTATTTTACTTTCAGTGACACTGGCAATAAAGAGAGTGTGAGTATCCATATCTAACGTCTTTTCGACCTTACAGCTTAAAAAGGCATTGGTAAATTTAGGTATATACAACAAGCCGTTGGCACTGCGGTATTCATTCTCACAGTTTTCAAACTTGTTAACGTCCCGGCCGCTTTGCATGCCAAAATGTTTAAAGACATCTTGTGGCGTTTCGGTGGTTAGAATACTCAGGTTGAAAATTCCAGCAGCTTGTATCATACCATTGGTGAGGTTTCTCTTCTGCACTCCGACAGCGATACGTTGAGGCATAGCTGTCATCTGCATGACAGCGTCGACAATGCAACCGTTGTCCTTAGGACCCAATTTTGTAGTAAGGACATAGAGTCCATGGGTAAGATTGAAAATAGGATCAGCCATCGTATATTTTTTATGTGTTAAACCATTGTTATCAACATTTTGACTAAAAGAGCCAAAAAAGCATTCTGATGCAAATATACAGAAAAAAAAACAAGACAAACAAAAATAAAATAAAGTTTTTGATCAATGACACCCTGGCAAAAACGACTTTATTGTTATTGGCCCAAAAAGAGAGTGAAAGAATAAAAAATTGCCGTATAAAACATTTTTCTTATTTTTGTATTTGCATTTCAATAAAAGAAACACACCCTAATACAAATATAAAATATTGCATTTTAAGGAAATATAAAATAACAACAATCACATATTGTCTTTTTTTTCTCAACAAAGAGACAAACCTCAATACACAACAACATGAAAAAAACCATAAGAATATTGTTAGTAATGTTCCTGCTGGTAGGTATGGTAGGCGTCTGCGGTTCGTTGACATCATGCAAATCCTCGTCCGAAACGATGTACAGTTCGAAAAGCAAGAATTCGAAACGCATAAACAGCAACTACAAGGTGCGAGGCAACAACAAACGCAATAGTTCAACATATCGCTCGTACTAAAAAACTATGCAGCAAGTAATACGCATGATGGCAAGAAGGTTACTTCTGCCCATTTTCGTGTTATTGATATCGTACAGTTCGGCGCAGACGTTCCGAGTCACTGTAAAAACAGAGACTACCGGCAAATGCCGCATGTTTCTACATGTGTACGACAACGACACAACAGCGCGAGCCATAAAAAGTAAAATCATTGAAAATGAATTCATCTTTGAAGGTTCTGTGTCACAACCATGCTATGCCGAGTTGAAGTCGTCGCTAAACTCCAAGCCACTACGCTTTTTCATCGAGAACAACGACATTACGATAAAATACAACAACCAAAACCCTGAAGCGTCCCCGATAATAGGGTCGCGATCCAACAGTTTGCTGCGTTACCTTCTTGAACAATGTGGTCAGTATAACCCGCCGACCGAATGTATCGCACTATACGTCAAGCAGAACCCCGAGTCACTAATAACACCCTATCTTATAGACCGCTACTTGATAAAAGCATCCAACAAGGAAGCTATTTACGAAATGGTGCAAAGTCTGACGGGAGAAGCCGCCAAAAGCTATCATGGTCGCAAGCTTACCAACAATTTGCAGACAATGATTCCAGCCGCCGAAGGCGACATAATACCCGCATTTGTTTTTGTCGACACACAAAAAAACAGTCACAAAATAGACACCCTGCTCAGCGACAGCACATATAATTTTATTCTGATAGGCGCCTCATGGTGCACACAATGCAACGACTTACGTTATAAAATCGATAAAGAATGGCCGCAATACAAGCTAACGACCATAAACATTGACAACGACAAAAAAGGATGGGACGCTCCTTGCATCCAAGCCCTGAAAATAGACCACATACCCTACATTCTCATTGTAGACAAAGATAAGCGCATAGTGGCGCGCGAGCCCGAACTATGGGAAATAAAAAATATGATAAAGTAAAGTTTAAACACTGTGCCTGTTTTCAGATTATCGACAATATAAATCGTTGCTATAATTAAAACCACATTCTCTAAACAAAACCACGTCTTATTCCATGGAAACGATGCTATATCCTATGAAATTTATGCCTCTCTTCAAAAACAAAATATGGGGAGGTAACAAGATAGCGACTCTAGGCTTCGACTACAAACCCCTGCCCAACTGCGGCGAAATGTGGGCACTGTCGGCAATCAAAGACAACGAGTCGATCATCAGCAACGGATTCCTGAAGGACAACACAATAAATGAAGCACTAGAGATATACATGGGCGACCTTTTAGGCGAAGAAAACTACCGCCATTTTGGCAACGATTTTCCACTGCTTATAAAGATTATCGACGCCAACGACAAACTCTCCATACAAGTACATCCCGACGACGAGCTAGCACACAGACGAGGACTAGACAACGGCAAAACCGAGATGTGGTACATTATGGAAGCCGACCAAGGAGCTGAACTTGTCGACGGCTTCAAGACAGAAATAAACCGCGACGAATATGAAAAAATCCTCGCCCTTGGCAAGTTGGAGGAAGTACTTCATATAGAAAAGCCTGAAAACGGCGATGTCTATTTCATTCCCGCCGGACGGATACATGCTTTAGGCAAAGGGTTGCTGCTAGCCGAAATACAACAGTCAAGCGACACCACCTACCGCATATACGATTACAACCGCCCGGATGTCAACGGCAAACCACGACAACTGCACACAGCCGAAGCACTAGACGCAATAGACTTCTCCCCTACCAGCGACGGACGCAACCACTACAGCTACAAGGCTAACAGCACAGTAGAGTTGGCGCAATGTCCATATTTTACCACCAACCTCATTGTCTTAGACAAGGCCATGAGAAAAAATTTCACCCAGCTCGACTCCTTTATAGTATACCTCTGCACCGAAGGCGTCGCTGCCGTAAAGAGCCTCGACACAATCTGTCCTATTCATGCCGGCGAATGTGTGTTAGTTCCCGCAGTGGCTGACACTGTTGAGCTGTTTTGCGAAGGTCCAGCCAAAATGCTGGAGATCTATATCGACCCAACGCTGTGGAAAGACAAAAGCATAAACCACGCCAACGACTTCGACTGGGTAGCCCAGTTTGGCAGAGAATAAGGGAATCCTTCCACTTTTAGAAAGAATCTGACATCCTCATTTGAATATGAATTAGTTGCTGAAAAATTTGTTATCGCAGCTAAGTTTTAACCACTCCGTTAAAATGGAGTCTTTCTAGCATCTTATGGCTACATGAACCACAATGCTTCTATTGGCTTGGTTCGGATAGGAATTTGTGCTGTTGAAAGGCTTTTTTTAACATTTCGGCCACTCATTATTTCAATTTGGAAGGCAATAATTATGTTATTATATAAAAAGAAACTAAATTTGCAGCTTGCATTGTACGGAACAACTATCGGCTAAATATCTAATCCCTAAATAGATATTTAGATAAACCATCTTCTTGATTCTGTATTTATGTCAAAAATAAAGTCTTTATGTAACCCCGAGTCCTATGAAATATAGTATCATATTATTACTATTGATCGTTTCCTTGTCCAACCTCTCAGCTCAAGAGACTCTCTCGCTGGAACAATGCCGACAAAAAGCTCTCGAAGCTAACAAAGGTCTTAAAATGGCGGGGGAAAAACGCATTGAGAACGAGAATCTCCAAAAAGTGGCTTTCTGGCAAATGCTGCCAAAAGTGGGTGCCACAGGCGGATACACTTGGATGGAGAAAAGTGTCCAGTTGCTCAGTGAAGACCAAAAGGATCGTCTCAACAATCTCGGCAACAACGTGCAAGAGGGCGTGGAACAAGCTATACGTGAGGAGACCTCATCAATCCCTTTTGTCGGTGACCTAATCGGCGACGCACTATCCAATGTACTTAATAACACAAACTTCAGCAGTACTCTGAATGGTGTGGGACAAGACATCTGCAACGGTTTGGAAACTGACACTCGCAACACAGCATTCGGCGTGATAACCTTGACTCAGCCTATTTACCTGGGAGGAAGACTGCTGGCACTATACAAAACGGCTAGGCTCCTCAACCACCTTTCGGGCATTGAATACGACAAAAAAAGGGAGGAGACTCTCATAGCCATCGACGAAGCTTATTGGCAGGTGGTGAGTGTTAAACACAAAAAGGAGCTGGCAGAAAACTACGCCGCTTTGCTCGACTCACTAAACAAAAACGTCGAAGCCCTGATGGAGGCAGAAATGGCCACTAAAGGAGATCTGGCCAAGGTGCGTGTGAAACTCAACGAGGCACAAATGTCGCTAACAAAAGCCACTAATGGTCTCACCCTAGCCAAAATGCTTTTGGCTCAACGCTGTGGAATGCCTCTCGACAGCGACTTTGATGTCGAAGAAACAACACCCGCATTGAATTCCTACTGCAAAGACAGCATTGACATGGAGTCAGTATGGCAAAACCGCAGCGAAATGAAAATGCTCCGCATCAGCGACAGTGTTGCCCGTCAAGGGGTTCGCTTAGCCGCGGCATCGCTGAAACCTAACATAGCCTTCACTGGCGGCTACCTATTCTCAAACCCTAACCTCTTTAACGGCTTCCAAAATGAATGGGGCGGCACATGGATGGCTGGCGTGGCTGTCAACATCCCAATCCTCCATCCAGGCGCTATCTATTCGGTGAAGGCAGCCAAAGCCAAACGCCGCGAAATAGCATACCAAATTGAAGAGGCTCAGGACATGATTGAGCTCCAAGTCAACAAAGTCAAAGCTGAGCTTGATCTGGCATTCAAAAAATACGAGCAAGCCAAAAGCAACCTTATCCAGGCTGAAGAGAACCTACGCCTAGCCGACGAAAGTTTCAAAGCTGGAATGTGCAGCAGCAGCGACCTCATGGCAGCTCAAACGGCTTGGATATCGGCAAAAAGCGAAGTCCTCGACTCGGAGATTGAGATTGCTATGAATAACACCTATTTAAAAGTCGCATGCGGAGACAGTGAACGTTAACGACAACTTTAAATGGGTCAAAAATACGAAACTAAAACGACAACAAAAACCATATCAACACTTTGACTTATAACTTTTTCAACATTAAAGAATGAAAGAAAATAACAAAACTTTGCTCGCTGGCTTAGCAGCTGTGATTTCTGCTGTAGCTATCGTCGCTCTTGTGGGCCTCTTCGCCATCCACCCTCAAAAGGAGATGATTATGGGCGAGGCCGACGCCACGGAATACCGTGTCTCGAATATGGTTCCCGGCCATATCGACCAGATTTTTGTCGAGGAAGGTGACATGGTACACGCCGGCGACACAATAGCTCATATCGGCAGCCGCCAAGTGGATGCGAAAATGGTGCAGGCCAAGGCAGCTCGCTCTGCTGCTAGCGCTCAAAGCCGCAAGGCTAAAGGCGGCGCTCGCGAACAACAGATTCAGATGGCTTACCAGGTATGGCAAAAGGCTAAAGCCGCCGAGGAGGTGTATAAGAAATCGTATGACCGCGTGAAAGGCCTCTACGACAAAGGAGTGGTGTCGGCTCAACAATACGACGAGGTCAACGCTAAATATCGCGCCGCACAAGCCGACTGCGCTGCCGCGGAACAACAGTATCTGATGGCTAAAGAAGGTGCCCAAAGTGAAGACATCGACGCCGCAGCAGCTCTTGTAAGCCGCGCAGGTGGCGCTGTCGCTGAAGTTCAAAGCTACCTCGACGACAGCTACATCATAGCTCCATGCGACGGTGAAGTGGTGGAGATGTATGTCAAAATGGGCGACTTGGTGGGTACTGGCGCTCCTGTGGCCTCTATCCTCGACAATAGCGACAACTGGTTTAATTTCAGCATTCGCGAGGACCTCCTGCAAAATGTCAAATCGGGAGAAAACGTAAAAATCCGCATCCCTGCCCTCGGCAACAAAACCTTCGACGCTACGGTGCGCAACGTCAAAGCTATGGCCAGCTACGCCACTTGGCGCGCCACCAAGACACTTGGTCAATACGATGTGAAAAGTTTCGACGTCAAGGTAGTGCCCAACGAGGCCATAGAAGGCTTGCGGCCCGGCATGACAGCCATACTTGAGAAAAAATAGCAGAAAAATATAGTCAATGGGCGTCATCAGGGTTACTCATAGGGAAATGCGAAAGATATTGCTCGAGCCGAGGTATCTTATCTTACTCTTTGCCGGCATAGTCTTCTCGTTCATTTTCTTTGCCACAATAACCAAGGAGGGGCAGCCTACTCGCCTCCCTGTGGGTGTGGTGGACATGGACGGCACCTTCCTGTCACGACGCATGTGCCATGAGATTAACGCCACACAAGGGGTTTCCGTTCACGCTGTATACGACAACCACTCAGAGGCTCGCAAGGCTATGCAGCGTGGCGAAATATATGCCTTCTACGAAATACCGCAAGGTACCTATAACGACCTGCTGCAGTTCCGTGCTCCACATTTTGTGCTTTATGTCAACTCGGCATATATGCTGGCGGGGACGCTGAGCTACAAGCAGCTCGCCACTATGGGTATGCTCGCCGGTGGCGCTGTACAGCGCGAGGTACTGCGAAAAAAAGGGTATGGCGAGGATCAAATCATGGGCCTAATTCAACCTATCGAATTTGACACCCGCACCATAGGCAACCCTTGGATTAACTATGGCGACTATCTTATGACAACCCTGATTCCAGCTTTGATAGCGTTCCTCGCCATCATGCACACAGCCTACTCTATAGCCCGCGAGCGACAAAAAAAGACTATGAAAAGCTGGTTCCGCCACGCCGAAGGAAATAAACTATTCGCTCTTATCGGCAAAATGCTGCCCTACACAGCATTCTATACCATACTATGCCTTATCGCCAACTTGATTATGTTCGGCTTTATGGGTTTCAATTTCGAGGGCAGTTGGCTGATGATGATGATCAACACTATACTTCTCATCTCTGCATCGCAATGTGCGGGGGCATTCATAGCCAGCTGCATTCCCGAGCCTCCTCTTTCGATGGGTGTCAGCGCCATTTACAGCGCCATAAGCTTCTCACTCAGCGGATTCTCTTTCCCTGTCGACAGCATGCCAGCCATCATCTACGGCGCCTCATGGATATACCCCATACGACACTACTTCCTCAACTTCTGCGACATCGCCATCTTCGGCAATGGATTTGCCCACTGTTGGCCTCGTTTCTGCGCCATGATGCTTTTCTTTACACTTCCCATCTTTGGC
This sequence comes from uncultured Bacteroidales bacterium, assembly GCA_900316965.1. Taxonomy (GTDB): domain Bacteria; phylum Bacteroidota; class Bacteroidia; order Bacteroidales; family P3; genus Colimorpha. The sequence continues at coordinate 120,342 of ONEY01000003.1, forward strand.
GCTTTTATGCTCAACTGGCAGGAGCAAAAACAAAAAAAACATGTCAAACCCTCTACCGCCAATCTGACACCATCGCAACATTCCGACAGTAGATTGGAATCAAACACTGACGCCTTATGATAAAGTATTTGCATGATATATGGACAGTGTTAAGCATCGAGGTGCGCCGCGTTTTCAGCGACAGCATGGTGTTGGTAATCTTCTTCCTGGCTCCCATCATCTATCCACTGCTCTTCAGCTTCATATACAGCAATGAGAATGTCGAGAATCTTCCCATTGCCGTTGTCGACGAGGCGGTATGTGCCGAAAGCAAACGTTTCATACATAAACTAGACGCAACTCCAGAACTAGAAGTGGCTTATCGGTGCCACTCTATGGAAGAGGCTCAGCGATTGTTCAAAAACCATCAAGTACGCTCGATTTTTTATTTCCCAAAAGATTTCTCTACACGCCTTGCCGCCCTTGAGACTGCTCGTGTTGTAGTTTTTGGGGACATGAGCTCTTTCTATTACTACAAAGCGGCTCTTACTGGCGGCAACAGTGTTCTCATAGACGAGATGCACACCATTGAGATGGAACGCTACGAGGCCTCAGGCCTGGGCTCTGAGGAGGCGACAATACAAATGCAACCTGTGGTGCTTGAAAACACCACACTCTTCAACCCCTCGGGTGGATATGGCAGCTTCTTCCTTCCAGGTCTGCTTATGCTGGTAATTCATCAAACTCTCTTCCTCGGCATATGCATCCTTTGTGGCGACGCCAACGAGAACCGCCGCGCGCTAAGCTACATTCCCGCCCACCTACGCTCCCGAAGCATATACCGCGTTTTCATTGGCCGCTCACTGTGCTACATTCTCATATACATACCCCTGACTTTGCTGGACCTCTGGTTTATTCCCCGCTGGTTCCATCTGCCTCAGTTGGGCAACCTCTACAATATCCTTATGTTCCTTCTGCCTTTCATTCTCGCTGTGATATTTTTCGCTATGACCGTGGGGCACTTGCTGGTAAGGCAGAAGATTTCGCCAATGCTATGCTTCGTCTTTTTCAGCGTAATACTCTATTTCCTTACAGGTATGGTGTGGCCACAGGCAAGCATGCCTCGCTTCTGGCTCTACTTCAGCTATCTGTTCCCGTCGACACCAGGAGTGCAGGGCTATGTTAAGCTCTCATCAATGGGGGCTGATATGTCGAGTGTAAACCATGAATACCTTATCCTTTGGCTTCAGGCAGGCATATATTTCATAACCTCGTGCCTTTCCATATACCTGCAAAACTACATGCGACACCGCCGCTCCAACAACATACACAAGGTGCGCAAAACCATTCTCGCCACAGCCTTGACCAAATCAGAACACTAACAAAAAACATTAAACTCGCTGTCTTTAACAACATGCCTATTCCATTAAACCAAAAAATTCGCGAACACCACACCTTTAGCACTAGCAACGCGCTATGGATATCTCTAGTGGGTGGCATTATTCTTACCGCCATCGCATCCATGGCACATGTCGATAAGGACTGGAAGATAGATGATGGGTACCATATCATCTACTCTCTGGCTTCCAACTCTCTACTGCTATTCCTCATTATTATATTCATATTCTACCTCATAAAACGCCATTTTTCTCTGGCGGCGAAATATATTCTCTTCTTTGGAGGATCGTTGGCATTGGCTATCGCCTTCTCGGTTTTCTCAAACTGGATGCAACATATCATCTATGACAGCCAACCAACCAACATCAACAATAGCGTTCTCCTTATGCGCGACCTCATGGTGGCTATAGCGGCAATAGTGATATCTATACTTATTTTCAATGTCTCACGACGACTGGAACTGAAAATTGAAAAGGAACAGCTTGAGGCAGAGAACATACTCGTCAAATACGAGGCTCTGGAAAACCAGATGGATCCCCACTTTCTGTTCAACTCGCTGAACACGCTGAGCGGCCTTATAGGCGCCGACGATGACAAAGCTCAACGTTATCTGCTTCAGCTGGCTTCGACATATCGCTACATCATGCAAGGCAAACGTTTGGTGACTCTCGACGATGAACTACACTTCGTCGACTCGTACTCGCAAATGATGCTTATACGCTATGGCAAAAACCTCACAATTGAAAAAGAGATAAACCCCGAACTATCGAAATACCATATGGTGCCTATAAGCATTCAGCTATTGATAGAAAATGCCTTGAAACATAATGTCGTCAGCGACCGCCATCCACTAACCATCAAAATAGAGACAACACAAAACAAATCGGTATGCATCAGCAACGTTATCCAGCCTAAAAACGATTCGGGACAAAGCAACGGCCTGGGCTTGGCAAACATGTCGAAACGCTATCAGCTGCTATGCAACCGCGACATATCTATCAGAAATCAAAACAACATCTTTTCTGTGGAACTGCCTCTCCTTTCCCCCTCCGAGACGGCAAAAATAATAGACAAAATCGGCAAAGTGGAAAAAAGAAAAAAGAAAACACTATAATAACTATTCCAAAAATTTAATAACACAATGAATGCAGTAATTATTGAAGATGAACAAATTGCAGCTCAAAATCTTGAGCGGCTACTCTGCGAGACATCGCCAAACACCAACATAGTCGCAAAATTGCAATCCGTAGAGGAAAGTATTGAATTTTTCTCGTCAGACAACGCTGTCGACGTTGTCTTTATGGATATCCACCTCGCCGACGGCCTCTCATTCAGCATCTTCGATTCTGTATCCATAACGGCGCCAATAATTTTCACTACAGCCTACGACCAATATGCTCTCGACGCTTTCAAAGTCAACAGCATTGACTATCTGCTTAAACCCATCAACAAAGATGACTTGACTCGCGCAATGCAAAAACTACACAAGTTGGAGGGCAAAACCACCGGGAAAGTCCCAGAAAACATCGAAGCTTTGATTGAGATGATGAGGCGTCCACGATACAAATCTTTTTTCCTCATCCCCGTGCTTGACAAGCTGGTACCACTCAATGTCAACGATATAGCTTATATCTATCTTGACGACAAGATTTCACGTGCCGTCACATTCAATGGACAGAGCCACTCTCTCGACAAACCTCTCGACGCTATCTTTACTCAACTCGACCCAACCAAATTTTTCCGCGCCAACCGCCAATATATCATAGCTCACTCTGCCGTGAAGGATATAACAATGTGGCCTCTGAGCAAGCTGCATGTATCACTTAATGTTGAGACACCAGAAAAAATCATAGTATCACGCGCTAGAGTATCAGAGTTTAAAGATTGGTATACAAATTAAACCACAAACCACTATTACATTATTCCTAACGTTTGTTACGCCCGTAGGAAAACTACGTCATGAGAACTATGAAGGAAATACCAACCACGTAAAGCAAAATAATGGCTGCACAAATGGACAAAAAAATGTCGGATAGCAACTACACTATCCGACATTTTCATATCCACGTGAAATCTCTCACATCAAGGAACATCGCATTCCTGCTGTAAATATTCCTCTGTGTTCTCCTCAGAATATTGCAATTCCGCGTTGCCGTCAAAGATGCTGACATAAACATAATTGTATGGTGCTGGAGTGTAACCTACGGTGACGGTGTATTTTTCCCACTTGTATTCCGTAGAGGTGCCGTTGTCTTTCTGTTTCTTGGCACCTTTGGGGAGTTTCACTTTGTCAACAATGGCTTCCGATGAGCCCGTGCCAACGATAACATAGTTTATTGTGTTGATGGGCAAAGCAGCGTCATAATTCATTTCCTTTTCGTTGTTACCCATAGCACAAAGAGCTACAATATAACCGCCTCCGATGCTCTGGTTGTTAAGCATGTAGTTGAATCGAGTGCTGTCAAACATAACCCTCTGAGCACGATCGTAACGCTCGATACCCTGCATTACGGCAAGTTCTTCGTAATTTTTGGGAAATTTGCCCTTCAAACCATCCCAGTCGATATAGTCGTTGACAACATTGATGTTGGGAGCTTGAGACTTAACCTCAACATGGAGTGGGAGTTCCCCAAATAGGTATTCATCAAGCTGATAACTATCGATATCAAACTGTGGATTGGCGACATAGGCACCTTTCTTGTCTATGGTCCCCCACAAGTCATCGACTCTCACCAAAGCATATTTTCCACAAAAACTCTGTGCATAATCGAACTGAGGATTTATTTTGATGGTACCTTTTTTATCGATATAACCCCAACTGTCACCCATCTTGACGGGGGCAAGATTGGCTTCGCCAAAAGGTTTGGCGTTTGAAAACTGAGGATTAATGACATAAGTTCCTTTCTTGTCGACCCATCCCCACTGGTCTCCCATGAGCACCATAAACATGCCCATGTCAGGAACCATGGCGTCGAATTGAGGGTTGATGACATACTTGCCATTTTTGTCAATAACACCATATTTGTCGCCCGACTCAACAACGGCGACACCATCGAAGAATGGGTATACCTCGCCAAATTGAGGGTTGATTTTGATGGCTCCTGTGTTGTCGACATATCCATACTTGTCATCCATGCGGAAAGGCATTAGTTTTTCGGAATAGTCTTTGAGATAGTAGCGAGCACCTTCAATGTTCTCAAACAACTTGTTGCCTTTGATGTCAATAAACTGGGCTTCTGCAATTATCGATTTGTCTTTGACCACACACTTATTGCACGAGGCTATGCCGTCGATGTAGACAGACACAGCATCAGCGTCGCTTTCTGTCTGCACCTTGCCTTTGGTATTGATAAGTTGAGGGCAACCTCCCTCTTCCACCACCCAGGCAAAACCATTATAGAAATCAGTGGCTTCTGCATAGCGCGGCTCTATTGCCCATTGCCCTTTGGCGTTGAGGTAGCCGAAACGGCGAACTGGATACTCAACGCTGTCGCTGCCGTCGAGGGTGGCTTTTTTGATATTCACATTGATGACTGCGAGGGCAAGACCGTCACGAAAGAATCCTGCATAAACCAACTCCATGGGTGCGATAACAATCTCTCCTTTCATATTTGCGTAGCCATACATATTGTCACGCTCAAATGGAAATAAGTCAAGGTCCTGAATTACCTTGTGTCCTGTTTTTCCGCAACCGGTGAAAAGCAATACCATCACCGAGGCGATTGTAAATAGAATTTTTTTCATGGGCATCTTGTTATTTATGGGTTATACAATAATCGGAGAATAAAGTGTGAAAAATAGCTGTCACAACTATTGTTTGGCCTATTTACAACACAAGCCGTGCAATATAGTTTTTTTGCTATTTGAATTGCGCGGTTTGTGTTGCTTTCGACTGCTATCTGCAAGGTGACTTGCAGCCGTACTATTAAAGCAGTTTCTTCTTGAGGTTGAGGATCATGTCGTCGGTCATGCGCTCAAGGTCATATTGAGGATTCCAGCCCCATTCGTTGCGTGCGCAGCTGTCATCCATCTTGTTGGGCCAGCTGTCGGCGATAGCCTGCTTTATAGGTTCTGGCTCGTAAACCATCTCAAAGTTGGGATAACGTTTCTTGATGGCGTTGTAGATGATTTCTGGGTCAAAACTCATAGAGGTGACATTGAAGCTATTGCGGTGCACAAGCTTGGTGGGATCAGCCTCCATGATGTCAATCATGGCCTTCTGTGCGTCGGGCATATACATCATGTCCATATAGGTGCCTTTCTTAAGCGGGCAGACAAATTTTTCACCTTTCACTGCGGCGTAATAAATTTCGACAGCGTAGTCGGTGGTGCCGCCGCCGGGGAGGGTCTGGTAGCTGATCAGACCCGGGAAACGTACCGAACGAGTGTCGACACCAAAGCGGGTGAAGTAGTAGTCGCTGAGGAGCTCACCCGTGACCTTGGTAACACCGTAGATGGTGTTGGGACGCTGGATAGTATCCTGCGGTGTGTTGTCATGAGGAGTGGAGGGACCGAAGGCTCCGATTGAAGAGGGTGTGAAAACGGCACAGCCAAAAAGGCGGGCAACCTCAAGGCAGTTGACGAGTGAGCCAATACCAACGTTCCAGCCAAGCATCGGATTAAGCTCTGCAGTTGCGCTAAGGATTGCGGCAAGATTATAGATAGTGTCGATATTGTACTGTTTCACAGCGGTGGCAATCTGCATAATCTGGGTGGAGTCGATACGTTCTACTGGGCCTCTTTCGTAGGGGTCGCCCTTGAGTGGACGCAGGTCGCTGCACACTACGTTGTTGTCACCATAAATGTCCCTTAAGTTGCGTGTCAGTTCCGAGCCAATCTGTCCGCCGGCACCGACGATAAGAATTTTTTTCATTGTTATTGTTTGTTTATTGATTATACTATAATTATACCAATGCTACATTAACACACAATCAAACAGATTGTTGTGCAACCATGCAGATTATTGTTTCAAACAACAAAAGTACAAAAGTTGTTGTAACTGACAAAATAAAAAAGAGGCGTAAACAATAAAATGTTTAACGCCTCTTTAATTGGTACTACATGAGATAGTTGTCAATCTTCAGTCTGAAAGTCATCAATATTGTGTGCTGTGGCACTCTCTTTCAAGTCGCGTACCGTGTGTTGAATGCGTCTCAAGGCCGAGAATGCCACAATACGCTCAATGCCATTGGCTAGGATGCCAAAGCCGAGCATGATACCCATAAAGGTCTCCACGGCCTCGGGGTTGCGCATGGCAAGAAAGCCAAGAATGATGCTGCAAACACCGAACAGGAGCATGAGCCACCATCTGTCATATCCTGCACGTTTGTAGTCAAACGAAAGTACAGCAAGCGACAGACCTTCGAATATGACCCACATGGCGAATACCACTATAATGGTGGTAGCGGAAAGCACACTGTTGCAGAGCATGGTGAGACCCACAAAAATCTGAAATGCGGCGAGCAGCGTTGTCGAGCCAGCGTTGGGCAAGTATTTCTGTGCACGCAAACCAAAAAAAAGTGACACGATTCCGGTGAGCAGAATCAATAATCCCACCAGCCAAGCCATTGTCTTAAAAATCTCAACGGGATTAACGATGCATACGGCTCCGAGTATGATGAGCAACAGAGCTGTTATGATAAGATATGTGTTTACTTTTTTCATAATTGATTTATGTTGTGATTACTGATAAAAAAGCGGATCGCAGGCTAACCTGAAATCCGCTCATTGTATAATAGCCTTGATGGATTGAACATCCGCGGTTACACGAATGACTCCTTGAGGTTATTAGCCTTCGATTTCCTTACGGACTTTCTTGAAGGCCTCGATGCATTTGTCGAGGTGCTCATGCTCGTGTGCGGCGCTGATTTGTACGCGGATACGGGCTTGTCCTTTTGGAACCACGGGGTAGTAGAATCCGGTGACAAAGATGCCTTCTTCCTGCATTTTGGCAGCATACTTCTGGCTCTTGGCGGCGTCGTAGATCATGACGGCGCAGATGGCGCTTTCGCTGGGTTTGCAGTCGAAGCCTTCCTCTTTCATGCGACGGAGGAAGTAGTCGGTGTTCTCATGCAGCTTGTCCTGGAGAGCGTTGGTCTCGCTCATCATCTCGAACATGCGGATACCTGCGGCCACGAGGCCGGGAGCCATGCTGTTGGAGAAGAGGTAGGGACGGCTGCGCTGACGCAGCATGTCGATGATTTCCTTCTTGCCGGTGGTGAAACCGCCCATGGCGCCGCCAAAGGCTTTTCCTAATGTGCCGGTGAGGATCTCTATCTTGCCACGGAGGTTGTAGCGCTCGGTGACACCGCGGCCGGTTTTGCCGACGACACCAGCGGAGTGGCTTTCGTCGACCATCACCATGGCGTCGTATTTGTTGGCGAGCTCATAGATCTTGTCGAGAGGGCAGACGTTGCCGTCCATGGAGAAAACGCCGTCGGTGACGATGATACGGAAGCGGTTTTTCTGAGCGGCCTTGAGTTGTTCCTCGAGGTCGGCCATATCGGCGTTGGCATAGCGATAACGCTGTGCCTTGCAGAGACGTACACCATCAATTATGGAAGCGTGGTTGAGTGCGTCGCTGATGATAGCATCCTCTTCGGTAAGGAGTGGCTCAAAAACACCACCATTGGCGTCGAAACAAGCAGCATAGAGAATAGTGTCCTCTGTGCCAAAGAATTCAGCGATTTTCTTTTCAAGTTGTTTGTGAAGGTCCTGGCATCCGCAAATGAAGCGAACAGAGGCCATACCGTAGCCGCGTGCGTCCATGCCTTTCTTGGCAGCCTCGATAAGTTCTGGGTTGTCGGCAAGACCAAGGTAGTTGTTGGCGCAGAAATTAAGGCACTTTTTGCCTTTCACCATAATTTCGGCACCCTGGGGGCTTTCTATTATGCGTTCATGTTTGTAAAGACCGGCAGCTTCGATGTCGGCCAACTCTTTCTGTAGATGTTCTTGGAATTTAGTATACATGATTACAGTATTTTATGTTATTTCATTATTTTTTTTAATTGAATTACAAAAGTACATAAAAAAACACAATCACCTGCAACTTTATTGTAAAAATATGTTGGACATGTGTACAACTTGATTATATCTTTTTATCAATCAATTGTTTGATTTCGCATTGAAGAGCGTCGATTTTTTCCTGTAGCGAACGATTTTGTTTGTCGTTGCTGTTTTTAATCTCTTGGAGAAGATTTATAAGGTCGTCATTGTTGTCGGCAACCATTGCGTCGACGAAAATGGAGTTTATTAGCGACATACCTATAATGCCACCACCTATGAGTATCAAACAGAAATATATGCGCACCATATGCATCCAAAAGAGTGGCATGTTGCCGACAACGGCATTGGGAATCTCATACCAACCTTCCACAGTACACATCTGAAATACAGCATACATTGCGTCGAGAGGTGTCGCAAAATATTGAGGAGCCACACTGGAAAACAGCGCGCTGTTGAACATGGCAGCGACAAAAATAATGATGATGTAGGCGAGGAGAAATGCCGCCGACTGGCGCAGGGCAAGCATGAATCCACTCCATATCTTTTTGAGATTGGGGAAATGGCGTGCGGCCCGAAACAATTTGAATACTCTGAGGGCACGGAACACAACAAGTATCTTTACTCCCGCCAGCTGGGGCATGAAGTAGACGAGAAGAGCAGGGAGCGAAAGAATGGTCACCAACCCGTCAAGGATGTTCCATCCATCGCGCCAATAGTTGCGCATGCCATAATGACGCTGTTTTGTTATCATCTCCACGACGAAAAGAATGGTACATAGTATATCTATGACCGACATCACAGCGTTCTCGACACCACACTCCTGCAAAAAAATAATTATCACATTGATAAGCACCAAAATCAACATGTTGAAGTCGGAAAGGAAAAAGTTTGATACCTTTGTATTTTTCATAAATGATAGCTATAATGTATTATTAAGACTTCTCGATTCGAAGGCCCACAGAAACCTCCAATTATCAGAATATTAGCCACTGCAATTGCTAATTCATGTTTTCTGGTGGGTTAAACTAATAATTTGCAAAGGTAGGCTTTTTTTTATATATCTGAAACAGGTTTTTTGATTGGCAATGTAATAAATTCTATGTTCTCGCCGTTAACTAGGATAAAAATTCGTTTTACTATTTAAAAAAATATATCGTGGACAATAATATCAAACAAAAAATTGACGAGATCGTCAATGAAATTGGCGCCATCAACGACCTGAACATCAAGCATGCCGTACTTACCTACATGGAGCAGCAAGCTGGTTTTATGCTTTGGCAGATGGAGGACGAAAAACATATTGACAACGACTCTCACAACGTGTGATTATTTATCTGTGGGCTATTTGCCCACATGACAAAGCAGAAATCTCTGTTCACCTTACAATGAGACGATTAGTAATTATATTTCTGACTATTGCTGTAGCAATATTTACAGCATGCAAGGGGGGCTACACCTTTACGGGAGCATCTATTCCCGCCAACGCAAAAACGATTTCTGTGTCCACTTTCCCTAATTATGCCGCCACCGTCAATCCGCAACTAAGTCAGAAACTTACCGACGATTTACGCAATCTCTTTTCGTCACAAACCAGCCTCAATGTTGTCAATGGGGGAACTGCCGATTTGGAAATCAGTGGCGAAATAACGGCATACACCACTCGCGCTGCCGCCCTATCGTCAAAAGACGAGGTGTCTATGAACCGGCTCTCTATAACGATAAAGGTGCGATTTGTCAACAATTGCGACCCCGACGCAAGTTTTGAGCAATCTTTCACTCGCTACCGCGACTATAACGCTCAGCTGAACTTCTCCTCGGTAGAAAGCGGACTGATGAGCGAGATAGTGAGTGAGCTTTGCGACGACGTCTTCAACAAATCGGTGGTGAACTGGTAATAGAAAAACAATGATATTCAGATGATCAGAAACTCAGATAATCGGAGTTTCAATATTCCGGCAAAAAGGATTTTCAACCTAACGGGATGGCTGGTGGGCCTTGTGGGCTCTGTGATATACCTGCTCACTATGGAACCTATGGTGAGTTTCTGGGATTGTGGCGAATTCATAGCCTCTTCCTATAAGCTGCAGGTGAGCCACCCTCCAGGAGCTCCTCTCTATCAGCTTTTGGCAAAAGTGTTCATGCTCCTCGCCGGTTCCAACACGGCTATGGTGGCTTGGTGGAGCAATGCCCTCAGCGCCGTTGCCGGCGGACTTACGGCAATGTTCCTTTTTTGGACTGTGGCTCGAGTGACACTGTTTTTCAAGCCGCAAGATGTGTCATTTTCAAAATCTTTTCTGCCTGCTCTCATCGCAGCGGCATGCTACTTATTCTGCGACACTGCTTGGTTTTCGGCTGCTGAGAGCGAGGTATACAGTCTCTCTATGCTTTTCTCATCGGCAATAGTGTGGGCTATGGTGCGATGGGCTCAATGCGATGAATCGGCCTATGCTTCTCGCTGGTTGCTTTTGGAGGTCTTCCTTCTCAGTCTTTCACTATGCGTCCATCTGCTCGGATTACTTACAATACCTGCGCTGGTGGTCATATATTTCCTGCGTCGCCGTCATGTTGGAGGCTTCCCGCTACGAGCTTTGCCAGTAGCTACTGTGCTGTTTTTGGCCGGCATATCTCCCTATGCCATTGTTCCTATCCGCGCCGCCGCTGACCCTCCAATAAATATGGGTAATCCCAGTAATTTCGACTCTTTCCACTCTTATATGACGCGTGAGCAATATGAGCACGCTCCCCTTCTCTACGGACGCTGCTACAACTCTCCTATAGTGCAATGGCGCGACGGCAAACCTGTATATGCGCCCGAAATGGACATGCTGTTCCCTCGCATGTGGAAACGAAACGCTCATGCCGACCAATACTACAGCGAATGGTGCGGCCATCATGGTAAAATGGTCAACGTGAACGGCAAAGAGTACTATAAGCCTTCGTTTGGCGACAATTTGGTCATCTTTGGCGGTTACCAGCTGGGATACATGTATCTGCGATACCTAATGTGGAATTTTTCGGGTCGCTACAACGACCGACAGGGTTACGGCAACTTGCAGAAAGGTCAGTTCATTACTGGCATTGGTCCGTTAGACAAACTCTATGTCGGCTCGTCGGCTCAATTGCCCGAATCTATGCCACGCGCCGGCCACAATCGCTATTTTATGCTGCCTTTGCTGCTGGGCATCTTGGGATGCTTCGCCATATTTAAGCGCGACAAGGGTTGGGGATGGGTTGTGATGACCCTGTTCCTCACCTCGGGAGTGCTGCTATCGGTATACCTAAACCACCCTCTTTACGAGCCTCGTGAGCGTGATTATGCCTATGTGCTGTCGTTCTACGCTTTCGCTATATGGATAGGTTTAGGGGCTCTGGCGTTGACTGAATGGGTGAGAAAAAAAACAACAGGGAAAAAAGCTTGTGCACCAATCGTCAGTGTTCTGCTCTTGGGTGTTCCGATACTTATGGCTTTTCAAAACTGGGACGATCACGACCGCAGCGGACGCTATATCGCACGCGACTCGGCTCGCAACCTGCTGGATTCGTGCAATAAGAACGCCATTCTTTTCACCCTCGCCGACAACGACACATACCCTCTTTGGTATATGCAAGAGGTTGAGGAATATCGCACTGATGTGCAGATTGTCAACTTGTCGCTTCTTGGCAGCGATAGCTACAGCCAAAGCGTAGCCCATCAGTTGGCGCAGCGCGACAAGCGATTCTGCGGACTCGACTCTCTCCTAGACAACCAAGGCCCTTATCGACGGATGATGACTATCATCGAATCTCGCCCCGAAAAGAAATTCCCGGTTCATTTCAGCCACTATGCCGCCAGCGACCATCGCGTCGCCTTCGACGGCCGCATGCTGCTATGCGGTTTTGGATTCCGTCTGTCAGACAGCATATCTGTCGACAGCGTGGATCTTGACTGCAGCTTCCATCTAATGACTGACAAGCTGAAATGGCAACCTCTAAATGGAGTCTATGTCGACGAGACATCGTCCGAGTTTTTGGTTCAATATTGGCACGATGCTATCACAATCTCCAATGCGCTTGCTTCTGCTGGACGTGCCCTCGACGCTGTTGCCGTCCTCGACAGCACTTGTACTGCTATCTCGCCTTCTCTTCTTTGCGACCCTCAAATCTCTTTTGACATCGCCCAAGCCTACGCCACATGTGGCAACTTGGACAAACATCAGCAATACAAAGACTTGTGTCGCCATCAAGTTGACGAACAGCTCGAATACTATCATGCCATGAAACCGTCAATGCAATACTACATTCCCTACATTATCAATCCACTTATGAGCCTAAAGGCAAAATGCGACAACTAAGATGTGATTTCTGTGAGTTTTTTTCGTTATAACGATAATAATAATGTCAATACTCGTTTCAGGCGTTTCCATAAACCAAAGGCCTCCCCACAAAAAAAACAGGCAACCTATCTAGGGTGCCTGTTTCCATTATTAATCCATAAAACTAAATAACAACCAATCTTTTACACATTCCTAATGGCAAAATGTTTTTTTGTTGTTTCTGTTTGCAAAAGTACTGTCATTCTGAATTCTACCTTCTCCCAAAAAATAATTAAAAAATCACTTCCTATAACTAATGGTAGTGACTGGAGCTTGAAAAATCGTTGCCTGCAAGCGCTACTAGTGGTATAGTTTTAGATGCCATCGACATTTATTATTGTACTATATTAAAAAAAAATAGTAATTTTGTAGTTTGATTAGTTTGTATTATGCAATTTAAAGATATTATAGGTCAGGAGGTTATGGCGAATAGCTTAACCGAAATTATCGACTCCGGCAGGATTAGTCATGCTCAATTGTTCCTCGGCGACACTGTTTCGGGAAGCTTGGCGCTAGCTATTGCATACGCTCAATATCTGGGTTGCACTAACCGCCAACATTTTCATAACCACGAACATGGTGAATTGCGCGCCGACTCGTGTGGCTCCTGCCCCTCTTGCCTTAAATATCAGCAACTCTCTCACAGCGACCTCCATTTCTATTTCCCTACTGCTGCAATTGGTAATAACAACAAACCTCAATCGTCTGATTTTGAAGCTGAGTTCCGCGACTTCCTTAACAATTACAACCAGCGAGGCAGTCTTGATCAGTGGTATGATTTTGTCGGAATTGAAAACAAACAAGGTATGATTCGCGAACTAGATGCGGACAATATGGGCCACATCTTATCACTGAAATCCTACGAGGGCAACTATAAAGTGGTCATTATTTGGATGGCAGAGAAACTAAACGTCTTCGCCGCCAACAAAATCCTGAAAAACTTGGAGGAACCTGACCCTCGCACTCTCATCATCCTTGTCTCCGAGCAAAGCGAGAAACTCCTCAGCACCATCATCTCACGTACGCAACTCGTAAAGGTTCCTTCTATCAGTAACAAAATCCACATCCCCACCGAGGTGGAACAAAGATTCGCCAATAGCTATGTAGTGTGGATGAGACAACTTTTCAAACTCAACATGCTGTCGCTCTCATCATGGGTCGACGAAATGGCGGCTCTCAAACGTGAACAACAAAAACAGTTCCTCTCCTATGCGTTGCAGGCTATTCGCGAATGCTTCCTGCGCAACAATGCCGGCCTACCGCAAAACATGGACTTTGGAGACGAAAAATTCAACGCTTCCTTCCCTACCATGATTACCGAACGCAACATAGAACGTCTCGACAAAGCTTTCAACGACGCCATTTTCTCCATCGAACGCAACGCATACTCTAAAATAACCTTCATGGAACTGTCGTTCAACATCAGCAAAGCATTGAAAAAAAGATAAAAGACAACTTTTAAAATTTGTTTATCGAAATTATAATCAACCTAATATAATTCCCTAGAATATAATACTATATACATTTTATCAATCATATTATCTCCTTATTCATGACCGAAACCAACAACAACAATAATAAAGACAACAACGAACGCCGTCAACGTTCTCAGCAGCATCATCATTCTGGCGGAAACAACGAGCCGAAACCCGATGTCGAACCAAAGTCCGATGCTATAGAACCCGATATTGACGAGGATGCCGCCACCGTCGAGGAAATGGAGGCCTTTATTCAAAGCCGTCGCGAAAAACGCAATGCCGGTTACAAGCCCAAATACGTTGACAACTCCGAAGAAGAGGTCCCTACCGACTTTGAGGCTAACGAGAGCGCTATGGACCCCTACCTCGAGCCTGACCCCACTCTACCCAAGGTGGAGTACAAGGAGTCTCTATACCTTTCACGTGGCTGCAACCACTGCCCCGAATCCTATGTGCCCGTAAGCGAAATCGAACTGCGCAGCTGCTGCAAGGTGGGTTCTTGCAACTGGATGAAGGGCCTACGTCGCCCAATGGAGAAACCTTTCGACTGCGTGGAAGTCCGTTTCAAAAACAACCGCAAAGATTTTTTCCGCCTCCCCGACGGCATAGATGTCTCTGACGGCGACATAGTAGCTGTAGAAGGAATTCCCGGTCACGACGTGGGTATCGTAAGTCTTACAGGCGAAGCTTGCCGCATTCAGATGATCAAGAAAAAAGCTGACCCCGCCTCAGAAGACATCAAAAAACTCTTCCGCCGTGCCAAAGCTAGCGACATTGAGCGCTGGACAACATCTATTAAGGACGAAGACAACACACTGAAACGCACACGCCACATCGCCGAAGAACTGGGTCTGGTAATGAAGGTCAACGACGTTGAATATCAAGGCGACCATTCTAAGGCTATTTTCTACTACACCGCCGACGACCGCGTCGACTTCCGCAACCTTATCAAGGTCCTAGCCGAACAGTTTCATGTGCGTATCGAGATGAAACAAATCGGTGTCCGTCAAGAAGCAGGCAAAGTGGGCGGCATCGGCACTTGCGGCCGTGAACTATGCTGCAGTACTTGGCTCACCAATTTCAAATCGGTAACTACCAGCGTCGCCAAAGCTCAACAAATTCTGCCCAATCCACAGAAACTCGCCGGACAGTGCGGAAAACTCAAATGTTGCCTCAACTTCGAATACGCCGTCTATGCCGATGCTCTGAAAAACTTCCCTCCCTCCAACACGCCTATCCGATTCAAGAAAGGCTTGGCTCTCTACAAAAAAACCGACGTATTCCGCGGCATAATGTGGTATGCTTATGAGGGCGAGAACGAACTCTATGCCATTAAGGCCGACGATGTAAAGAAAATCATCGATATGAACCGAAATCAGGAGTATCCCGAACAACTCGAGGACTTCCAGGTTGAGCTGATGTCAACAGCTGCTCTGGTGCAGGAATCCAACTCCGACGAGTTTGAGCGTGAACTGAGTATGCTTGCCGACGACAATGCTGCCTCCGAAAACGATAAAGCTCAGGATAATCGTGCCGATCGCCGAGAGCAGCGTGGCGGTCGTGAAGGACGTGACAACAGAGACAATCGTGGA
Source organism: uncultured Bacteroidales bacterium (assembly GCA_900316965.1). Lineage (GTDB taxonomy): Bacteria > Bacteroidota > Bacteroidia > Bacteroidales > P3 > Colimorpha. Next base: position 136,146 of record ONEY01000003.1, read on the forward strand.
CCTCGACCAGCTAAAGAGATTCGTGGCGGTCGTGACAATAGAGATAATCGCGAAAACAGAGACAATCGCGAAAACCGTAGTCCTCGCAACAATCATGCTCCACGCGATAATAGGGACAACCGCGAAAACCGCGGACCAAGAGCTCAACATGACAACCACAACAACAAATCTAACAATAATCCCAACAAGCATCAATCATGAAAAAATTGTTAGGCCTCATACCCATTTTTGTATTATTTGCCTCTTTGCTTGCAGCATGCGACAGCAGCGTGATGTATAGCGACAGCAAACGCATTGACGACAAGGGTTGGAACGCCTCAGACAAACTCATCTTCAACTGTGAGGTGGAAGACACTACAGGTAACTACCTATGCTGTCTTGACATTCGCAACAGCATTGACTATTCCTATTCCAACATCTATTTTTTCATTAAAACGATATATCCCGACGGTACCATTGCTGTCGACACCAATGTGGAGTTCTCACTTGCCGAACGCGATGGACGTTGGAGGGGACGTCAGAGTGGACGTTATATCGATGGACGATATCCTCTATGCGCCTTCCATTTCCCACAAAAAGGCATCTATCAATTTGTTGTCTCTCACGCCATGCGCGACACCATTCTTGCTGGCATGCATGATGTGGGTATGACTATCCAGAAACTCGATTGATAACGGGAAAAACAAGGCGACACACAAAAACACAAACACTTATAACCATTTACCATCATCATCGTGGCTCAGTATAAAAGCAAAAAAGACAAGGAAAAAGCCAATGCCCGACAGGGAAACAAAGGTGTTAAGGCGGTATGGATCATTTTCGGATCGTTCTGGGTACTTTTAGCACTCATTTTCACTATGTTGTCTCTAGGCTGGCTCGGATTTATGCCCTCGTTCGAGGAACTTGAAAACCCACGTTCCAACCTGGCCTCCGAGGTGTGGTCTGAAGACGGTCAAGTGCTGGGATACATAGGTATTGAGAATCGCTCCAACCTCACCTACCATCAGATTACCGCCGGAGGAACCAACCTCAACCTCATCCACGCCCTAGTGGCTACCGAGGATGTGCGTTTTTACGATCATGCAGGTATCGACGCGCGTAGCTTAGGACGCGTGTTCTTCAAAACTCTCGTCGGCCGTCACAGCAGCAGTGGCGGCGGTAGCACAATTACTCAACAGCTGGCTAAGAACCTCTTCCCTCGCGAAAAAAAGTCGAAAATGGGTCTGATATACTCCAAATTCAAAGAGTGGATTGTTGCTGTTAAACTTGAGCACAACTACTCTAAAGAGGAAATTCTGGCCATGTATCTCAATACCGTCGATTTCGGCAGCAATGCCTATGGTATCGAAACGGCGGCTCACACCTTTTTCGACAAGTCTCCTGCCGAACTTAAGGTGGAGGAGGCGGCTGTGTTGGTGGGCCTCCTCAAGGCTCCTACCTCCTACAGCCCCATCCTCAATCCCGAAAACGCTCTCCGTCGCCGCAACGTCGTCCTCAGTCAGATGAACAACTACACCGACCCGCAAACAGGCGAAAAATATCTCTCCGACGAGGACTTTGCCAATCTCAAGGAAAAGAGCATAAACATGTCGCATTACCGCCCCATTAGCCACAACGACGGCTCGGCTCCCTATCTGAGAGAATACATTCGCAACTATATGAAAGACTGGTGCGGAAGCCATAAGAAGAGCGACGGTACCTACTACGATGTTCATAAAGACGGCCTGAGAATATACACCACCATCGACTCGCGACTTCAAATGCACGCCGAAAAAGCTGTGCAAAAACACATGAAAGAGGTTATCCAGCCTGCCTTCTTCAAAGAACTGAGCCGCCGTGGTGGCGACCCCTTCAACAAACTCAGCAAGGAGCAGGAGGAACATTTCCTCACTCTCGCCATGAAGGCCTCCGACCGTTACTACCAGATGAAACAAGACGGCGCCTCGGAGTCGACGATAAAAAAATATTTTAAAGAGGAAAAAATACGCATGAGGGTGTTCTCTTGGAACGGCCCCGTCGACACAGTGATGACTCCTTGGGATTCACTGATATATGTCAAAAAATTCCTCAATGCTGGCCTTATGTCGGTCGAAACGGGCACAGGTCACGTCAAAGCTTATGTGGGCGGCATCAACTACCGCTACTTCAAATACGACAACGTGATTCAAAGTCGCCGTCAGGTAGGCTCTACCTTCAAACCTTTTGTATACACTATGGCGTTGCAGGACCTCGACATGACACCCTACACTCAAGTGCCTAACACTGCCGTGTGCATCGGCGACTGGTGCCCGCGCAACTCGAGTCATGCCCGCGAGGGTGAGTACGTTACCCTTAAATGGGCTCTGGCAAACTCTATCAACTGGGTGTCGGCTTACCTTATGAAGGCAGGTGGCCCCAACGGTCCTAATATGGTTATTAACATTGCACGCAAAATGGGTGTTACCAGCCCTATCGACCCCGTACCTGCCATCTGTGTCGGCGCCGCGGAAATTACTGTCGCCGAAATGGCTGGCGCTATGGCTACTTTCCCAAATCAGGGCGAATATGTGCAACCTATCTTCATAACTCGTATCGAGGACAACAAGGGCAAAGTGTTGCAAACTTTCACTCCCGAGCGTCGCGAAGCTATTAGTCCTCGCATAGCATGGATGATGATTCAGATGATGAAGGGTGTTGTGGATAGCGGTACTGGTGCGCGCCTGCGTGGCGGTCAGTTCAAACTGCAGTACCCTATGGCCGGCAAAACAGGTACTACTCAGAACAACAGCGACTGCTGGTTTGTGGGCATCACGCCCAAGCTTACTACCGTCGTATGGACGGGCGGCGAACTACGCTCTATCCATTTCAGAAGCATGGAATATGGTCAGGGCGCTCGTCAGGCTCTGCCTATCTTCGGCCATTATATGCGAGCAGTATACGACGACAGAGTGCTCAATTTCTATCGCGGCGACTTCACCAAACCTAACCTCTCTGAAGAAGAGCTGGAATGGGATGAAAGCATCTATCAGCAAGAACTGGAAACTGAGCGCAACGAGGTACCCGAGTCTTCTTATCAGATTTGGTGATTATGAAAAAAGATATCTTTGGTCTTTCCTTGACAGAATTACAAGCGCTCTGCGCCAACGAGGGCTTCCCTAAGTTCTCCGCCAAACAGCTGTGCGATTGGATGTACGCCAAGCGTGTATCCGACTTCGACGCAATGACCAATCTGTCTCTCAAAATCAGAAGCCGCCTGAAAGAGTTTGCCTTAGTGGGACGCTGCGAACCGGTCGACTGCCAAACCTCTGTCGACGGCACCAAAAAATATCTGTTCCCAGTCGTCATAAATGGTGTACAACGATATGTCGAGTCTGTCTTCATTCCAGCCGATGACCGCGCCACTCTCTGTGTCTCGTGTCAGGTGGGATGCAAAATGGGATGCCGTTTCTGCGCCACAGGACAACAGGGCTTCCACGGCAGCCTCTCCGCTTCGCAAATCCTCAACCAGATTTTCTCTGTGCCCGACAGTGAGATGCTCTCCAATGTGGTCTTTATGGGCATGGGTGAGCCAATGGACAACTACGAGGCTATTAAAAGTACTCTCGACGTGCTCACCTCTGAGTGGGGTTTGGCCTGGAGTCCACATAGACTCACTGTCTCTACTGTGGGCATCACTCCCGTATTGCGTCGCTTGCTCGACGAGACTCAGTGCCATGTCGCTGTAAGTCTTCACAATGCCTTCCCCAAGGAACGCCTGGCAATAATGCCTATGGAGAAAGCCTTCCCTATTGTCGACACCATAACGCTTCTGAAACGTTACGACTGGCGTGGACAACGACGCATCTCGTTCGAATACACCATGTTCAAAGGATTGAACGACGATATGGCTCATGCCGCCGAGCTTGTCAAACTGCTCAAAGGGCTACGGTGCAGAGTCAACTTGATACGATTCCATTCGTCACCGGGAGTGCCCTACAAGAGCAGCGATGAGCGGACTATGACAACATTCCGCGACTATCTCGACTCCCATGGTGTTACCTGCACAATTAGGGCATCGCGCGGCGAGGACATCATGGCTGCCTGTGGACTTCTGGCTGGGAAAGGCAACGGAATGTCAGACTCCAAATAGGCGTTTCATCCTCTTTGCCTGTTTCTTTTTCAGTTTGAAATAGTTGCCGTCAATACGATAATGGCGGCACGAGGCATCTATATATATTCGGTATCGTACGCCATCGTCGTCATAGAGCAGTATGCGCCATTGTGGCACAAAGGCTGTGTGCGAGTAGCGACCAGTGGAGAGGATTTCCATCAGCTCGTCGCTGTCTACTTGCTCATAGTCCTCGTCGGCATAGGCCGACACCTCGGCGTCGCAAATAATGAAGCAATCGTACATATCGCCAAAACGGGGCGCCCTCCACGAGGCGTCGCCGTATGTGAATGCCGTGCTAAGTAGCAGAAGCAGAACGGATGAGGATATAAGTGCCGTGCTTTTCATCTGGCTTTGATCACTTCACCATGGTCGTCAACTATCTGGCGATAAAACCATTCCGGATATGGTGGTTGCTTGATGCCGGTGACTACTCCTGTTGAAGTTGTTTTGATTCGGCCATTTTCAACCGTTTTGATGTTGCCGTCTATGTATTTCATGAGCAGCATATGGTCTAATTCGCTCCAACTGCGCATCATACGGTCGGCGCAACTGTTGCTGGCGCGGTTGAGGAAAGACACTAGTCGCGCGTCATCATAGTTTTCACACTGTTTGCTGACTCCGTCGACAACATTGACAAAGTCGGTCTCCAGACTTTTCTGCACTCGACGCACGTCTACTATCATACTGTCATAGCGCAGATAGCAGAAGTTGCTGACGCGGTTGAAAAGCCAGAATGCTGATGTCTCTGAGTATTCTGCCATCGATCCGTTTCCCTCCTCGAAGCATACAGGTATTTGTGTTATGCCACAAAACATGGGACAGTAGACGGTCGAATAGGTGTCGTCTACGCCAAACCAGATAATACCGCCAAGCTTGTTGGGAAGCCAGCCGCGACATTGGGCCACAAAACTGAATCCTGTTTGCTGAGTCGAGATGGCGCGTTCGTGCACGTATTTCTGACCGTCAATCTCAAAATCCATGGGACGCCATCGGTAGGGACAATGGAATGGACCGCCGCCAACATCCTGCGTCATATCCATTGCTGTGCCCTCATAGTGGTCGCGCATAAGCTCCATAACGTCGCTGACTGTGAGTTTGCGGTCGGGAACTATCCACAGCGGCAAACGGGGAGCTGTGGCATCGCCCATAGCAAAAGGCTCATATTGTTTCATGTCGGCGTTGATGCGGTTAAACATGGCGTAAACTCTTGCCTCACAGGCACGGATACCACTAAAAGTCAAAGGATTGTAGGTATCGGCAAAACTAAAATCGCTGTCGTTGCCAGCAAAAAGGCCGTTATTGCGGGCAAAGGTGATGACATCGGCCGAGTAAACACATTCCACCTCGGGGAACATTATGTATTTGAGGTTTTTGCTACTAATACTGGTGCGTTTCTTCTTGACCTCAAGTGGAAACTGGGTGATGCGGGCCTGGTTGGCGTGGCCGCAAACATAGCCTTCGGGTACTCGTCGAGCCACCCATACGGCACCTTTCTCTTTGCCTTTGCTGGTGATTTCAAAAATCCACACCTCTTTGGGATCGGCAATAGAAAAACTTTCGCCTCCGTCGGCATAGCCGTAGGTCTCCACCAATTCGGCCATAACCTTGATGGCCTCACGGCAGTTGGCTGCGCGCTGCAGCGCCAGATAGATCAAATTGCCATAATCTATACCCTGTGCATTGCCCTTGTCAAGGGGTGAAATACCGCCCCATGTTGTCTCTCCTATGGCCAGCTGGCACTCGTTGATAAAGCCTACAACATTGTAGGTGTGCGCCACTTGGGGTATCTCTATTTGGAATTTCAAACTGCCGTAGTTGTAAAGTCTCACTGTCTCGCCCAACTGGTGGTCGCCTCCCTTGTGGTAGCGTAGCTGACCATAACGTGTGTGACTGTCGGCGACATAGGTTATCATTGTGCTGCCATCGGCACTGGCTCCTCGGCTGCAGATAAAGTTGGTGCAGGCTTGTCCAATACCCATTTGGACAAACATACATATCAATAATACAAGAAGTGTTTTTTTATTTTTCATTCCAAAAATAGTTATTAATAATATTCACGAATGTACAGATACGCTTTTGAGAAAAGGTTCTCGTCTTTATGCAGTTTATATTTCAACAAGGTTTTGCGCAATGCCTTCTGGACCTCGCGCTCACCAGCATTTGTAGTTTGCCAGCCAGGGAAACGCACTATCTTCACGATGCTGTCGATATCTGTCACTATACGTCCTACCACTGCTGGAGTGTCCTCTGTGCGAAGCTCCATAAACAATTCGGTAAGTGCTTCCTTGCCAGTCTTACGCACCTCTGTATTTGCCTCCATCTTCTCTGCCTGCAAGGTCTCGCGGGCTATCTGACACAGTTCCTTGATGAACTCGATGCTTGTTATCAATCCTTGTTCTGCCTTGTCGCGCAATGCTTCCAACCGTTTACTCAGCTCAATGAAGATAGGTTTGTCTGCGTGTTTCTTGAAACGCTTAATCAGTTCACGTTCCATGCGCTTGGCGGCCTTCATGTCTTTCTTGTCCATCAGTGCCGACACCATAGCTTCGTCGAGCACCACCTCTTCCATATCGGTATGGATTCCTTCCACGTGGATGTTCTCGTACATAATACGCTTGGTCTGGGCACCCATCGAAAGCCATATCAGTTTACCGAGGGCTTCGGGACCTGAGGGCTTGACTGACTGATAGACATTCGACAGCCATTTGTAATCGTTGCGGAAGGGTTCCAACGATGGGTCAGGTGAGAGCGACTCCCAGATATTGGCCAACCGGCGGTAGTCGGCGGCGAAAGCATCGCGTTTCTCGTTAGTATCGATGGCGTTTTGAGCAGCCTGCAAACCGTCGAAACCGTCAATAGTACGGTCGACGCCAGCGAAATGGGTCAACGTCTCTTCCATTGCCTTGGGCAACTCCTCGATAAGGGCGTTGAGGTTAGTGATGACCTTGCTCATCACCTCCTCGTCAAACTCCAATGCTTTGGCGGCATCGTCGAATACACCGAAGTAGTCCACTATGCGGCCAAAGGTCTTGTTGGGAAACTTGCGGTTGGTGCGGCAGATGGCCTGCAGCAGCGTGTGGTCCTTCAGTGCCTTGTCGAGGTACATCGTCTGCAAGATGGGTGAGTCGAAGCCAGTCAGTAGTTTGGCGGTGACTATCAGAAATTTCAGTTCTGATTCTGGCTTATTGAACTTTTCAATCAGTTTCTCCTGCTCGTCTTTGGTGAGGCTGTAGAGCCGTTTCAGCTCATCATCGCCTTTGCCTGAAGTGGAAATAACCACCGCCGAGGCCGAGTCGGGAAAGTATTTGTTCAGTTCCAACTTGTAGAGGTGGCAGGCTTCGCGGTCAGGCGTCACAATCATCGCTTTGAAGCCTTGTGGCTCCACCTTGTCGCGATAATGTTGCGCGATGTCTTTGCAGATGGTGGTGATACGGTCGGGTGACTTCAGGAACTCCAGCATCTTGGCGGCTTTGTTGGAGAGGGTGATCTTGGCATCCTCATCCAACTCGTTGGTGATGCGTTCAAATTCCTCGTCCACCTTCTCGCGGTCAATATGTATGTCGAGCAGGCGTGGCTCGAAATGCAGCGGCAGGATGGCCTCGTCAGCCTCCTTTGTCCTCGGTGGCTCCGAATGTCCAAAAGGTGTTGTGCTCCGACTTGTTGATAGGTGTGCCTGTCAGCCCAAAGAAGAAAGCGTTGGGAAGGGCGGCACGCATACGTTGTCCGAGGTCACCCTCCTGGGTACGGTGTGCCTCGTCGACCATCACGATGATATTGTCGCGGCGGTTGATGTTGGGCTTGGCGTCTTTGAACTTGAAGATGGTGGTGATGATGATATAGCGTGAGTCGTTCTCCAGATAGCTGTTCAGCGTCTCTATGTCCTCGGTGGACATCACGTTGGGAGCCTCTTTGAAAACGTTCTGTGTCTGCGAGTCGAGGTCGATGCGGTCCACCACAATCATCACCGTGGGGTTCTTCAGCGCAGGCAAACGACGCATCTTCTGTGCCGCGAAGAGCATCAGCAGCGACTTGCCTGAGCCTTGGAAGTGCCATATCAGGCCCTTTTTGATTTTGTTTTCGAGCACACGCTCCACTATCTTGTTGGCACCTTCGTACTGCTGGTAGCGGCAGACCACCTTGGTGCGTTGGCGGCTCTTGTTGGTGGTGTAGGTGGTGAAGTTATAGAGTATGTCGAGCAGTGTCTTGGGGGCGAGCAGTTGCTTCAGTTCAGCGGATACAGCCTCCAGCCCTGGCAGCTCGGCCTCCTCGGCACCTTCGTTCAGCCGCCAGGCGGCCCAGAACTCCAGCGGTGTGCGTACGGCACCATAGAAAAGGTTCTTCCCTTCGGTGGCGAAGCTGAGCACGTTGGGCACGAAGAGTTCCGGCACGCTGTTCTCGTAGCCGTCGTGGATGTCGGAGGCGGCATCGAGCCACGAGACGGCAGGTCGCACAGGTGTCTTGGTCTCGCCCACCACCAGCGGCAAGCCGTTCACGAACATCACCACGTCGGGGCGCTTGGTCTCGCGGTTACGGACGCTGAACTGGTTGACCAGCCAGAAGCTGTTGTTGGCGATATGGTCGAAGTCTATCAGGCGTACTGGCACGTGGGCGTAGTTCTTGCCGAATGGCATTGACATCTCCCCACGCAGCCACTTGGCAAACTCCTCGTTGGCGCGCACCAGACCTGTACTGTTGACCGACAACAAGATAGAGCGCAGTTTGTATATCACCTCGTCGGCGCGGTCGGGTTGCGCTGCTATCTCGGGGTTGAGCCGGATAAGGGCATCCTTCACCTCCGTCTCCACCATCACCTCGGTGATCTCGCGGCGAAGCTCCGACGAAGGCTTGTATATCCATTGTGCACCATAAGGAGCAGAATCCTCGTGTACAGACCCTGTATCATTCAGATTCACCCCCGTCATCGTCATAATGACGAAGTTCTCCACTGCATTTATTTCGTTGAAGGACATAGTTATTCAAATTTAATTTCTCGTGTTGTTGTTTTATCAGTAAATTTCAACACTTTTTCTTCACCAATCACATTCTTTCTTATTCTAATAGTACATACAAACGAGCCATCTTCCCATATCATAAAGTTTCCGTCATTACATTCAATAATTTGATTGTACAAATTGTAATTTACCCTCGCATTATTCTTCAAAGAAGCAATGTCTTTTACTTCCCCTCGCTCAACAGCATTTTGTACTTTCTGGACCCAATCCATTATTGTAAATCTTATATGTTTAATCATATCAACTTCAATATGGGGAATGGATTCTGTTAATAACGGTAATATATCTTGATAATCTACTTTTATCTGTTTAGCGTCATAAGTATTCATTATGGAATCTCTTTCTGCCTCAAAAAGCCTGTCTTTTTGAGTAATATTAAGATAATCGATAGTCGAGGCTTTGAAAAAATGTTCCAACTCACCACTTGGAATGATATAAATACCACCCGATTTAATACATTCTATATACTTTTGATGCCTAACTAGGTACGAATTAATATCATCCTTCTTTTGAGGAATAGTACCAACGATTTTATCTTTTAACCTATATAAAGACAAATGAATAACATCTAATATTTGAGAGTTATTTTTCTCGGAATCTCTATATAGTTCTACTAATCTTGTAATGACTTTGGCCACATCTGGATCACTTGATGATTGTGTCATCAATTCGTCAGATATTGTTCTTGATATTTTTTGCAGTTCACCTATACTTTTTGATACATCATCCCCGAATCCATCATTAATAAATGCCTGTTTTATGTCATTGTTATTACTAAATACTTCTTCTCTCAATTTTCCTCTATAAAAAGCATCGTAATCTGCAATTATCCGGCAATTTATTCCGAGTTTGTTGCATAGTTTATAAAAAACAGCAAGTTCGTCCTTCCCTCCGACATCAATCACGGAAGACCCAGAAGCAGCAATGTTTTGTCCAGTTTTCTCAAATAACAGTGTGATAATTTGTTGGTCAGTATATCCCTCTACAAAAACAGGGTTAGGAGAGAAAAAAAATTGTTTGTGGTGAGTATTAAATCTTGGTAAAAACCTTTTTAGGACGTATTTGTCTTGACTATCTAAATCACCTTCTTGAATGCATGTCGGCATTTGATGATTATGACACACAATAATATGTTGTAAATCTTCAAGATTCCGGATGTCAATAAAATAGGGAGAGTGGGTAATTATAAAAAATAACTTTTTACCAGGTTCACTAACGGGATCTCCAGCAATTTTCCTTATTTCATTCAAGAAAAAAGATTGAAATTGTGGATGAAGATGTAATTCCGGTTCATCAAAAATCAAGCAATTATTACTATCATCATATAGAAATGTCAATAACGAAATAATTTCTTTCATCCCATGACACTCCTGCTCCTTTAATCCATATTCTTCACCACCATCAATGTTTTGCATCTTGGGTTTTAGGAATCCGCCTTCTTCTACTAATCTAATTGTCTTTCGAAATAAGTCAGAAAGCAAGGCCTCAATTTTAATTCTAACATCAAGCCTTTCTCTTAAAATAATGAATGCATATGTTGAAAGACCATATCGCTGTCCATAATCTTTGTAATTACTTAATCTCGATAAATTTAGACCATCATTCAACGAACTATTAGTAAAATAAGTATAATTTTCTTTCTCAAATCCAGATAATCGTTCGGCTGAAAGAAGGCGAGTCTTATATCCCTTTCCTATTAGTTGTGTAAATAGTTGGTTTGAAAAAAGAGATTTTCCCGTCCCATTCGGGCCAACTATATAATTGATGGAATTCCATTCATTTTTTTCAAATGAGCCTGACCAAACTTGAGGTATTTGTATTTTTATTGGAATATTCATTTTTAAAACACTTTATTGATTAATTCTTGCTTTAACTGTTGTGATAGAGTAATTTGACTTTCAAGTTTTTCATTTATGTCATCAATAGCATTCAACTCATAAGCAATAGACATTTGCTCTGCTTTTTCATATAAAGGTATTTTGAAATGGCATAAATCGTCAGGTGTAATAGCCGGATAATTAGTTCCGTTCATTCTGTTTTCACAAAACGTCATAAATGATTTTGAAAACAACATATGAAAAAGGAAGTCAGTGCTATTATTGGAATTTGCAGAAACAACCGCGGTTCCTGTAGAAGCAACCAGATTATTTCGACTATCTTTGATTTGGACAAAAGCTTTTAAGTAAGGGCGTACTAAAGACACTACAATATCATTTTCTTTTACTATCCTGCGAGCTCTTGACGGAGCCTCTTCAAACAAATATTCAGTTAATATTCCGAGGCGTTTAGGTGCCACTATGCTTGCAATATCAATATAGTAGAGTTTATAATCGCGTGGAGTTTGAGATGTTAAAGTTTTGGCGTTTATAGTAGCGCACTCTCCGAATTCAACTTTTTTGTTTGCGAACAATGATTCGATACGGTTATTATACAGGCCCTCTACTTTTTCTAACTCTATCTTCTCTTTCTCAATCATCTCGTCGGCCGCCCAGAGGAGGTCGGCTAAGCGTTTCTGCTCGGGTTTGGGTGGGAGGAGGAATTCTTGTTTTGCAATGTCTTTCCAATTGATAGTTGGAGACAACCCTCCGACAGATATGGTAATTGCCATATCAATGAACGACTTGGAATGAAATAGGAAGGGTAAAAACATTGGATCAACAACATTTTCCTTAGCTCTCAATACCATTGCATGAGCAGAACAAATGCCGTCCGTCATAGCCAAAGCTGTTTTCCGTTGATAAGCTCTTCTTCGACCAAAGATGATATCTCCTTTATAAAAACGCAACTTGGTGCCTTCGACATCACTTGGATGACCATGCCGTTTGATATGCAATGAATCTGGGTCAATATGTTCCAGGCCCACATAAACATCCAAATCTGTTTGACTAGGCTCTACACGCTCCGAGATGTTCTGTACCATCTCGTCAAACCTGTATTTCTTCCAGCCAGTTTTATCTATGGTGATATCGTTCATTAGTATAGTTTATCCTATCAATATTATGCTTCCAGTCAAATAGCAGTCAAATAAAGATATTGTTGTTAATCAATAGATTGTGTTTAAAAATTCCTTAAAAGTGATTTTCCAGTCAAATAAAAACTATGCCCATATTCACTTGTTCCCTATCAAATAACCATCAAATAAGAAATCATTGATAATCAATATTATTTTCTCCAAAACTATGTCTTTTATCAAATAACCATCAAATAAGATTATGCCCACCACGGAATGTATTTACGATATTTCCGTGATTGGTTCTCTGGATTCTCCTCTTTTATCAAATGGGCAGTTATTGTTTCCTTAATAATGCGCGATGCGAGTGCGGAATTGTGCTCTTCAATACCTAATCTCTCTCGGAACGTTTGGTTTGTCATCTTCTCGTTTGAAACATATTTGAGGCATGCATGTTGATAACAAGCATTTTGCCGTTCTTCCTTGTCCATACTATTCAAAGTTTTATAAGCAAACATTGAGACGACGGTTCTGTTTTCCTGTACAGTAATCTTAATTGGAGGCAATTGGTATAACTCTACATAAAAAATGGTTTTATCCAATCCACTACCTTTCTCCTCACAAAATCCCATTCTTCGCATTATATCAGCCAATCGTTCATTTCGGGAGCCATATTCATCAATAAAACGATCTGAATGAATAATGGGTTGCCCTGGATTTGATATCTCAATTCTATCATTGAAGATTTCAATGGTAGGGAAACCTTTGACAGAAAAATCCTGATGAATAATACTATTGGCTACAAGTTCACGGATGGCAATTTCCGGATACATCCGGACCTCTTTTCTCAACGATCTCCCTATTTCCTCGTTGGCAGGCAACTGCCCGTTTATCCATTCTAAAAGCCCCGTAAATCCTATAGCATATCCTTTACTACCAATCATATCTCTCTCGGTTTCCACCTTATTGTTCCCTTTGTATTTGATAACCCTGATGGCTTTTCTATCCAAAGTGGAGAAATCTTTTAGGTTCTTAGCAAATAGAAGTGCGCCGAGATTTGTTATAGCATACTGGCCCTCATACTCATTTATTATATTTTCTTCTTTTAATCGGAGAGCAACATTTTCTAGACTGGTAGGATAGGGTATATGCATTAGATCAAAATATGTCTCTGTACTTAAATATCTGGGAATGTCTGAAAGTGTTAGATTCTTTATAGCAGTGTTAAGCAAGAACTTTTCAGTCAATTCATTCTTCCATATCTGTTTTTCTTTTTCAGGATAATTTATAAGTTGTCTTGTGGAACTATTAACCCTTATATAACTAACATTGAGAAATTTTACTGGAACATTCTCAGTGGCTGGAATCTTGTATAAAGCAAGAAAAATTCCGTCACTATACTCGAAATCAAAGCACTGAAAGTCTATTCTTGGATTGAGTCTATTAAGTAACCACACTTCTAACTCTTCATTCCCAACCATATGTTTCTTAGACCGGAATGAAGTTCCAATAATCTGATGGTTGTCATTCTTTATGCCAAAAAGAATATAGGCATAAGGTTGGTTTAGTAAGCAAGCACTATTAGCTAATGCAGAAATACGCTCTCCTATTTCTTCCTTGCTATGAAAGTTTTCCTTAAACTCTACTATTTCAGATTCTTTTGATAAAGCAACGAGTCGGTCAACTAATTTCCTTAATTCTATTTCTTCCATAATTACTATTAAATGTTTTCAATCAAATAACCATCAAATAAACTTTCGTATGATAATCAGTTGTTTATATTGTCTTTTTAATAAAAAGTGTGTTTCCAGTCAAATAAAAACTTCCTATTCTATTTTCAAATGCAAAGATACAAATTATTGGCAATATTTCAAAAAAATTGCAGATAATTGGATGTTTAACTGTCTAATATTTCGTTAATTCTGTCGAACAACTCTATTCTATTCTTTTCCCATTCATTCAACAAATCAGGCAGTGATTGTGTGGGTTTGTCGCTTTTCACTTCTAGACGAGAGACATATTGTGAGATGTTCAGTGTGGCACCATTGTCAAGTATCTGTTTGTTGGTGACTACTTTGGCAAAACCCGCAATGTCTTTATACTCCTTATATGCATTGAAAATCTTGTCGATATGCTGAGGTTCGAGGGTGCTGATGGTCTTGTCGCGCTTCACCTCGTCGACGGCATTGATGAAGAGAATCTTGCCCCGACGATTGGCGGGCTTCTGCATACGGCATATCAGCAGGCAGGCCTCCATTGGGGAGTTGTAGAAAAGATTGGGGCCCAGACCGATGACGCAGTCGACGCAGTCGCTCTCAATCATGCGGCGACGCATCTCGCGCTCGGCATCACGGAACAGGATGCCATGAGGCCACAACACCACACAACGTCCGGTGTCGGACTTGAGGCTCTTCATGATATGCTGCTGGAAGGCATAGTCGGCACAGCCTTGCGGTGGGGTGCCCCAAATGTTACGTCCGTAGGGGTCGTTGGTGAAGGCTGCCTGGTCCCAACTCTTGATGGAGTATGGCGGATTGGCCAGCACGATGTCGAACTGTTGCAGTTGGTCGTACTTCATAAAGAGCGGGTTGCTAAGCGTATTCCCACGCACAATATTGAACTCCTCGAAGCCGTGCAGCAGCATGTTCATACGGGCAATACCTGAGGTGATAAGGTTGATCTCCTGTCCATAAAGACGCAAGGTGCGGTATTCCTTTCCTTGGTCCTTGAGCATCATGGCACAGTTGAGCAACAAGCCGCCACTACCACAGGTGGGGTCATAGACGCTCTCGCCTTCTTTCGGGTCGGCAATCAGCGTCATAAGTCTCACCACGGTACGGTTGGTGTAGAACTCGGCGGCGGTGTGACCGCTATCGTCGGCAAACTTCTTTATGAGAAACTCGTAGGCGTTGCCCAACTCGTCATTGGGCACATTCTTGATATTGAGGTTGCGGGAGGAGAAATGTTCGATTAGTTGACACAACAAACTGTCGGACAGACGCTCTTTGTTGGTCCAGTCGGCATCGCCGAAGATGCCCTGGAGCTGTTGGTTGTTGACCTTCTGGATGGTGTTCAATGCATCGTTGATGGCTTTGCCTACATTCACAGTAATCTGCCGTACTTGGTTCCAATGGGCCTTGGCAGGTACTTTGAAACGGTGGTTCTCGTCAAAGGCAGCATATTCAAGATCACCGTCACTCTCGGCGAGGGCTTCCTCGTATTCCTCGTCATAGACATCACATATGCGCTTGTAGAAAAGCAATGGGAAGATATACTGCTTGTAATCGCCGGCATCAATAAACCCACGAAGATAGGTGGCAGCACCCCAAAGATAGGATTCAAGTTCTTTCTGTGTCATTGGGCAAACTCCTTAAGCAGTTGAATGAAACGTTCTTCGGCCTCACGGGCTTCCTTTGCGGCAATGCGCAGCTGGTCTTTGGCCTCTTCGAGAGTGGGCAGGTTGTCTACAACTTCTTTCTCCACATAAAGAGGTATGTTCAGGTTGTAGTCATTGCTGCGGATATCCTCAAGCGTGGCAACTTTTGCGTGGTTCTTTACGTCGCTGAAATTGGAATACCAACCATAGATAGTGTTGATGTGCTCTTCCTCGAGTGTGTTTTGTGCACGACCTTTTCTCACCTGATCGGCGGCATCAAGGAACAATACCTTGCCTTTTCTCGACTTGTCTTTACATGCCCTGAATACCAGAATACAGGCCGAAAGCGTGGCACCATAAAAGATATTATCGCCAAGCCCTATCACGGCTTCCAACAAATCGTTTTCCAGCAGTACGGAACGTATCTTGGCTTCGGCATGTTTGCGGAAGAGAGCCCCGTGGGGCAATACCACCGCCACACGTCCAGACTTCTCATCCATCGATTTGATCATATGCTGCACCCAAGCCATATCGCCATTGCCGTTGGGTGGCATACCTGCGATATTGCGTCCGTAAAGGTCATCGGCCCACACTTCGGCACCCCAATTCTTAAGCGAGAATGGCGGGTTGGCAATGACAATATCGAACTGCTGCATCTTGTCATACTTGAAGAACTTGGGTTCACGAAGTGTATCGCCACGTTCGATATAGAAATCCTCGATACCGTGAAGAAACATATTCATGCGTGCTATAGTGGAGGTGGTGAGGTTCTTCTCCTGACCATAGAGCTTCAATGTACGGTAGTCGCCACCTTTTTGTTTGACCTGCTCAATACATTCCAAAAGCATTCCGGCTGTACCACAAGCGGGGTCGTAGATGGTTTCGCCTGCTTGAGGGTTGACAATCAATCCCATCAAGCGGACAACGGAACGAGGTGTGTAGAACTCACCAGCCTTTTTGTTAGTTTGGTCGGCGAACATCTTTATCAGATACTCGTATGCTCGGCCAAGGACATCTGGCTCCACATTGGAGTTGGAGAGATTGTATTGAGAATAATGCTCAATGAGACGGCAAAGGAGTTCATCAGACAGTTTGTCCTTGTTTGTCCATGCAGCATCGCCAAAGATGTTGGCCAGGTATTGAGGGTTGGCTTGCTCAATTTGAGAGAAAGCCCCTTTAATGGCACTACCGACATTAGTGGTAACCACTCTTACATCATTCCAATGGCAACCCCTCGGTATGATAAAGCGGTGCATCTCGTTAGCAGAAGCATAGTCATGGTCTCCTTCGCTCTCTTTCAACGCTTCGGTGTATTCCTCATCATAGACATCCGAGATACGTTTGAAGAACAGCAGTGGGAATATATATACCTTAAAGTCAGCTGCATCGACAGGACCTTTCAATATCCACGCAGCCTTTGATAGGTATTGCTCTAATTGAGATAAAGTCAGCATTTAGGGGTTTATATTTAAAATGATAGCCGATTTGTAAAGAATCGGCTATCATTTTAAGTTTATGTCGTTTTATTTTGCCTCGATGATGTTGCCGTGATCTTTGACAATCATGCGATAGTACCACTGTGGATATTCCGGCTGGCTGGGCGATGCGCATCCGCCAAACTCGGTGCGTTTGAATTTGCCGCCCTCTTCTTTCTTGACATTGCCGTCAATGTATTTAACCAGAAGATATTGGTCTAGTTTGTTCCACTCATCCATCATCTTCTTTGCCTGACGGTTGCTGAAATCGTTGAGGAGTGTGGTGAGCTCTGACTCGGTGGCGGCTTTGAAACGGTTGTCGCTTCTCTCCACGTCGGTTATAAAGCCTTCCTCAAGACTGGTTTGAACCTTTTGGAGGTCTACTATCATGTCTTTATAGCGTCCGTAGACGAAGTTGGTAACGCGGTTGAAGAGCCAGAAAGCTGATGTTGGGCTGTAGGTCAGCATATCGCCATTGCCTTCGCGGAAGCAGAGTGGTATCTCGGTGATGCCGCAATACATGGGGCAGTATACGGTCGAGTAGGTGTCGTCGACACCAAACCAAATGATGCCGCCAACTTTGTTGGGCAGCCAGCTACGGCACTGTGCCACAAAGCTGAAACCGGTTTGCTGGGTAGATGTGGCACGTTCGTGGATATATTCTTTGCCGTCCACTTTGAAGCCCATGGGACGCCAGCGGTAGGGGCAAGCGAAAGGACCGGCTCCGACATCCTGGGTCATATCCATGGCGGTGCCTTCGTAATGGTCGCGCATAAGGTCCATAACCTCTTTAACATCAACCTTGTGATCGGGTTTGATCCACAGGGGCATGCGCTCGGCGTTGACATCGCCCATAGCGTATTTCTCGTATTTCGACATACTGGCGTTGACGCGACGGAACATGGCATATACTCGTGCGTCGCAGGCGCGGATGCCACTGAAAGTAAGAGGCGCGTAGGTGTCGGTGAAGCTAAAGTCGGCGTCGGTGCCGTTATACCAGCCGCAGGCGCGTGCGAAGGTGATCACATCCGAGCTGTAAACGCATTCCACTTCAGGTTCGAAAACATAGTCGATATGTGCGCTGCTGATGGCGCTGTGAAGACCTTTACCTTTGGCTTTGTTAAATTTCTTGGGTTCCTGGGGGAACTTGGTGATGCGTGCCTGGTTGGCGTGACCGCACACATATCCGTCGGGAATGCGGCGGGCCACCCATACGGCGCCGTCGGTGTATTTGTATTTCAGCTTCTTGCTAAGGTCGGCCTTGGCAAGGTTGGGGCGTTTGCCTATAAGCTCGAAAATCCAAACCTCGTTGGGGTCACAGATGCTGAAGCTTTCGCCTTCGCTGTGGTAGGGGTATTGGCTGAGGAAGCCGGCGAGGACCTGGATGGCTTCGCGGGCATTGCGGGCGCGCTGCAGGGTAAGGTAGATGAGCGAGCCGTAGTCGATGCCGCCCTCTATTTCGTTGGCAAGCTCTTCACGGCCGCCATAGGTGGTTTCGCCTATAGCAAGCTGATGTTCGTTGATGTTGCCAACAACGCTGTAGGTCTGAGCGACTTGGGGAATTTTGATAAGGGGCTTGCCGGTGTCCCAGTCAACCACTTGTATCATCTCGCCTGCGGGATATTTGGCGGCGCGGCGATAGTAGAGTTCGCCATAAAGCACGTGGCTGTCGGCGGCATAGGTAATCATTGTCGAGCCGTCCTTGGTGGCTCCCTTGGTGAAAAGGAAATTGGTGCATGCTTTGGATGTGCCTCCGCTGACAAAGGCGGCAACAAGCAAAGCAGAAGCAAATAGCTTACTGATTTTCATATTATTAATATTAATTATGTAATTATTTTTACAATTATAATAAAATGCAAATTTACATAAAAAAATAAGATAATAGGGCACTAATTGAAAAAAGAGTGAAAAAAGAAATAATTGGAGCGTGGCACACCGAACTGTCGACACTCCTCGTCGGCACCATATGCCTAAGTCCGCTATGAGTCCGCTATGAGTTCGCTAAAAGGTTCCTCTTTGTCTGTTTTCATCATTACATTTCACAAAAGAAAATACTGCAGTTGCCTAACGTTGGCCACGAGTGGTGTTTGATGGTCTTGTGCCGCTCTTGTCATCGGTATTTCGTCCATCGAATGACTTCAATTCCTTTTCTGCCGAAGGCTCTACTCTTTTTCGCAGCCGCTGGCTTTGTCATCCCTAGGGTCAACGAAAAAAACTCAAAAATTCTCTTTTCTTATTTATAAAAAGCGACGTTTTATGGCGCTTCAGCCTTAGGGGTGATATAGTAATATAATGATAATTTGCGTTATATAATGTCTTTTGTCAAAGAGCATGTGTATTTCGATTTTTTTGTGTAGTTTTGCAATCCAAAACATGGGGTATTAGCTCATCTGGTAGAGCATTTGGTTCGCAATCAAAAGGTAGTGGGTTCGAGTCCCATATACTCCACAAAAGGCAGTTTGTTTATTCTTTGAAAGGAAGAGTAAACAGCTGGTTTTGTTGTATCTATTATCCGGGTTACACAAACCATTTTGTCAATATAAGTGAGAAATCAGTATCAAGATAGGAGCTCTGTAATACGTTTGATATTCATCATTGTGGGGTTAATCTTCATAGTGAGGCTCTCTGTATTGCAGATTTTCGACGGCACCTATCGCGAACTTGCCGACCAGCAGGCGCTGCGCAACGTCACTCAGTATCCCGCCCGCGGCCTTATCTACGACCGCGACGGTGAGTTGCTGGTACACAACGAGGCTGTCTACGATCTTATGGTGATTCCAAAGATGGTGAAAATAGACACAGCCCATTTTTGCGAGGTTATGGGTATCAGCCGCGAGGAGTTCGACGCGCGCATGAACAAAGCCTGCCGCTACTCTACCTACACACCGTCGATTTTCATGAAACAGGTGTCGAAAGAGGAATACGGCTCATGGCAGAATCAGATGTACCGATTCCATGGTTTCTTTGTCCAGCAGCGCACGTTGCGCATATACGACAAACCTATCGCCGCTCATGTCCTCGGCTATGTCGGCGAGGTGGATCAGAACGAGACGGAAAGCGACAGCTACTACCGTCAGGGCGACTATATCGGCAAAAGCGGCCTTGAGAAATCTTACGAAACGGTGCTCCGCGGTGTTAAAGGCAAGAAAATTATGCATGTCGATGTGCACAACAGAGAGATTGGTCCTTATCTTGGCGGCGCCAAAGACACTATGGCCGTTGAGGGTGGCAACCTCTATACCACTCTCGACGCTGAGTTGCAGGAGTATGCCGAAAGCCTGATGGCAAACAAGCGCGGATGTATTGTGGCCATTGAGCCTTCTACTGGCGAAGTGCTCACTATGGTGTCGGCTCCTTGCTACGACCCCAATTTGCTGGTGGGGCGCGTCAGAGGCGAGAACTATATCAAGTTGCTGCAGGACATAAGCAAGCCCCTCTTCAACAGGGCTCTGCAGGCTCAATATCCTCCGGGATCTATTTTCAAAGTGGCTCAGGCTATGACGGCACTCAACATTGGTGTTATTACCGCCGAGTCGGGATTCCCCTGCAACAAGTCGCTGGTGGGATGCCACAACCACCCCAGCGCCTCGTGCGTGCAAGACGCCATTAAGATGTCTTGCAACCCCTATTTCTATTTCGTTTACCGTCGTGTCATTCAGCAGGGTAAGTATAAAAACATCTACCGCGACAGCCCTTATGGCTTGGCTATGTGGCACGACTACATGCAGCGATTCGGATTTGGCATGAGACTGCCCATCGACTTGCCCAGCGTTATGAGCGGCAACATACCCGACACTAACTACTACAACCGCTGGTACGGTCCTGGGAAATGGGCATTCTCAACCATCTATTCCAACAGCATCGGCCAAGGTGAGGTTGAGGTTGTGCCTCTGCAAATGGCCAACTTGGCCTGTATTGTGGCCAACAGGGGTTACTATATCACTCCTCATCTGGTAAGGTACTACGGCCCCGACTCAACCCGCAACGAGGAGTTCTACACTCGCCATGAGACAGGCATAGACCCCAAACATATTGAGGTCGTCGCCGCCGGAATGTATGGCGCCGTTCATGGCGCCGGTGGCACTGCCCACAAGGCCGACATCCCCGACATTGAAGTCTGTGGCAAAACGGGAACAGCTCAAAATATTGGCGACGACCACTCGGTGTTTATCTCCTTCGCTCCTCGCAACAATCCTAAAATAGCTGTGGCCGTCTATGTCGAAAACGCACGAGGCGGCGGCGGCTCTTGGGCGGCTCCAATAGCCAGCTTGGTCATAGAGAAATACATACGTGGCGAGGTGAAACGCAAAGACTTTGAACGCATGTACCGCGAGGCCGCGCCTTGCCAGAAACTGCCCCTGGCTCGCACAGGAAAAAAGAAAAAGAAATAATGGAAAACAAGATAGACTGGATAACTCTGCTGCTTTTCGGCGCCATTGTCATTTTCGGCTGGTTCAACATCTATGCCGCATGCTATGATGGCAACCACGCCGCCATTTTTGATTTCCAAACCAAACACGGCAAGCAATTGCTTTGGATTGGCGTCTCGCTGGTAATAGCGCTTATAATATCGCTCACCGACCCTCACATCTTTTCCTCAACAGCCTATGTCATCTATCTTGTGATACTGGCATTGCTCATTATCACTCTGTTTATCGGCAAAGTCACCAAGGGCGGTTTGTCGTGGATTGATTTTGGCGCCTTCAAATTCCAACCCTCCGAATTCGCCAAATTCGCCACAGCTCTGGCACTGGCAAAATACATGAGCACCCTCGACCTCGACTACCGCCTTCTACGCACCAAGATTGTGTCGTGGATGATAATACTTATCCCCGTTGGGTTGATTCTCCTCCAGCACGACACTGGATCGGCGCTGGTTTTCGCCGGCTTTCTGCTCCCCCTATTCCGCGAAGGTATGTCGGGTCGCATTTTGCTCTTTGGCGTCATCGCTGCTGTACTTTTCGTCATCGCGCTGCTTGTCAACAAGTATATCATAATGGCTATGCTGGCCGCCATTGGCCTTCTATACCTCTTTGTCTGGCTGGGCAAACGCACCCGCAGCCATTACACTTGGACTATTCTAATCTTTTTGGCTTGCACTCTTTTCACCTTCTCCGTCGACTTTGTCTTCGACAATGTCCTCGAGCCTCATCAACGTGACCGCATTTATGTTCTGCTGGGCAAAACCACCGACACCAAAGGTACGGGCTACAATGTATACCAGTCCAAAATTGCCATAGGCTCAGGCGGATTCGCAGGCAAAGGCTATCTGAAAGGTACCATCACCAAGGCCGACTTTGTGCCTGAACAGGAGACCGACTTCATTTTCTGCACCGTCGGCGAAGAATGGGGCTTTATGGGATCTGCTGTTATTATTGTACTGTATATGTGCTTGCTACTACGTTTAGTGCGACTCGCCGAACGTCAGTATTCTACCTTCTCGCGCTTCTATGGCTATTCTGTGGCAAGCATTCTGTTTATCCATTTCTTCATTAACATTGGCATGGTGCTCGGATTGTTGCCTGTCATCGGCATCCCTTTGCCTTTCTTCAGCTATGGCGGATCATCTCTGATGGCATTTACCATACTGCTATTCATATTTTTGCGTCAAGATCAAGAACGAACCAAGCCTATCTGATGAAAACTTTTGGCACAATCGTGACAATGGCCTCTTTTGCAATTAAATAATAAAACATACTAAATACTTTCCAATGGCTAAGAAAACAAACAACGAGGATCACTGCTCTTTCTGTGGACGTCCGGCATCTCAGTGCTCCCTATTGCTCACAGGATTAGAAGGATTTATTTGTAGTGAGTGCGTGGAACAAGCCAATCTTATTATCAATCAGCGTGACACCAAAACGCCTTATAAAGCTACCACAAAAAAGAAAAAGCCCATACCAACACCTGCCGAGATAAAGACTTTCATGGACCAGTATGTCATCGGTCAAGACGAGGCTAAAAAAGTGCTGGCTGTGGCTGTATACAACCACTACAAAAGGCTGCAATACAACGAAATCTTCAACGACGCCAACGATGTGGAAATCGAGAAGTCTAACATCATCCTTGTCGGCGAGACAGGCACCGGCAAAACCCTTATGGCCCGTACCATAGCGCGCATGCTCGATGTGCCCTTCTGCATCGCCGACGCCACCACCCTCACTGAGGCAGGTTATGTGGGCGACGATGTGGAGAATGTGCTGGTGCGTTTGCTGCAGGCCGCCGACTACGATGTCGAAGCCGCTGAGCGCGGTATTGTCTTTATCGACGAAATCGACAAAATCGCTCGCAAAAGCGACAATCCCTCTATAACTCGCGACGTGTCGGGCGAGGGCGTACAACAGGCTATGCTCAAACTGCTCGAAGGCGCTGTCGTCAACGTACCGCCACAAGGCGGCCGCAAACACCCCGAACAACAGATGATTCAAGTCAACACTCGCAACATACTGTTCATGTCGGGCGGCGCTTTCGACGGCATCGAACGCGATATCGCCATGAGAATGAAGTCGAACGTGATTGGTTTCAATGGCACCAAGACCCGACAGGAAATTAATCGCCACAACTTGCTCAAATACGTTCAACCTATGGACCTCAAAAAGTTTGGTTTGATCCCCGAGCTCGTGGGCCGTTTCCCGGTGCTGACTCATCTCAACCCTCTAGACCGCGATGCTTTGCTGCGCATACTCACAGAACCCAAAAACGCACTAGTGAAACAGTATCAGGCTCTCTTCAAAATGGATGGAGTGAAGCTAGATTTCGACAAGGAGGCTCTCAACGTAATTGTCGACACAGCGGTAGAATATCACCTCGGTGCCCGCGGACTCCGCTCCATAGTGGAAAACCTCATGAACGACCTCATGTTTGAACTGCCGTCTCACAAAGGTGAGAACATCGTCATCAGCAAGGAAATGGCCAAAGAGCGCCTGGACAAAACGATGACAGAGCAGTAATCTGCGGCAACAAGGCTTGTTACTCCTCATTACGAAATACTCTTAACCACTACCCGGACATAACAGTTTATGTCCGGGTAGTTTTTTTAAGTTATCTTTGTGTCGCAATGATTTACCTAATCACCACCCATAATGTAGCCAGTGCAAAGCGAATGCCAGCGAGTATGTTTTTGTAATAAAAAAGAGCCGCGTAAACTGTAATGAACCCCGAAAATTTTTTGTCCAACTTTCGGGGTTCATCACATAAACGCGAGCTCTCTTATTTACCTCATATGTAATGTAGAGTTCTTTAGTAAACCCACAGAATACCGCCGCTATAGCTTGTGCTGTATTGGTATAGAGGGCATGTGGTGGCACCTCCATCCATAGGCATTCCGTCGGAGGCAACAATGAAACATGTCTTGCATTTGGGACATTCTAATAACGCTGAGCCCCATTCCTCAGAAACTCTCACTGCAGTGGTGCTGTCAGCGGGACAGGTGCGTTCGTATGCCACAAACTGGTCGTAGGCTTGGCGTACCACTACTACGCCTCTATGGCCGCCGGTAAGGTACATGTATCCGCCCACGTTGTTGAGACCTGAATAGTACGCTGCATTAGGCTCTATCTTGAAATTGGTAATGCCTATGGGTACTGCACAACGTTCCTCTCTTTTGCAAGCGGCAAAAGAGAGGAGCAGAATAACTCCTAATGCTACGTATGTGCGATTATGTGACAATTGCAACTCTTTGGGGATTAGTATATGCTTCTGGCGGACATCACATGTTAAAATCTCCGTAGACAACCTTCATGGCTATGGAGCCTACCATTCGCATTGTGTTGCGATCAACAGCGTTGATGTCGTCCGATACAGAATGCCAATAGGGATAGAATGAACTCTCTAGGCTGTTTTGAACAATGTCGATAGTGGGAATACGAAGTATTTGGTTGACATAGAGATGGTCGTCGAGAATAGCGCTACTGATTTGGTCAACGAAGATGTTTGCATAGCCCAGCTGGGCAGCGCAGTTCCACAATTTGTTGCAGAGCCCTTGTGCAAAGTTCATCGAAACCTCCTCTTTGGTGAAACGTGGATTGGCTGTGCCAACCATATCGAAAAGGATGCCATAATCTGCCTTATAGAAGAGGCGGTGTGGCGACTGTGCCCAATACTGCGAACCCAAGCACCAAGTGTTGTCTTCATAGCGATTGGCCCACTCTGGTATACCTTGGTCCTCAATGTCAAAAAAGATGAAGTCAACACCTACATTGGGTGGCATTGCCGACATAACGCGGGCCATCTCCATAAGCACACCGACACCACTGGCACCGTCATTGGCGCCCAATAGTGGTTTGCGCCAATTGTTGGAGTCGGGATCATGATCAGCCCATTGGCGTGAGTCCCAATGTGCGGCAAGCAGAATGCGACGCTCCTTTTCCGGCGACAGCGAGGCAATGATGTTTTTGCCCTTGGCGATATCGCCGTTCCATAGTTTGGCGCTGAAGGATTGTACTATGACGGTATCACACCAACGCTTCATGGTGGCGGCAATGTAATTGGCACATTGCTCATGTCCGGGGGCTCCTGGGTGACGGAAGCCGAAAGACAATTGCTTGTCGACAAAGGTGAATGCCGAGTCGGCGTTGAAGTCGGGGATCGTCACCTGGTTATAATCGATGGCCGGCGCCTCTACAGGTTGCGGCTTGGCACCTCCTTTGTGCGTACATTGCACAATCAGAAATGTGAACGCAGTGATGACAGCCGCTGTTCCCAGCATCTTCAATAAGAAACGACTATAGCTCCAGTACAGTCTTTTAAGGTTGCTCATATAACTTCTTGATATAAAATGGATAGAGGCATAGCCCCTTTCGGAACTATCCCTCTATATCTTTTCAATGAGTTGCTTTATTACTTTAGACGCTCGGCATACTCGCAGGTGCGGGTGTCTACCTTGATGCGCTCACCCTCTTTGATAAAGAGAGGCACGCGAATCTGAACGCCAGGTTCTACTGTTGCGTCTTTCATTGCATTAGTGGCGGTGTTGCCGGCAAAACCAGGCTCGGTATAGGTGACAACGGTCTCGATAAATGGAGGCAGTTCACACATCAGAGGAGTCTCGGTGTCAGCGTCAACGGTAATCTCTACATACTGGCCATCCTTGAGGAACTGAGGTGCGTTGACAATGCTCTCAGGAATATATATCTGCTCATAAGTCTCGGTATGCATAAAAACGTGCATATCACCCTCTTTGTAGAGGTAGGTGTAGGGACGGCGCTCAACGCGGACGATGTCGATCTTTGCTCCCGAAGGAAAAGTGTTTTCGAGCATACGACCAGTTTTTACATTGCGCATTTTGGTGCGAACGAAAGCGGCGCCCTTGCCGGGTTTAACGTGGAGGAATTCAACGATTGTGTAAATGTCGTTGTTAAAGTTGATACACAGTCCGTTCTTAATGTCAGCTGTTGTTGCCATAAAAAAGATGAATAAATTATAGGTTTATTATTAAATTATTTGTCATTACTGGATGAGGATGGGGTGGCACCGTTTTTTTTCTTCTCCACCTCCAAGAGATTAGTAAGTCGACGAAGATCTACTTTAAGCTCCTCGTTCTCCTCTTCAAACATTTTGTAACGAGTACGGTACATGAAATTGCGACAGAAAAGAGCAAGCATGATGATTACAAGCGTGAGAAGGGGCTCTTTGTGGTTTACAAAAAAGTACACTGTGGCTCCAATTATCAAAACATAAGAAGCCCATTCGTATATTTTTGAGAGTGTGGATTTTTCCATGGTTGATTTGAGAGCAATTCTTAGTAAAAAAAATAAATCTATAATAATGTTTAATTTGCTGAAATATAATATATTGATTAAAATATTATAATTCTGCTGTTGTATTGTTTTAATTTGCAAAGGTACAAAAAAAATACAACATGCAATTTTTCTTTAAATTTCAAAAGAAAAATAAGTAAAAAATTTGTCATTCCAATCTTTTTTCATATATTTGCAATTATTATACTCATTATAAATATTAATACATATTGCTATAACACAATTGAATACACAATTTTTTTTATATTAACCAATTCTTTTTACCATGTTAAAGTATTTACAAAAAATGTTACTCATCGTGGCGCTATGTGTGCCATGGGTAACGCAAGCCCAGTCCTTAGGCGACTATACCTTTAGCACAGGTACAGACGCCTCCATGTGGATTGATGTGCCAACGAGCCAGACGTCGCTTATCACTCCTGGCGCTGGCGATTATGGCGTGTCCACAGTACAGAACATTGGTTTTTCGTTCCCCTTCGGAACGGAATACTACACCCAGTTTTCTGTCAATGCGGATGGTAACCTGCGTTTTGGTGGAACCGTTACAGGAACTACCAATTACACTACGCCATTTAGTACTGAAAATGTCGCTGTAAACAACCCCAAAATTAATGTTATGGGTTGTGACGGTTTTTTGTCGGATTCCGGTTATGTGCGCAAGTACAATACCGTGGATGACAACGACGACTCGCTTCTTGTGATTGAGTTCGCAACCTCAACCTACAATACATCGTCTCGTCCTTCTCTGCTCAGATGGCAGATTCATCTCTACCCCAACGGTAACATCAACATTGTATATGCCTCTACACAACCTCCTATTCTTCCTGCCGTATCCCGTCAGTGTGGAATGTGTATTGATGCTACCGATTTGTGGCTTATCAATGCCTCCAATGTTGCCACACACTACACAGCAGGACAGTCTACCACTATAGCTACTGGCACATGGCCTGCTGTCAACACCTTCTACAGTTTTGTACGCCCTGTTATTACATGTCCCGCTCCTTCGGCACTAACGCTGACCAACCTCACTAGCGACGGTGTAGATGTTTCATGGACTCCCATGGGCACGGAATCGCAATGGGAGATCACATGTAATGGTCAGACAGACGTGGTCTCCTCCACCATCTATAGTATTTCCAACCTTCAGGCAAACACGCCGTACGAAGTGTCTGTTCGCGCTATCTGCGGTGTGGATGACACCAGCTTTGCTGCTACCACAGCATTCCGTACACCTTGCCTCGCCATCAGCCAATTGCCTTACAGCAACGACTTTGAGAATGAACCATACTATTCCAGTGGCGGATACTCCTACGCTGATGCATTCCCCGAATGCTGGACACGCATCAACGATGCCACTGGCACATACAACTACTATCCCTACATCAGCACAACCTCCACCTACCTCATCCATGGTGGCAAGAGTATGTATTGGTTCCTTTCATCAACTTCCTCATACGCCGACAACGAGTATGCCATACTGCCTCCTGTCGACCTCGATGTATACAGCATCAGCGACCTTACTCTGTCGTTCTGGGCTAAAACTACTTCCACCGCTGCACCCTATCCTCAGTTTATCACCGGTGTGATGACCAACCCCAACGACGTCACTACCTTCGTCCCTCTCGACACAGTGACTTTGACGACAACAGCCACTCAGTATATTGTATCATTGGCCAACTATAATGGCACCGGCAACTATATTGCCATACGTTGTCCCCGCACCAGCACTTCAACATCCAAATACGCATCGCTCGACGATATCTACCTGACCGACGAATGGTGCGATATCGTTGAAAATGTACATGCTAGCGCGGGTATGGACGAGATCACTATCAGCTGGGAAAGCGACGAAGGCACCAACTTCACCGTTTTCTTGGGCCAAGACACTGTCACTAGCGTGACCGACACATTCTATACCTTCCAAAACCTTAATTCCGACACCGTATATAATTATGGTGTCGCCAACGAATGCTCGAACGGCATAAGCATGTTTGTTACTGGCAACATTCGCACTCTCTGCGAATATATCGACAGTCTGCCCTACAGCTATGGTTTCGAGGATATGTCAACAGGATCCTCCTCAGTAAGACCCGAAATACCATGCTGGCACCATCTGAACAATGGTACATCATATCCCGGCTATCCCTACGTAAGCAGCACAACACCACATAGCGGTACCCGCAACCTTTACTGGTTTGGTTCTACAACCACCGGCACTTACGGCGACTATCAAATCGTTGTTCTTCCCGCTGTGGATACCACTGTCTATCCCATCAACACTCTGCAGCTCACCTTCTGGGCACGTCCCAGCTCGACGAGCTACAACCCAGTATTTCAAGTTGGTGTGATGTCAGACCCCAACGACCCAACTTCTTTCCAGATGGTCGAAGAGGTCCATGTAGCCCCTAACACCACATGGCAGGAATTCACCACAATGTTCGGCGCTTTCACAGGCTCTGGCAACTTTGTGGCTGTTCGTATGAATCGTCCCGCTTCTTCTTTGTATGCTTACACCGACGACTTTACTCTCGATCTAATGCCTGCTTGTCCTCCTGTCGCCGATCTCACTGTCGACAGCATGAGTATCGACTGGGCTCAAATTTCGTGGACTGATATGGGCTCCGGCACAGCATGGGTTGTTGAGTACGACACCGTCGACTTTGTTCCCGGCTCTGGCAATGCATCCGTGATTGACAATGCCACCGATTCCAACTATTACATGTCAGACCTTGAAGCTGGACGCACCTATTATGTATATGTCCGCGCCGACTGCGGCAGCGACACCAGCATTTTTGAAGGCTTCACCGTTACTACTCTGGCTAGCTTGCCAGCCACAGTTCCTTATACCTGCGACTTTGAGGACAACCTCACAAATGGTTGGGATTTTGTCCAGAATGGACAGCACAACTATTGGATGGTTGGCAACGCTACCAACAATGGTGGTACCAAGTCAATGTATGTCACCAACAACGGCAGCGCCAACAGCTATGACGGCAGCGCCTCCTACTCTTTCGCTATCCGCACATTCAACCTCACCGATGCAGGTGAGTATGCATATAGCTACGACTGGAAGTGCAACGGTGAAGGTTCATTTGACTTCCTCCGCGCTGCTATAGTACCTGTAGGTACACCTATCACCGCCGGCGATTATTCAGGCTTCAACAACGGAGAGGCCCCCTCGGGCACTGTGCCTGCTGGTGGTATAGCCCTCGACGGCAGTGGACGCCTCAATCTGCAAACCTCTTGGCAAACCAGGTCAGGATCATTCACTATTGCCGAACCTGGCACCTACAAAATGGTCTTCCTCTGGCGCAACGATGCTAGTATCTACAACACACCTCCCGCGGCTATCGACAATATTATCCTTTTCCGCAATACCTGCCCCGCGCCTATCAACCTGACAGCCACCGATGTCACCGCCGACGAAATCACTATTTCCTGGCAGCCCACCGGAGAGGAAAGCTCATGGTTGGTGAGCAATGGTATCGACGAATACGTAGTTAACGATACATTCTACGTTTTCGACAACCTCAACTCCAGCACTGGATATAACTTCTCCGTTCAGGCAATCTGCGGCGATGGCGATTCTAGTATGGCTATTAGCACCACCGTTTACACCGCATGCCTCTTTGCTTCTCTGCCTATTATTGAGAACTTTGACGGAATTCCTGGTTCTACCGCCACATCCCCTGTTCCCGCTGGCTATCTGCCTCCTTGCTGGGACATCTACAACGACGGTACCCGCACCAACTATCAGTATGCTCCCTATGTATACAACAGTGCCACCTATTCTCACAGCGGCAGCAACTGTATACGTTTCTACAGCTACAACTCGTCAGGCGACTCCAACCAGTACCTTATACTGCCTCTTATCGACAGCACCGAGACTTTGATTTCCGACCTTCAGTTGAGCTTCTGGCTACGTGCACAATCCACTTCTACAAACTATTTTGCCAATGTTGTTGTGGGTGTGATGACCGACCCCTTGGTTGAATCTTCATTCATACCTTACGATACTGTCAGCTCTTCCGTAACTACATACAACTACTACGAAGTTAACTTCAACCACTACACAGGCCCTCAAGGTCGCGTAACACTTCTCTTCCCCAATCCGCTGACATCAAACCAGTATGAGTATGGATATGTTGATGACATAACCCTCGGCTATATTCCTACCTGTTTGAGTGTTGACAACCTGACTTCGGTTTACTCGGCTACCGACAGCATTATCCTGTCGTGGAATCCTGGTGCTACCGAGACCGCATGGATAGTTGATTACGACTCGGGCAGCTATATGGTTTACGACACCTTCTTCGTTGCTGATCAACTTTCACCAAGCACAGAATACACCTTCA
Organism: uncultured Bacteroidales bacterium; assembly: GCA_900316965.1. Taxonomy (GTDB): domain Bacteria; phylum Bacteroidota; class Bacteroidia; order Bacteroidales; family P3; genus Colimorpha. The sequence goes on from ONEY01000003.1 coordinate 167,201, forward strand.
GTGTGAGAGCTTACTGCGGTGATGGAGACACAAGCTATGCTATAAGCACCAGCGCTCGCACACAGTGCGGTCCTATTACTGTTCTGCCTTACACCGAGAGCTTCGAGGGACTTCCCGCAGGAACCAGCTCCAATCTTGATTGCGGTGTTCCCTGCTGGGGTCGTCTCGACAACGCTACGACCTATCACTTCGGCTATATCGGTAGCCCATCGTCTTGGCCCACAGGCGGACACACAGGCTCTGGATTCCTCTACTACTATATGCCTACCACTCCAGGTACCTATGCCGACTGGATTCTCACCATCCTGCCTGCCATAGATGAAACCGTCTATCCTCTCAACACCCTCCAGGTCTCCTTCTGGGTTAAGATGAACTCGGCTACAACAGAAGGTGACGTACAAGTTGGTATTATCACCAATATCAACCAAGACTCTACCTTCGTGCCTCTCGACACAGTACACGTTGCTGGTAACGTCTACGATCTGAAAACTGCTTACCTCAGCGGCTTTACCGGTACTGCCGGCAATATTGCCCTGAAGTTCTTACGTGACCCAGGAACCACAACATACTACTTCGTGGACGATGTCACTGTTGAGCCTATCCCCGACTGTCCTCCTGTATCAAGTATCGCATTGGCAGGTATCGACAGCAATATGCTCAGCGTCACTTGGTCTGAAAATGGCGATGCCACCTCGTGGACTGTAGAGTATGGTCTTCACGGCTTCACTCCCGGCACAGGCACTACCGCCACAGCTACAGCTGTTCCGTTCACCATCAATGGTTTGACACCCAATACCGAGTATGATTTCTATATCACTCCTGAGTGTACCTCTGGCGTTGCAGCCACCCGCATGGGTACCTTCCGCACTGCCAACGTTTACATCCAGCTGCCTTTGAGCTGCAACTTTGAAGATGCTTCACAAAATACTATCTGGACACTTGAAAATGGTACCAACACCAACAAGTGGCATATTGGCACCGCTACCAACAATGGCGGCACTCATGCACTCTATATCTCTGACAACAACGGTACCTCTAACAGTTACACAATCTCTTCGTCGACAGTAGACTTCGCCTATACTGATGTTATGATCAGTACTCCTGGCGACTATGCCTTCTCATTCGACTGGAAGTGCCAGGGTGAATCCACACTTGACTATATCCGCGCAGCTCTTGTTCCCGTTACCGAGACACTTACTGCAGGAACAACACTGCCTACTGGTCTTAGTGCAACCGCCATGCCTTCTGGCTGGATATCTCTTGACGGCAACAGCAAACTCAATTTGCAAGGTACATGGCAGACCCGTACTGATGTTATCTCAGTAGCTTCGGCCGGTGTTTACCATCTCGTCTTTGTCTTCCGTTGCGACCTTTCGGTTGGTACACAGCCTCCCGCAGCTATCGACAACGTTGAACTTGCACGTGTGGATTGCTCTCGTCCCGAGAACATCACTCTCAGTAACCTGACTCAGACCAGCGTCGACGTTGCTTGGGATGCCGTTGGAACCGCAACCACCTGGGAGTATCAGCTTGGTAACAACGCCCCCGTTGTTGTAACCGATACATTCTGCTCCTTCACTGGTTTGACAGCCAACACACTCTATACCTTCCGCGTTCGTTCAATCTGTGGACAGGGTGACACCAGCTTCTGGATGCCTTACACCTTCCGTACACCTTGCGGCTACATCTCACTGCCGTACACTCAGGACTTCGAGAACGAAACCACTGGTTCAAGCACTACGGGCAGCGCTTTTGCAAACTGCTGGACTCGTTTGAACAACGGTACCTCATATGGCGGTTATCCTTATGTTGGCAGCAGCTCATCCTACAACCACACCACTGGTGGTACCAAGGGTCTCTACTGGTACAATACGACAACAGCTACTACTTATGGAGACTACCAGTGCATCGTTCTACCCCCAGTTGACCCTTCTGTTGGCGTCGACTCGCTGCAACTCTCCTTCTGGGCAAAGGCTTCTTCTGCCTCTTATGTCCCCGTATTCCAAATTGGTGTCATGACCGATCCTAACAATATCGCTACTTTCGAAGGTGTTGACACCGTTACAGTAACTACAGGTACCACCTGGATGAACATCGAGGTTCCTCTTACTACATACGCCGGCTCAGGCAAATACATTGCCGTCAAGGCTGACCGTCCGACCAGCACTTGGTCTGCTTATGTCGACGACTTCTTCCTCGACTACACTCCTTCTTGCTTGGCTCCGCAGGATGTTCATGTTACTGCCGCCACAACCACTTCGATTACCCTCGACTGGACCGACTTGACCGCAGCTTCGCAGTGGGAACTTGAATATACCGGTAATGGCTCTACCAACACTACTATGGTATCAGCTCATCCATTCACTCTCAACAACCTGTCTCCCGCTTCGACTTATGCTATTCGTATCCGCGCTATCTGCGCCATAGGCGACACAAGCTACTGGACTTTAGCTGAGAATGTGGCTACCGGATGTGACCTTATCGTTCCTCCTTATTATCAGGACTTCAACGCCATTACAGGCACCACTTACGATGCCGCTGGTGTTCTGCCTCCTTGCTGGGAAGGATATAGCAGCGAAGCAACGACTAGTTACATGCCTCACGTGACCAATGGTGGCACCTACTCCTACTCTGTAAGCGGCAACGCCATTACAATGACTAGCGGTAGCTCCACTTATGGCGGCGACACCAAGATTGTCCGTCTACCTGCTTTCGCTACTCCAGTCAACACACTTACTGTTTCTTACTGGATGTGTACAGAAAGTTCTACAAACGGTTATCTCGAAGTGGGATACCTAACAGGTACCAACTACGCCACTGACTTCGTGGGCATCAGACGTATTGACGCCAGCAGTGCAACCGTACATAATGGCAATGGAGCTCAGCCTACATATGGTGTTTATGACACTGTTTCGTTTGATACCGTTCCTGCCACCGCTCTGTATGTCGCCTTCAAGTGGGTCTACACTACTTCGTACTACAGCTGCTGCATCGACAATATTGAGGTCACAACCTCAGGTCCTGTTTGCAACAAGCCTGTCCTAGCAGGAGAGACTCATAATTACAACAGCGCTACTCTCAACTGGAACAGCACTGCCACCGACTTCGAGATCTCTGTCAAGGCTGTCAATGAGGCTGTATGGCCCGCTGAGACTCCGGTTACTGGCAACAGCTATAATGTCACCGGCTTGACTCCCGCAACAGAATACCAGTTCCGCATACGCGCCATCTGCGACGCTACCGAGAACTTGATTTCTGACTGGACCATCGGAACCTTCACCACCGACAGTCTGCCTTGCTTCGAGCCTAGCAACATCCATACCGAGGACATTGGTTACACCACTGCTACTCTCGCATGGACTGCAGCCGAAGGCCAGAACCAGTGGAGCATCCATGTATGGAACAGCGCCCGCGATACTGACTATGTCGCCAACGCCAACCCGTTCACCATCACTGGTCTCCGCGACAGCACACGTTATTTCGCTACTGTCAAGGCTATCTGCGGCAACGGTGCTACCGAAAGCGGCTATAGCGACACTGTTGAGTTTACCACCGGCACCTGCGCTCAGGTCACCGGCGTCAATGTCACAAACCTCCAGGCCCACAGCGCCACTATCAATTGGTCAAGCCTCGGAGTCGACACCTATGAGATTGAGTACGGCAACCAGAACTTCAGCCAGGGCTATGGTACAAAGATCGTTGTCAATGGTGGTGCCACCACTTACAATCTCACAGGCCTCACCGACGACCACACCTACTCTGTCTTCGTCCGCGCTAAATGCGAGGAGGGCGTCTATGGTAAATGGTCAACAAAGGTTGACTTCACCACTCCCGAAGAGACTGGTATCACCACAGCCGACGGCACCAACCTCTCAATCTTCCCCAACCCGACCAGCAACGTCACCACAGTCAGTGTTAACGGCGTAAACGGCGAGGTTAGCATCACCATCGTTGACATGAACGGTCGCACAGTGATGAGCGACAGCATGGAGTGTGAGGGTGGCTGCACCAAGAGCATTGAGGTTAGCGGCCTGGCACAGGGTGCTTACTTCGTCCGCGTCAGCGGTGACAACCTCAACATGGTGAAGAAACTC
>ONEY01000024.1 GCA_900316965.1 uncultured Bacteroidales bacterium
GATGATGGTGTCGAGGAGACCTGAGCCTATGGTGTCGCCCTCAGGGGAGAGGCAGATTTGCCAAGCCTGGTGCTCCTGGTTGGCGTCCCACATGAGCAGAGCCTGGTTGTCGCTGCGGTCGGCGAGGCGTAGGGTGTCGACGCGAGGGCATACGTAGGGAACGGTGTCGGGAGGGAGGGTGTCCAGCTCGATGATGGGGAACATGATGTAGTATTCCCTTGCGTCGGAATGGTAGTTGTTCCCAGGTTGCATATAAGAGTAGATAGAACTGAATTCGGGACGAAAAATGTAATGAAAATAAGGTGTTTTATCGCAGAGAGTTGTGTCTGCCATGTCACTACTGCTTCTTATGTAATAAACTTCAGTAGAGTTCCATGTAAATGGAGTTTCGGGATCGAGGATGTATCTCCAGGTGTGGAAAGTCACTCCGACATAAAACGAGTCGGTCACAATGACGGGCTTGTCCTCGAAATAGCATTCGTAAAGAGGTGCATATCTGAAATATCGTAGATCTGATACACAACTGTTATTAATTATTCGGGTATTTCTGCAGTCGAATTCGAAAATGCGGTGAGGGTCATAATGATTCCATGGAGCGCTTTTTTTCAGTTCCAGTGTGTCGGGCTCAGCATCATAGAGGAGTAGATATTCTTGATCAGGCCGCGGTATGCTTTGGTCGTAGTATATGCTTACGCCGTCGCCATATGAGACTGCGGCAGCGAGACCTATGATTTTCAGAGGTGTGGGGGTGTAAAAACGCATAAGTTTCTCGCCTCCCAAATCATTGCCGTTTGTGGAGAAGTAAAAAGCGTCTTTCATGTTTGAATTGGTGTCGTTGAGCCACGTGTCGTACCTGAAGTTGGTGAAGTAGATAGAGTCGTAGCCGTGAATGGTGTCTCCCACATTATGGTAGAACCAATTCTGTGCATATGAGATGGTGGTAAGTGTGATAAAAGCTATTGCAATGATATTTTTTCTCATGTTAAGTATAACGGCGTATTTTTGAGTTAAACGATATGTTGTATTGCAGATGGTTAACATTAATTATTATGTCAATAAAATATTACCAATTACATTTTTGGGGGCAAAAATAACAATGATGGTGCACTATTCCTCACATAGTGTCAGGATGTCCAAATCAAAAAGGACAGGAGTATAATCTATATGTATAGTACGGATGTCGTATATCCTTCCAGGGTTCTCGAAATCGTACAGTACGGGGTAAAACTTCACATCGGAAGTTTCAGTGTTTTTCACGCAGTTGGTCAGGAAGAAGTGTTTTTTTGAGAATAGGATAAGATAGTTGTTGTTGTCATATCCAGAGGAGAGGGAGAAGTCGTCGGTCCATTTGTTGCAAACGCTGTTAAGATGCAGTTGGTTGTGCCATGAGAGCAATGACGACGACGGTATTCCGGAGGATAAGTCGAATTCGTTGAGTAGGTTGTGGAAAGGGGCGCCGCAGATGTCGTGCAGGAGATACAGCTTTTGCCAATAAGGGCTATATCGGATGTCTCGAACAGAGTACAGGGGCTCAATACTGTCGCAAAGGTTTTGGTGTACACCCCATACGGGAGTGATAGAGGGAGAGGAGATGTCGATGTCAATCAGAGATAAGGCGTTGGCGGTTTTGTTTCTGGCGTTGACGCCGTAGGCTATGGCGAATTTGTCACCGTTTATGTGAGACACCAGTGTGCCGCCGAGTAGGTTCTCGCTGAAGAAGGCAGAGGGGTAGGTGGGAAAGAGCTCGTCGGAGAGGTAGTCGTTGACAATGCGCTTGAAAACTCTGAAGCATGGCTCGTTGTTGTACAGATAGGTGCCGGTTGTGACGATGCAGCTGTCGCCGACGGCGATGTCGGTGTAACGGATGTTTGGGCTGTCGTCGCGGAGAGCCCTGCAGTACCAGTTGGAGTAGTCGGTGCCGATGTCCAGAATGGTGGTGAGGGTGTCGGCAGAGCCGCCTCTGAAAAGGACAATGTCGCCTATAGCCGCATAACGGTATTGGTTGACGAAGGGCATGTAATGATAGTCCATTTTGGTGATTCTCTTAACCATGGCGCCGTCGGGGAATGGGTCTAGAATCTTTGCAATGCGTACATTGTCGCTGTAGAGTAGGACGTTGGGGATGTTGAACCAACCCACGATACCTAAGGAATCATTTTCCGAGCCGCAGAAATGTACATTTTCAGGTCCCAGTTCGAAGTCGTACACTTTGATGCCAGCGGGGAGGAAGAAGGCTTTGGCCTGGTTTGGGGTCGTTGTGTCGCAGATGATAAAGACGCCGTTGTTGTCGACAGTGTGGGCGTAGATAACAGAGATGCCGAACTCCCAGTGGCGTACAATCTGGTACGAGGATCTTATGCTCTGAATGGTTTTGATGTTGGAGGTTTGACAGAACAGCGACAGAGCCATTGTCGTTGTCAAAAGAAATGACAGTAATGTTTTTTGGCTCATGATGGTATGTTTTTTTTTAGGTATGGTAATGTGTTTGTTTCTAGGATGATAGCTTGTTTGTGTCAACCAATGAAAGCAACTTTCATATTTGCAAATATACATTTTTTTGTCAAAAAAAAGAAAACAGATATGTATTTATGAAAAAAAGTGATACTTTTGCACAATATTATAAATCATGCCATTTGACGAAAAGTGCTATATTAAAAATAGTTAAATTGTCAAAGAATAGTATTTGAAGTGATACGAAATAAATGAAACAATAAATAATCAAAAAACTCCCAGTTGAAGGAACAGGGAGAAAAGAAGAAAGGAGACAATCATGAAAAAACTCATTTTGACAGTAGTTCTGGCAGTTATGACGCTAGCGGCGTCGGCCAATTCAGTACGTTACTTTACACGCCCACAGGCGATGCGAGTTGCCAATGCCCTCGATGCTCAGAATGAACTTATGATATACTGTGGCTACGAGTATGAGTTGGCTACATACGTTATCGTCAACGAAGTATGGGCAGAACCGGTAAACAGCAAATATTATGAGATATGGCTATACGGCTATGATGCCTATACAGGAGAAGAGATATACATGCCTATAGACCTGGCCTGCATCTGGCTATACAACGCCTATGGCAACAAGATGTACAGCGCTGCACAGTATCTTCGCTTCCGCAGCACGGTGACGACCCCCAACTTCTATTGGACAATGCCTCCCTACAACGCATTTGTACGCCACTACCACGACCCGCACTTCCGCCACATGTACACATACCACTATGAAATACATTGCTATGGATGGCGTCCCCCAGTACATCACGGCGGCCCCGCACCATACCACCCCTACTATATGAGAACACCCCATACTCCTGCACCTGTGCCATCAAGACCCTTCACACCCGGCGTGACCTACCCAATGACACCTGACGGACACGGCTATGTGGGCGGCAACAGAGGAGCCACAGGCAACCGCTCGACAGCATTCAACAACGTGGGAGGAGCCCGCAGCGGCAACTCTATGAACAACGCCGGCAACCCAGGAACAACGAGTCGCAACACATCGGCCAACAGCGGTACAGTGAACGGACGCGGCAACGCAACAGGAGGCTCGAACAGCAGAGGCAACGCAGTGAATAGCGGCAATACCGGAGGGCGCGACAACACGGTGAACAGCGGTTCGAGCAACGGACGCGGAACCACAGCGAACTCAGGTACGAGCAATGGACGCGGCAATGCTACAAACAGTGGCTCTAGCAACAATCGCGGCAGCGCCACAACAACAAGCTCAAACAATCGCGGCAGCGCCACAACAAGTTCGAACAGTCGCGGTGGCACAACAACGAATACTAACACTCGCGGCACCAGTGGTAACACACGCGGCAGCTCAACAACGACAACTAACGACAGCAAATCGACAACCAACAACAGTCGCGGAACAACGACGAGCGGCCGTAGCAACAACAGAGGCACAAGCGCCACAACAACATCGAGCGACAGCCGCAACACCAGCAGCCGCAACGACAACACCAACAGGGGCTCGAGCAGAACAAGATAGTTGGAACATGACGTTGGTGAAGAGATAAAAAGTAGAACACCGCATAACCTCTAAAAAAGAAAATGTTAAAATCAAGCGAACTGGTATTGGCTCCCAATGGGAGCCTTTACCACATCAATATGAAAGGTGAGAATCTGGCCGACGACATATTCCTTGTTGGAGATCCCGAACGAGTGAATATGTTCAAGAAGATTTTTGACACCATAGAGTATGAGAGTCAGAACCGAGAGCTGCATGCCCTTACAGGCACCTATCATGGCCATCGATTCACGGCACTCAGCACAGGCATGGGATGCGACAATATAGACATCGTGGTTACAGAACTTGACGCTGCTGCCAATATCGACCTTGAGAAGGGCGAAGTGAAGGAGGCTCACCGCCGCCTGAACATGGTGCGAATAGGCACATCGGGCTCGCTGCACAGCGAAATACCCGTAGGTACGTTAGTCGCGTCGGCCTACGCTGTGGGGCTCGACGGCCTGTTGAACTACTACGAGCATGACGACAACGAGTTGGAGGAAGCTATGACCGAGGCTTTTGTTAAGCATATGGATTTTTCTCCGCGACTGGCGCGCCCCTATTGTGTTAAGGGCAGCAGCGAATTGCTCGGCAAGGTGGCTGATATTACTGTGAAAGGCATCACAGCCACAGCACCTGGCTTTTATGCTCCGCAGGGACGCCACATACGCATTGCGCCCAGCATTGGCGACCTTAACGAGAAACTGGCGTCGTTTGAATGGGATGGCTTGAAGGTGACAAACCTTGAGATGGAGACATCGGCCATCTATGGGCTCTCAAAGATTATGGGACACGAGGCTTTGACGGTATGTTTGATTATCGCCAACCGCGCTGACGGCACGTTTTTGAACGACTATCACGACAAGATGCGCGACACTATTGTCAAAATAATGGACAGAATGGTGCAATGAAGAAAAATGTTATATACCTGATACTATTGTTCACAGTTTGCTGTGTGCATGGGCAAGCGTCGTATATAGCAGAACAACTAGGACGTGACGCCCACCATATAGTGCAGTCGCTGGGCGCTTTTGTTGGCAACGAGAGCGCCGAGAGTCAGCAGTTTGACATAACCTATATGCCCGCCGGCAACCGCGTGGAGGGGGTGATGATAATAAACACCGCCGACTATAGGTGCACTTTCAAGATGGACCCCAAAGACGAGGTATGCTATGAGATTATACTTGACGTGCGTAGTGCTGATTTTTTGCGTGAATACAACAAACTGTTCCAAGTATATCGTACCGAAAATCCTGACAGCGACGACAAAACAATGCATTTCGGCGACAAGTTGATACGAGTGCAGGAGACATCGTCGACAACATCAAGGTTCCGAAGTTTCAAGATGACGGAAAAACACTAGGAAATATAGCCAACAAGGTTGGCGATGAAGAGCCAAAAATCACAAAACAAACATGACACACAAAATTACAAAAATCCATAATATATGATTAAGAAACTTTATGTTAGCGACTTCCGCACCGACCCTGCTACGGTGGATCTGCATGGCGCCCAGCCCGACATTGACTGGCAGGGAAACAGAAACCTGGAGCGAGTGGTGAGGATGGTGAGAGAGCAAGAGATCGATTGGTGCGCCAAAGCCATAGAAGAACTTGACAAACATACCGCTCTGCCTAAGGGAACAAAGGTGAAGAGGTTGTATTACTATGTGCTGCTGTCGACGTACAATCCCTATCTCGAGCCATTTGCAGAGATAGACCATTGTGATTTTCCCGACATGCTGGCACGCAAGATGGCCGATTACGAGAATAGAAATGCCACGATAACTGGTATAACGATAAAGACATGTGCCACACTGGAATACCCCGGTGGCGAGGTTGACAAATGTTATGAGTTGGGTAGCCAAGACTTGAAACTCAATGAGTGGGAGTGCGGCGGCACATTGATCACCCCAGACAAGGAAGAGGAGGAGAAACCATATGAATATCGCGGAAGCAGAAACATAGCTTATTTGCTGGATAAAGCAATTGAGGATAAGAAATGGGAAGACCCCTATGCGTTGCCATTGTCGGAATATCCATTGAGACCCACAGAGTTGACGTCGTTGTATGACAGAGCTGTGAGAGAGATAAAGTTGAGCGTTTTCTTGTCGAGGCGTGGAGAGAAGTCTGGGGAGGTGTATATGACCCTCGACGCCGAGGATTTCCCCTCAAAATTGGGCGAGAAGCTCCTTGCCGACGACAAAGAGGGACAGCTTGGCGAAATAGCCAAGATGAACATCAGGGTAAGCATGAAGATAGACGGAGAGAGCTTTGAGATGGACTTGCCGTATGAGCTTCCCGATGGGTTTGGAGACAACTGGAAACCTTATAGTTGGGATTTGTGTGTGGTGGAGATAGATTGGCAAGCCGACCAATATCTGGGTACGGCGTCGAAGGCTTTTGCCCGTCCCGACACACCGGCGTCGAAGAAATATCCTGCATTCAGAGAACTGGTTCCGCTGCGAATAAAAAGCAGTGAGATGAAAGGTGCCGCTGTAGATCTCTTCCCAAGCATAACGGTAGTGTATTACTCCGATACAGAGATGATTATCGAATATGGAGAGATGAAATACACCATAACCCCGGAGAAGGTCTTTAAATCGGACGAAAAAGGGCGTGACTATGCTACCTTTCAGCTGACAGTAAGGCTGAGTCTTGACCAGGATAACGACGATTGTGGCGGCGATGAAGGCGACAAAACAGAGGCCGTGGGGAAGGAAAAGAGTGGCAAGCACCAGAGGGAGAACAGTTTCAAGATTGAGGACGGCGTGTTGCAAGAATGTGAGTTGTGGCAATCGCATGTGGAGATTCCCGACGGAGTGACGACTATAGAGACAAATGCCTTTAGCCGAAAAGAAGGCAGTGGCGACGGAACAGTGAAGCTGGTGAGCGTCGTGGTGCCTTCCAGCGTAAGGGTAATAAAACATGACGCTTTCAGAAATTGTCGCTATTTGGAGAGCGTGGTTGTGAAAGGTGCTGCCAAGATAGAGGACGAGGCTTTTTGGGGCTGCAAGCGTCTGCACGATGTCGATTTGGGCGATGAAGTGAGGAGCTTGGGACGAGAGTGCTTTGGATACTGCGACACATTGCAAACGTTGTTTATCCCCGCCTCGGTGGAGGCGATAGGGTCGAGGATAGCCTGTCAGAACGAGCATAGTGACAAATTGATGATAACGTGCGAGCGAAAAGGACCGGCAGTCTACTGGCGCCAAGATTGGAACGAGTGCTATAGCGATCCCCGCTTCAACAATAGCTACCATACAAGTAGTCACAAGGTGGTTTACGGGATGACGAGGTCGGGCTTTTCGCGTGAGGCGGTAGAGTGGCTTTATAGCAGCAACAAATGGTCGGAACTATTTGACAGAGTGTACACTCCTTGTAAACCACAAAGCGAAGAGCAACTCAGGTCATTGGCGTTGTTTTACAACCATGAGGCTATAAACCGCCTAAAACCCGAGCAAGTGGAGATTGTGCGCAGAGACTCTGCCAATCAAGACAATATCACCGCCTGTTTCCTCTATGCCTATTGGCTGCATTGGAATGCGACATCGCTCAGAGACCAAGGCGACGTTGAGCGTTTGGCCACCATAGCGGCGAAGGGCGGATACAACGCCATGTGGAGTTTGTTGCGGTATATTAGCGCCAGCGGCACCAACAGCGAGGCACGCATAGATAAGGAAAAAGTGGAGAGATATGCCAGCGAGGCGCTTAAAAACGACAGCGACATGGCTTTTTTCACCATAACATTGATTCCCTTGCTGTACGAATCGGACGACAAGAAAGATCATGAGAAGGCGCTGAGCTTGGTTCAGGAGCGCATAAAGAGAAGCGGCGGCGAGTCTTCGGCGTCGGAGATTATGCTCAATGCCATGAGTGAAAGCTATATGGCCCTGGGCGACAGAAAAGAGTCGGAACGATACGCACGGCTTTCGCTGAAAAAGAGTCCCAACGACAGAGCTTATGGCAATTTACTGACAGCCACATGTATAGAAGGAGATGAATGGAATGAGGGAGGAGAAGAGAGAGCGAACAAGATATTTGAAGAGGGATTGCTTGAAGGCAACGGCAAATGTATGTATAATTACGCGCTGCTCATGAAAGAGAAGGCCGACAACAGTAGCGGAGAGCAGAAAAGACTGTATGAGCTCAAGGTACGCCAACTAATGGAGAGGGCCGCGCTGATGGGCAACTATAGCGCCTGTTGGGATCTTGTAGTGGACACCAGTTCGGGCAAATACGGAGCATACAGGGCAAGTGTGCGCGACGCCTATCCTTTCATGCTGCGAGGAGCGATGGCAGGGAGTTGTAAATGCGCTTACTGGCTGTATCGTTATCAAGAGACGGCACTCGATGAAGATGTGGAAGTGCGTGATAGAGAGGTGACCCTTGCCTCTGGAGCCGACAAGTGCTCGCCGGATGTGTGGCGTAGCTTTGCCAAGTCGTTGTATGAGTATGACAAAGAGCCTTGGCCTGGCGACGAAGAGTAGAGTGACGAAGTCGGGTAGGGCTTTGCTCTGTTTGAGAGATCCAAAATTGTTAAACCTTTAAGCGCTATTATATTATGACAGAAGAAAAACATCGATTTCCGAATACGACAATGAGGCTAAAACTCACCGCTGTGCGTCTTAGCGCCGACGGCGACATGCCGCTTGATGAAGAAGAACGCGAAATGATGCCACATCTATACAGGTCGCAAGACACAGAGTTGGGCGAGGAGCGACAGCTTGACCAATGGTGGGAAATAGAGGTCGACGAGGAGACGGGAAAGTTGGCTCCCGAGCTTGATATAGAGGCATGGGTGAACTCGTATGGCGACAGTTATGACGGCAAGACATTGACGGTACATCACGATATGCCGACGCATACTGACCCTACGGAGAGTTATCCCACGTCGCAGCTGGCTATGGGTGGCGAGGTTGAGGCACAAAAGAACTATGACCTGGGTACGGCGATATACAGGGTTAGCTTGCACATAAGCTGGCCCAAGCAAGAGCGCAAAGCAGTAAGTCTAGAGCAAGCCTTCGACGAGTTGAGCCAAGCGGCGGCGAAATGGAGCAATTATGACGACGCAAGTTATGAGATACGCACAGCGATAGCGCATGGACCCCTGGTGGCGCTGGAATATGTCACCTACAAGCCCAGTCAGTTTCCAGGACAGTTTTTCGAAGATTTGAGAGAGGAACAAGGGCTGAGCTATATTGCTGTTCAGCTGTATTACCTTCACGAAGAGTGGCATAGCCATAGTGACGACTACATCGACGCCGCCAAAGCCCATGGTGAAGAGTGCGACGATTGGTGCACAAAAGCGTGGTGCCCTTCGGGAGAGAAACAGATGTACGAGATAGAGTAGAGGTCGGAGAAAATCACTAAGGGGTAATGTTTTAGGCCCATGCGTCGAAACGTCCGTCGTCGTCCTCGGGGTCGTCGTCGGAGTTTTCGTCATTATCATCCTTTGGCCAGTTGTCGAGGCTGTCGTCGGCGTCGGGTAGAGCGTCGTAGCGAGGGATGTAGTCGCGGACAATCTCTTCGGCGTAATCCTCGAGATCGCCTTCAAAGTAGGCCTGGACGACATTCAGCAGCTGTCTGTCGTCGCCATAGCGAAGCGCCTTGAGGCGGAAGAGGCAGGCGTCCTCCCATTGGTATTCTTGTGGCGCGCGGCCCTCCTCGATCATGTCGGCGAGCATGGAGAGGCATACGCAATGCCCCATGCGGGCACCTTTCATAAAGTACTGCCAAGCCTTGCCGTCGTCCTCCATGTGGCCCAGCTCAGCGCTGTAGTAGATGTGGCCCAGATAGTAGTATCCTGCCGTCTCGCCGAGTTGCGTGGCTTCGTGGTAGAGCGACATAATCTGTTCGGCAAGTTCCTTTTTGTATTGGTCGTTTTTGGCGAGATAGTCACTTTTTTCGATGGGGTCGGAGAAGAAGTCGATGGCGTTGGCGTCGTTGCCGCACACATAGTGATACTTTTTCTCCAGCTCTTCGGCGAGCATAATGCAGCAGCCTCCACAGCCCTCCTTGCGGCCCATCTCGATGGCGTCGGGCATATCGACGAGGCCGGAATAGGAGTCGATGAAGCCGCATTCGATGGCTTTGAGAAACCAGCTATTAGTCTCCTCGCTGGGAGCGTCGATGGACATGAGCATCCATCCCAAAGCGTCGTACCATCGTGGGTCGGGGTATGCTATTGCCGCCAAGCGACGACGTGTTTCGGCTATGCCTTTTTCGATGTCGGGCAGGCAGCCTACGCCGTAGGCGATGTCGCGGCATAGTCGCAGTTGCGCCATCTGGCAGCCTTCGTCTATGCTTTCGTCGCGCAAATGCAGATATTGGTCGAGGTCGACGGGACCTAGGTCGCCCAAGCGATACATGTTGGCAAGTTGGAGCTTGGCGACGGAAGAGCCTTTAGCGATGGCTTTACGGAATAGAGTTTCGGCTTTCGAGACATAGTCGTCGTAGGTGGCGGTGATGATGTGCCACAGCCCAAGTGTGGTTAGGTCGTCGGCGGAGTCAGACGCTTGGAGGCGGGCTATATCGTCAGGACTGAGGCGGAAAAGCTCGTAATGGAAAATGGATTCTTTCATAGTGTTTTTTGTTTCGACGTTAACGCTAACGTTAACCTTAACCTTAATAATTTCAACCTTAATGCTAAACTTAACGTTAACTTTTGGGGTTTCAGAAGCCGCATAGAACTGTGAGTTTGTCGATGGCCGATTGTATGGAGTCGACGTTGTCGCAAACCAAAGAGAGGCGATCTACAGTTTCGCGCATGTGTACGGTGCGAGGGTGGTTTTGCACATAGAGGATAAGTCTATTGAAGTTTTCGGACTTGAAGAAGGGGTTGTCTTTGTTGGAGGAGAAATAGCATACCATACGCCCCTGTTTGAGTACCAGTTTTTCGATGCCGAACTCTTTAGCCATGCGGCGAAGGGTGATGGTTTTTACCAGTTCCTGAGTGGCTTGTGGGATAGGTCCGAAACGGTCGATAAGACGTTCGCGGTAGCCGTCGAGTTCCTCCTCTGAGACGAGGTCGTTGAGTTCCTTGTAGAGTTGTAGACGTTCGCTGATGTTGCTGACATAGTCGTCGGGGAGCAGCACCTCGAGGTCGGTTTCGATGACACACTCCTTGACAAACTGAGTCTGTTGGCTTTGGGTGTTGTCGTTTTGGTTGGCGAAAAGGTCGTGGAAGTCACTTTCTTTGAGTTCCTCGATGGCTTCGTTGAGGATTTTGTGGTACATGTCGTAGCCTATTTCGCTGATAAAGCCGCTTTGTTCGGCGCCAAGTATGTTGCCGGCGCCGCGTATGTCGAGGTCGCGCATAGCGATGTTGAAACCGCTGCCTACTGTGGCGAATTCCTCTATGGCACGCAGACGTTTCTGGGCCTCGTCGGTGAGGACGGTATAGGAGGGTATGAGCATGTAGCAGAATGCTTTGCGATTGCTGCGTCCCACGCGGCCGCGCATTTGGTGCAAGTCGCTGAGGCCGAATTGCTGCGCGTTGTTGATAATCATGGTGTTGGCGTTGGGTATATCGAGACCATTCTCGATGATAGAGGTCGCCACAAGCACATCTATTTCGCCTTCAATAAAACGCATCATGGTGTCTTCCACCTCTTTGCCTTCCATTTGGCCGTGGGCTATGGCGACAGAAGCGTCGGGTACCAGGCGGGCCACGAGGCCGGCCATTTCGGGAAGGTTTTCGACGCGGTTGCTGATGAAGAACACCTGACCGTCGCGCGACAATTCATACATGATGGCGTCGCGGATAAGCTCCTCGCTGAAAGGGGAGAGTTCGGTCTGAATGGGCTGTCGGTTGGGAGGTGGTGTTTGGATCACGCTGAGGTCGCGAGCGCCCATGAGTGAGAATTGGAGGGTGCGAGGTATGGGAGTTGCCGTGAGAGTAAGCACATCGACGTTGGCACGCATCTGTTTGAGCTTTTCCTTGACGCTGACGCCGAATTTCTGCTCTTCGTCGA
The DNA here is from genome assembly GCA_900316965.1 of uncultured Bacteroidales bacterium. Lineage (GTDB taxonomy): Bacteria > Bacteroidota > Bacteroidia > Bacteroidales > P3 > Colimorpha. The sequence continues at coordinate 11,991 of ONEY01000024.1, forward strand.
TGATGAGCAATCCCAGGTCTTTGAATTTCAGTTTGCTGTTGGTTATTGCATGAGTGCCGATGAGGATGTCTATTTTGCCGCTTTCGAGGTCGCGGATAATTTGGTTGCGTTCCTTGGTGGTGCGAAAACGGTTGAGATAGTCGATGTTGACAGGCATGCCCTTGAGGCGTTCGCAGAAGGTGTTGTAGTGTTGGAAAGCCAAAATGGTGCTGGGAACGAGGACTGCCACCTGTTTGCTATCGCACACCGCTTTGAAGGCGGCGCGGATGGCTACCTCAGTTTTGCCGAAGCCCACGTCGCCACAAACCAGACGGTCCATGGGTGTGTGCGACTCCATATCGCTTTTGACGTCGATGGTAGCTTTCAGCTGGTCGGGAGTGTCCTCGTACATGAAGCTGGCTTCAAGCTCGTGTTGCAAGTAGCTGTCGGCACTGAAGGCGAAGCCACGTGTAGCCTTGCGTTTGGCATAGAGTTTGATGAGATCCTTGGCGATGTCCTTAACTTGCCGTTTGGTTTTCTGTTTCAGCACTTGCCACGTGTTGCTGCCCAGTCGGTTGAGGACCGGAGGTTGGCCCTCCTTGCCCACATAGCGGCTGATTTTGTGAAGGCCGTGAATGCTGATGTATAGAGTGTCGTTGTTTTTGTATACCAGTCGTATAACCTCCTGCTGTTTGCCTCCGGTCTCGATTTTTTCGAGCCCCGAGAAGCGCCCCACACCATAGTCGATGTGAGTGACATAGTCGCCAGGTTTGAGTTCGAAGAGTTCTTTGAGAGTAAGCGCCTCGCGAGTTTGGCTCATGTCGCGGACGGTGTATTTGTGGTAGCGCTCAAAGATTTCGTGGTCGGTGTAGCAAAGCAGGTGGTTGTCGTGGTCGATAAAGCCCTTGGAGAGTTGGAAGTCGATGGTTTCGTATTTGAAATCCGAGGAGCTGTCGTTAAATATCTTTTCCAGTCGTTTGCGTTGTTGTTCGCTGCCGACGCTGATGTAGAGGCTGTAGCCACGTTGGCTGTAGGTGGAGAATGATTGTTTGAGCAGGTCGAATTGCTTGTTGAAAGTGGGTTGGAGCTCGCTGTGGACCTCCTTTTCGATGCCTTTGTTGAAGAAGACAGAGTTGCCCGACTCTATGACCTTGCAGTTGATCAAATCCTTGAGAAAGTCGTTGGCTGAGGAGTAGAGTTCGTCGGGTTTGGCCTTCTGCAGGCGCACGAGACCTTTCTCCTTGTCGGCCATAATGGAGTCGAATTCCTTCTTGGCGGTGGCGAAACATTTCTCGATGGTTTCGCTGACATACATTAGGCCCTGAGCCCATACGATGTCCTCGCTCGAGAAATAGTGGAGCAGGTTGACTTTTTCGGGAGTAAGGATTTTTGTCTCCGAGGAGCGGCATCGATCAATGTCGGGGATGATATTGACGCTGTCGTAGTGTCGTACCGAGAGTTGGGTGACGGGGTCGAAACTGCGCAGCGACTCTATGGCGTCGTCGAAGAACTCGATGCGGAAGGGGAGTTCGTTGGCGTAGGAGAAAACGTCGATGATGCCGCCACGCACAGCATACTGTCCGGGTTGCACGACGAAGTCGACACGTTCGAACTGGTATTCTTGGAGCACGTCGATGACAAAATCCATGTCCAGTTTGCCGTTCTTGACAATCTGGAGAGTGTTTTTGGTTAGTGTCTGGTGCGACACTACCTTTTCGGATAGCGCTTCGGGGTAGGATACAAGCACCAAGCTGCGGCCTGCGGCGAGTTGCTTGATGACCTCAGAGCGCATAAGCACATTGGCGTTGTCGGTCTCTTCGGTTTGGTAGGGGCGGCGGTAGCTGGTGGGGAAGAGCAGGACACGTTTGTTGTCGCTATCCATGTCGCTTTCGCCAAGGATATTCTCGAGGTCGTTTTGAAGATAGTAGGCATCCTCTTTCGAGCCCACAATAAACATGAAGTTGCGGTCGGGGAGTTGTTTTGCCAGCGTGGCGCCTACAATGGCTGTGAGGCTGCCCGTAAGACCTTTTACGTGGAGGCGAGCCTGGCTTTTGGCTGTCTGTTCCAGAAGCCAGGCGACAATTTCGCTGTTATGATATAATTCCGAGGGTGACACAGATGTTATTTTTCTTTATTTTTTTTCTTCAAAGAGGCAGCTGAGTCCTTTGACAGAGCCCTTCTTGCTGCGGCTTTTCATTTCAGAGCTGCCATCTCTGTAGTAGTGACGGAACTTGTCTACATTTTTCACTACTATTTTGCCGTTAACACCATTTCTGCCGTTGTCCGTAATCAGCTTGTAGGTGGTGTCGTCGACTTGCTGGAATTTGTAGGTTCCGCGGGTTTTTAAGAGGCGATAGTCGTCGGTCCAGTTGCTCCATTGCCATTCCTGACCCACATAACGGCCGTCTTCTTTGAAGTTGGTCCATGAAGATTTCCATTGGCCGTAGTAATTTTCCATAGGACGGTAGGTCCAGGTGCCGCGGATAAGGTCTTCGAACTGAGCGATACGATAGGTCGACATCATGTTGCTGTCGTTAGCTTTGTAGAGATTCATGATAGAGTCGCCTACGAAGTCGACGATGGCAACGGTGTGGTTGGTGTCGTCGAAGAAAAGAGTGTCGCAGTGGAGACGATATGCAATTTTGCCCTTGCAGTTTAGCACATTGAGAGAATCGTCGGCAAGAGAGTAAAGGTAGTAATTGTTGGGATCTTTCTCACGATACCACGCTTTCTCTTTGAAGATGGCGCGTAGAGCCGCTTCGTAGGCCGAAGCGAACTCGCTGCTGCCTTTTGCTACAGAGGTGTTGTAGGCGTTGACGAACTCGTTGATCTTGGCGCTGTCGTTGGCAAACGACTCAAGGCTTTTTCCATATTCTATGATGACAGACTCAAGGGCTGAGTTGGCCAAATCTTTGAATTGTGACGGTGAGGTGAATTGATCGAATCCCGTCAGTTTGGCACAATATTTAGAGCCAAGTTTTTCTCCTTTTTTCGCTGGCGAGCAGCCGATAACGATGACAGTAAGAGCCATGCAGACAACGTGGAGCATCAACTTGAAAGGGAAAGCGTTTAGTAATCTTTGTTTCATGTCATTTGGGGATTTAGTGAGACGAAGTGTACGTTTGTTTAGAGTGTGCAAAGTTACGAAAAAAATGTTATTGGAGACAACGATAATGTAATAAATGGTCATTTTTGGCTTTTTTAAGATTGGGAGAATACGAAAAAGAGACAAAACACGTTTATTTAAAACAAGTGAAAGAAACCATTTAAGCTTACGTTTTTTTTGTAAGCTTAGGCTCAGATAGCAAGATAAATATAATTTAAAACTATAAAATTCAGACAAATGGACAAGACCACCATACTGTGGGCTGACGACGAGATAGATTTGCTCAAGCCCCATATTCTCTTTCTTGAAGAAAAAGGCTATTCTGTGATACCTGTGACCTCTGGTAACGAGGCACTCGAAGAGTTGTCCAATGGAGGGATAGATATCGTGTTTCTTGACGAGAACATGCCAGGATTGAGTGGATTGGATACTTTGACCGAGATAAAGAGCCGCTATGCCAGCGTGCCTGTAATAATGATTACCAAGAGCGAGGAGGAGCATATTATGGATCAGGCCCTTGGTGGCAAAATATCAGATTATCTGATTAAACCGGTAAATCCCAATCAGATACTGCTGTCGGTCAAGAAGCATACCGAAGCCAAACGTCTTGTCAGCGAACAGTCGACATTCAGCTATCAGCAGCAGTTCAGGGAGATAAGTATGAGGCTTTCAGACCGTCTTGATGCCGAGGAGTGGATGGATTTATACAAAAAACTTGTCTATTGGGACTTGGAGTTGGCGTCGAGCGACGATGACAATATCCACGACATTTTCAGGTCGCAGAAAGCCGAGGCCAACAATTTGTTCTGCCGGTTTTACGAGAAACACTATATCGATTGGGTCAACGGTGATGAGGAGAAGCCTCTTATGTCGCCTACGGTGGTTAGAGAGCGTTTGTTCCCTTTGCTTGAGGACGACAAACCCACATTCATGATAGTTATAGACAATTTCCGATACGACCAATGGAAATATATACAGCCTTTAGTGGAACAGTATCTCCATGTCGACAAAGACGAGTTGTATTACAGCATAATACCAACCACTACCCAGTTTGCACGCAACAGTATGTTCGCAGGCCTTATGCCTTCTGAGATAGAATCGAAATATCCCAAATATTGGGTCAACGAGGACGAGGAGGGCTTCAAAAACCAGTATGAGAGCGAGCTGATGGCCGAGAACTTGAAGCGTCACGGATTCAATGTCAAGATAAGCTACAACAAGGTGCTCAATGTACAACACGGGAAACGTCTTGTCGACAGTCTTCCCAATTTGATGAACAACAAGTTGAACATCATTATATACAACTTCATCGATATGCTTTCGCATGCTCGTACCGACAGCAACATAGTGCGTGAACTTGCCGACGACGAGCGAGCCTACCGTTCGGTGACGCTTTCGTGGCTAGAGCATTCGCCTCTCCTTGAGGTTATCAAGTTTCTTTCCGAGCACGATGCCAATGTCGTCATCACCACCGATCATGGCTCGGTGAAGATAGACAATCCTGTGCGTGTAAAGGGCGACCGCGACATATCGGTCAATTTGCGCTACAAGCAAGGCCGTTTGCTCGACTACAATCCCAAGCAGGTTTTTGAGGTCAAAGAGCCCAAACGTATTTTCCTTCCCAAACGATATATAACGTCGCCATACATATTTGCGCGTAGCGGCGACTTTTTCGCCTATCCCAACAACTACAACCAATATGTGCAGTATTATATGAACACCTTCCAGCACGGAGGAATATCGATGGAAGAGGTGATGATACCGTTTATTACGCTAAAAAAATGATTTGTGTTTTATGGGTACTGAGCAATTCTTTATTGATGAACAAGCTGATTTTTATCAATATCTAGTTGATAAAAATGCTTTTAAAAAACATCAAACGTATAGAGACTATATTACTAGGCTTAGGTATGTTTCACAGTTTTATAGACTGGACAAAAGCATTACAAAGGAGCGTGTGGACTATATTATAGAGGATTTAAAAAAAACCATCCCGTTGAGGGAAAGATACAATTCTCCAAGCGGAGTGCGTGATATAGGCTCAGGATTGAGAAAATTCTTGGAATATGCTCAGTCTGATTATAGAAAACAGTTGGATGATAGTATAATACAAGAAGAAGACGCTGTACTTAAGAATAAGAACATAGATGCAACAGAAAAGGAGTCTATTTTAAAATCAAGAATAGGGCAGGGTGTTTTTAGGCAGCACTTGATAGATTATTGGAAGGGATGCTCTGTTACTGACTGTGTCACGACTCCATTTTTGGTTGCTTCTCATATTCGTCCTTGGCGAAAAAGTGATAATAAGCAGCGTCTTGATGTCTTTAACGGACTACTTTTGATTCCGAATTTAGATAAACTGTTCGATAGAGGATATATATCTTTCGGAGATGATGGAAAGATTATTTGCTCGGACTTTCTATCCGTTAAAGACAAAAAGATACTTGGAGTACATGATTCGATGCGATTAAAGCATGTAGGAGAATTACATTTGCCGTATTTGAGGTATCATAGAGAGTCTTGCTTTTTATAGATATTTGTCCAATAGATTAAGACTGCTGTTGATACTATCAAGAACATTTTCCGCCTCATCTTTATACTCGTCGTCGCAAATGGCGTCTAAATCGTTGTCTATAAAGGCTTGAGCGCTTGTCAGAGCTCTTTTTATATAATGAATGTCCTCTGTGGAAATAACAGTGCTGTTTTTCATTGCTTTTATGATAATATAGTGATGGTGTGTTATTGCTTAATATAATGCAAATCACAAATAGGGTTATTAAAGAATAGTGGTAGAACGTCTGTTTTTTTACAGCAGATCCAGGCATTGCTCGATGGGGATGCCGCCTTCCTTGTCGGGGAGGTGGCGGTTGCGGTAGATAAGGTCGCTGACGACGTTCATGGCTCTTTCGGTGCTTTGCTTGAGAGTGGCGTCGTTCATCAATTTTCCTATCAATACGGCGGAGAAAATGTCACCTGTGCCGTGAAAGGCGACGGGTATTTCGTCGTAATCTATTTTGAAATATAGTCCCTCCTCATGCTGCTGGGCAATACCCTTAAGAGGTTTGTCGCTGCGACGTCCGACGACACAACTTTTCCCTTCGACATGGGCGCTAGTGATTATGGCCGACTGGGCTCCGAGAGCCACGATGCCATCGAGAAGTCTTTGCGCTTCGCTCCAACTCATGCCGTCATGGCGATAGTCGATGCCGCAAAGTAGGCAAGCCTCGGTGTAGTTGGGGAAAGTGAGGTCGGCGATGCCAACCATTTCGCGCATGAGCTCCACTTGGCGATTGCTCATGCCGTTGTAGAGGCGGCCGCCGTCGCCCATAATGGGGTCGACAAAGATGGTTGTTCCCTGCTCGTGAAGTTGAGAACAATAGTTATATACGAGTTTTGCCTGCTCTTCGCTGAACATTAGTCCTGTGCAGGCGCAGTCGAAGCGGAATCCCAGCCGTTGCCATGCTGGAAGGGTGCCACGCATGTATTCGGTGGTCTCCATGACGTTGAAGTCGCCGTAGTCCAGGGTGTTGGACACAAGGGCGGTGGGAAGATTGTATGTTGCGTGACCCATATAGGTGAGAATAGGCAGCATAGCCACCATGCCAACATGGCTGTGGCCTACGACATCGTTAATAAGCAGTATCTGTTTCAAGGAATCGAAAATTTAGAAAGGGTTATTAGTTTAATAGGATTATCTTGTTTTGAGGATGAATAATCTTCTGATTCACAAATCAGGGATGCGGCTAACGTAAATTCATCACCACGTATTCCGACTGAGATCCTATGCGGTATTTCGCGCCCCATATGCCGAGGCCGGAGCTTACATAATAGCGAGTGTTGCCTCTTTGGTGGCTGCCCCAGGCGCATTCGTACATGGCGTCGACAATCCATGTCATAGGCCATATCTGTCCCCTGTGGGTGTGACCGCTGAACTGGAAATCGATACCAGCTTTTTCGGCCTCCTCTAAATGGTATGGTTGATGGTCGAGGAGAAGGTTGAAACGTGTGGTGTCGAAAGCAAACTGAGGCAGGCTTTCCCGATTTCTGTTGGTGCGGTCGTCGCGCCCTGTTATCGTTATCCCGCAGCAGTTTGCGCTACTGTCTACGAGCAGGGTGATGCCGGCGTCATGATAGAAGTTGAGGGCTTTCTGGTTGCCTGAATAGTATTCGTGGTTGCCCAGGCATGCAAAGACGGGAGCCTTCAGTCGGCGGAACTCGGCGGCCATATTTTCTTCCGCTACAGGACGATGGCTCATGTCGATAATGTCGCCGGCGATAAGAACCATGTCGGGATTCTCGGCGTTAATCATGTCGATCCATTTGGCAAGGTCGGCGCGACGGTTGTGGTAGCCAATGTGAATGTCCGAAACAAGCACAGCAGTCAGCGGTTGTTCAACCTTTCCGTGAGAGTCGATGTCTATTGCCACACGTTGTTTGTGGTGGTAGTGTATGCTGCCATAGATGAATACTGCTGCCAAGAGGCTGACGATGACTATGGTGCACGGCAGGTTGTCATGGAGCATGGATCGAGGAACTATATGAACAAGACGTCCCATGTCGAGCAGCAGAAATGCAATGGCTAGGTAGAGGGCAATGATGACTGTTTTGTTTCCGAGGTTATATATTAGCGACGCTAAAGGTAGCGGCATTCTGTCGATGGCGCCGAAAGATAGGAACTCGCAGCAGAAGCAGAGCAGGCAGATGGTGGTTAATGTCCATTTGCCCCAAACGGGAAGTGGAACTATGTGCCATACATGCGCCAGGACATAGCCAAGAAGTGCGAGGAAAATAATCAGAATAAATATTATTGAATGCATCGGAGGTCGCATGGGATTGATGGATGGTAAAAAAACTTAGATCTTCAATGTTAGTGATATTCTGTGACGTTTGAGGTCAACTTCGAGCACTTTGACCTGAACATGCTGGTGGAGGTGTACCACCTCGTTGGGGTCGTTGACACGTCGGTTGGCCATTTGTGATATATGTACCAGTCCGTCTTGGTGCACTCCCACGTCGACAAAGGCGCCAAAAGCTGTTATGTTGGTGACTATGCCTGGGAGTACCATGCCTTCCTTAAGGTCTTCAATGCGAGTGACATTCTTGTCAAATTCGAAGACTTCGAATTTGGCGCGAGGGTCGAGGCCGGGTTTGTCAAGCTCTTTCATGATGTCTTGCAAGGTTGGCAGGCCACAGTCTCCGTCGACAAATTCCTCGATGTTGATTTTAGAGCGAAGCTCTTTGCTTGCCATGAGGTCGCTGACCGATGCGCCGACACGTGCCGCCATACGCTGGACAAGGGCGTAGCGCTCAGGGTGTACCGCGCTGCGGTCGAGGGGATTGTCGCTCTCGCGGACACGCAAAAATCCTGCGCATTGTTCAAAGGCTTTGTTGCCTAGGCGTTCCACGTTGAGCAGTTCTCCGCGGTTGTGGAAAGCACCATTGCGGTTGCGATAGTCGACAATTTTTGATGCCAGGGCAGGACCTATGCCGCTGACGTAAGAGAGAAGTTCTTTGCTGGCGGTGTTCAACTCTACGCCGACGTTGTTCACGCAACTTACAACCACATCTTCCAAACTGTCGTGAAGTTTGTTTTGGTCCACATCGTGTTGGTATTGCCCCACGCCGATGCTTTTGGGGTCTATTTTCACCAGTTCGCTAAGGGGGTCCATAAGGCGACGGCCTATGCTTACGGCGCCTCGAACGGTGACATCATAATCGGGGAATTCGGCACGAGCCACATCGCTGGCGCTGTATACCGAAGCGCCGCTTTCGCTGACCATGACGGCTATTATCTTGTTTTTGAATCGGCAACGTTTCACAACTTCTTCGGTCTCTCGGCCCGCTGTGCCGTTGCCGATGGCGATGGCCTCTATTTTGAAGGCTTCGGCTAGCGCCTCGAGTTTGGCGACGGCGGCACGCTCCTCACGCACCGAGGTGAAGGGATAGATGGTTTCGTTGTGAAGCAGCTGGCCTTGCGCGTCGAGGCACACCACCTTGCAGCCTGTGCGAAAGCCAGGGTCTATGGCCATGGTGCGTTTCTGCCCCAGGGGTGATGCCAGCAGCAACTGGCGTAGGTTCTCGGCAAAGACTTTGATGGCCTCGTTGTCGGCATACTCTTTCAGAGCGTTGTAGAATTCGGTTTCTATCGATGGCGCTATAAGTCGTTTGTAGCTGTCTTTAACAGCCAATGCCACTTGTTCGGAGGATTGGTAGTTGCCGCGCACAAATTGGCGCTCAAGGGCGTCGACAGCAGGCTCGTCCTCTTCGGGCGCAATCTTGACTCGGAGCAAACCTTCCGCCTCGCCACGGAACATGGCGAGAACACGGTGGGACGGGGCTCGCATGGCGTTCTCTTTCCAGTCGAACCACGATTGGAATTTGCCGGCCTCCTCCTCTTTAGCTTTGACCACTTTGGATGTCAGCATGGCGGTGCGGCGGAAAATGTTGCGTATCTTATTGCGTGCGGCTATGTCTTCGCTAACCTCCTCGGCGATAATGTCGCGTGCGCCAGCCAGCGCCTCTTCGACGGTGGCGACACCTTTTTCTTGGTTGATGTAAGGTTCTGCCAGCTGCTCGACATCGCATTGGTATTGTTTGCGAAGAGCCTCGGCCAGTGGTTTTAGACCTCGTTCCGTTGCAATGCTGGCGCGGGTTTTGCGCTTGGGTTTATAGGGTAGGTAGAGGTCTTCCAACTCGGTCATAGTCATGGCATTGAGCAGCTGAGCTTTAAGTTCGTCGTTCATCTTGCCCTGCTCCTCAATGCTTTGCATTATTGCTTCACGGCGTTTGTCAATCTCTTTAAGTTTCAGTAATATGTCGCGGATGGCGGCAATCTGAACCTCGTTGAGGTTTCCTGTTGCCTCTTTGCGATAGCGTGCTACGAAAGGTACTGTTGCCCCTTGTTCCAGTAGTTCTATCGTTTTTTGCACTTGTCGAGTGCCTATGTTGAGCTGTTGAGCAATGACCGAAGCGTAATCCATTGTCTTTTGTGTTGATAAATATTCAGTTGAGCTGGATTCTGGTTTGTTTTTAAAATTACAAATCTACGTAAAAATCTTGAAAAAAGAACAGACCCAAGAAAAAAAAGATAAACACGTATGATACGGGATCCACGGATAATCCGTCAAATCAGTATAATCCGAGTTCATAAATGTTAAATGATTAGTGTTTTTTAGAGATGTTGATACTTCTTACTAGTTGTTTTACTGATGATATTGACAGTCCTGAATACCAGTAGGTGTAAAAAACATTCGAAAAAAAATTTTTATATTATGCAGCAATTTTCCATTTTTTGCGTCTATATATATGAAAGAGCTAACAATGTTGTTTAATTAAAAATGGGGAAATGAGAAGAATTATAATACTTTTGTTAGTAATTGTTGCTTTTATGTTGATGTGTGGTACTCTGAATGCCCAATCTTACCATCCTTGCATAATCATTTCAAAATAAGCATTATGAAAAAAATCCATTCATATCTATTGATATTGATATTTGCCACAAACGTTTATGCGCAGAACCATTCTGAGGTGTCGGCTTCAGGCGACATGATATTTTACGATATACATGATAATTATGCCACTGTTGTAGGCCGCTGTGATTCTGTATCAAGTGCCAATCCATATATAGATCTGGTAATTCCCCCATTTGTCACTTTCGAGGGTGCTAGTGTTCCTGTAAGGGTTATAGGCAAAACAGCTTTTACTTGTGACAGTATCTTGGCGAGTGTTGTAATTCCATATACGGTAAAACAGATTGACTCCGCAGCTTTCAGTGAATGTTTCGCATTGGGGACTATTTATGTGCCTTCAACGGTCGATAGCATAGGCTACAATGCATTTAGAAATATTGCCAATGTCGATTATCATGGTTATGCCTCTAATGCCAAAGCTTCTGCTCTATGGCTTAATGGTTATCATGACGCTGAAGGTTTTTGTTATCGCGACAGTACTATGCAATATCTCTGTCACGCCCCCCACGATCTAACTTCACTTGTCGTGCCATCAACAGTCGAAACTATTGGATCTAACGCATTTGCAGGAACCATGATATCATCTTTGATATATGATGTCAAAAGTCTTGGGCAGGCTTCAAGTCTTTTCCGTTTCTGTCAAAATTTAAAAGAGGTGGTGATTAGGAATGCCCCACGTTCTTATATGATTGCAGATAGTTTCAGAGGTTGCAAGAATCTTCAAAAGGTTGTTTTTGGCGACAGTGTATTTACAGTCTATGCGAGAAGCTTTAAAGATTGCACCAAAATAACTAACATTGTGTTACCAGAGGATGCGTCTTGGATTGAAGGATTGGCTTTTGAGGGTTGTAGTTCCTTAGAGAAGGTTGCTATGACATCAAGAACGGTAAAGATCGATATGGGTGCTTTTGCGAGATGTGTTAATCTTCGGCAAGTGGTTTGGGGTGAAAATCTCGCATATATTGAAACTGATGCTTTCTCGGATTGCCCTAATCTTAAGCATTTTTCCTTTTATCCTTCTTTAATCGAGTTTGACAAAGGTTTTGGTGGAAGCACATCTATTGAGATAATTACCTCGATGGATACATCACCAGATGACAGAGACTCGTCTGAATTCAAGCAGTTTGACAGGAATACCATTGTCTATGTCCCATGTAATAGGGCTGCAAAATACAGGAACAGATGGGGATATTTCACAAACTTTACGGAGATTCCTTACTATGTTAACGTATATTCAGAGAACGAGTCTTATGGCACTGTGGCTGTTGGTGATACACAGACTTGCGATGACAGAGTGGCTGTCTTTACTGCATATCCTGAAGAGGGATATTCATTTTTGCGATGGAGTAATGGATCTACTGATAATCCTTATATCTACAACCAGGATGGTGTCTCTGAGTCGGTGTTGATTGCATATTTTAAGTCGGATAATGACGATGTGCCTGTTATTGAACCAATAAAGCTTGTTACATTTCACACAGTAATTGGAGGTATTGTTGTTGAGAATTGTGAGGGTAAGGCTCTTACCATGGCCGACTTAAACGGGCGTGTGATATACAGGGGTAAAGCTTCGAGCTCAAGCCATCTTATACCAGTCTCTCATGCAGGAGTGTATCTTGTCAGGGCTGGTGATTCGGCATGGACCAAATGTGTGGTTTTGAGGTAGGAATAGACAAAAGAGGCTAATACTCTGGATACCCTGTTCATCGGCTAATTTTTTTTATCGTGTTTATAATAAAATAGAATACTCTTCGTTAAAGGGTATAATATTTATTCAACCATCATGAAAAAAATTGCTCTTGCCCTGATAATGTTCTCGTCTATTCTGTCGCTTCAAGCCCAGGAGATTAGCTCTCGCGCCAAAGCCATGCGTATGCTTACATACGCCAAGCCTGAATATTTGGTTAAAGATGTTAAAGTATTGGCGGATACCATGATAGTATACTCTTTGACTGACTATGTTATTTACCCTATTGGCAAGTGGGAGAATGTGGAACAATATATAACCAGCACTCAGCTGCAATGGTATCGTGAGGTTGGTTACAAGAATTATTATGACTCTATGTCGGTGTCGGTGAATACTTTGCGTCGACTTGACGATAGCTATCTTGACATGTATCGCAGCATAACCACAGGCCGGGTGGAGATGATAGCTGGCAAGATTACCGACCCTGAGGTGAAACTTGACAATGGTGTGCATGTTGGCATGAGCAAGGAGGATGTCTTTAAGGTTGTCTTCAAACGTTTCCCAAAATCTTATGTCGCCGACATTGCTGTCCTCAAAGTCATCAGCGGAGCCGGTGAGGTGGGCGAGATTTACACCTTCCGTGGCAACAAACTTCGCCACATCGGCATCATCTCAAAGTATAAATACTATTAATCTTCGGCTGTATAGTATTGTAGATGAAGAATGTGGGTCTTTTCTTTGGCTCATTCAATCCCATACATGTGGGACATCTCATTGTTGCCAACTCTATGCTTGAGTTGACAGACCTTGACGAGGTGTGGTTTGTTGTGTCGCCACAAAATCCCTTCAAAGAACGTAAGACTCTGCTCGCCGATCACCACCGCCTTCAGATGGTCCGTGTGGCCATTGAGGATAATTACAACATGCGCGCCAGCGATGTCGAGATGCACTTGCCTATTCCAAGCTACACCGTTGTGACTTTGGCACATCTGGCTGACAAATATCCCGACAAGCATTTTTCTATAATTATGGGTGGCGACAATTTGGAGAATTTCCGTCGTTGGCGCAACTATGAATATATACTGGAGCACTACGACCTTTTTGTCTATCCAAGGCCAGGTAGCGAATTGGGCGACCTCGCCGAACATCCTCATGTGCATATTGTCGATGTGCCCATGATGGATATCTCGTCGAGCTACATACGCAATATGATAGCCCAAGGCCATTCGCCCAAATACATGCTGACAGAGCCGGTGTTCCAATATTTGACCGAGATGCATTTCTACGAGAACAAAGTTGTTGATCAACGTTAACCCCAACCTTATCGTTGACGCTAACGTTTACAGAAACTTTATCAACGTAAGATTTATGTAACAATAAAGCCTTCCCGTCAAGGAAGGCTTTATCGTTTCAGTTTTCGTATGTCGTAGGCTTATTTTTTTGTCTTTGTTGTCTTTGTCGCTTTGGCCGTTGCTTTGGACTCCTTGGCGGTTTTGGTGGCGACGACTTTCTTTGCTGTTGTTTTGGGCTCCTTAACCGTCTTAGTCACTTTAGTCGTTTTGACTTTGGTTGTTGCTGCCGAGCCGCTTTTCTTTGCTTTGACAGTTGCTTTCTCTTTCGAGCCTCTCTTCAGCGCCTTTGCTTCGCTTCCCACAGCCTTGACGGCCTCGATGTCGGGATTGAGTGATTTGCGTTTGCGGCCTCGCTTCTCCTCGGGTGGATTGTTCTCGCGCAGCATGCCTTCGCCCGAGTCGGCTTCATCGAGAAGTGCCTCGATGTCTAGCAGCTCGTCGTCGTCGGGCTCGATATCCTCGTCGCCGTCTTTCTCGCCGTCAATGTAGCTGTCTATGTCGTCGTCCTCGTCAGGACGGTCGCCATATTCATCCTCGAGGTCTTCGTTAGCCATCTCAAATTCCTTCTTGTCTTCGGGAAGGCCTTCGAAAACTTCCTCAAGCGCACCGTGGCGCATTTTGCCCACAGCATGGTCGTTGCCCTCTTCCTTGTCGATGGCTTCCGACAGGGGTGCGAATTCTCCTTCGCCCTGCTCTTCATCTCCGCCATAGAGGTCCTTGTCAAGATCTTCTTCCACGAGACCTGTGTCGATTTTGACGTCGAATTTCACCATGTACGAGGTGTCGTCGGTTTCGAGAGGAACAACGAAGATTGGCTCGCCATTAGGTTTAATGGTCTTTTGCAGATAGTCCTTATATCCGTCGGGATATGCGTCTTTGAAGAGTTCCCGAATATTGTCTGGTAAGTTTTTGTAGCTGATTATCAGTTTTTTCTTGCGATTTCTGTGGTCTATCATTGCTGAAAAATTTTTGCAAGTATAGCAAGATTATATAAATGGGCAAAATTTTTTTAAAAAAATTACGCTACTACGATGCTTTCATCGTCTTCAACACGCAGATTGTCCATGATAAATTCGCGGCGTTCCAATGTGTTCTCGCCCATATAGAAACTCAGAACTCCTTTTGTGTCGAAGTCTTTGTGCAGCAACACGGGGTCGAGGCGCATGTCTTTGCCGATGAAGTTTTTGAATTCGTCGGGCGATATTTCGCCGAGACCTTTGAATCGTGTTATCTCGGCGTTTGGCGTGTTGTGAATGGCCTCTATGCGTTCTTCGTCGGTATAGCAGTAGTGTGTTTTCTGTTTGTTGCGCACCCTGAAGAGGGGTGTTTGCAGGATGTATACGTGTCCCGTGCGTATTAGGTCGGGGTAGAAGCGCAGGAAGAAAGTGAGCAGCAGAAGGCGTATGTGCATGCCGTCGACATCGGCATCGGTGGCGATTACCACGTTGTTGTAGCGCAGACCGTCCATGCCGTCGTCAATGTCGAGGGCGTTGTGGAGCAGGTTCAGCTCCTCGTTCTTGTACACTTCTACTTTGCTGATGTTGTATGTGTTCTTGGGTTTGCCGCGAAGGCTGAATACCGCTTGGGTCGCCACGTCGCGGCTTTTGGTTATGCTGCCGCTTGCCGAGTCGCCCTCTGTTATGAATATGGTGGTCTCCAATCGGCGTGCGTTGTTGCTGTTGTAGTGAATGTGGCAGTCGCGCAGCTTGCGGTTGTTGAGGCTGGCTTTCTTGTTGGCGGCCTTGGCCTCTTTTTTTATGCCGGCAATTTCTTTGCGTTCCTTCTCGTTTTGGGTTATCTTGGCGAGGAGGGCGTCGGCGGTTTCGGAGTGGATGTGGAGATAGTTGTCGAGATGACGTTTTAGGATGTCTAGGACATAGGTCTTGAGGAAGGGGCTGTCGTTGGTGCCGTCGGCGTTGTTGGGGGCCAGATGGGTGGAACCCAGCTTGGTTTTGGTTTGGGCTTCGAAGACGGGCTCCTGAATGCGTACGCACAGGGCGCAAACAAGGCCTTGGCGTATGTCGGAAGGCTCATAGTCTTTTTTGTAAAACTCGCGCACCACGCGCGCAAAGCCTTCTCGGAAGGCGCTTTGGTGGGTGCCGCCCTCGGTGGTGTGCTGGCCGTTGACAAAGCTATAGTAGTAGTCGCTGCTTTGACCGTTGACATGGGTGAAGGCGCATTCGAAGTCCTCTTCTTTTATGTGCACTAGGGGGTAGAGTCCGTCGCCATCCATGTTGTGCTCCAGAAGGTCTAGCAAGCCATTCTTGGAATAGTAGCGTTTGTCGTTATAGTAAAGGGTTAGTCCGCGGTTTAGGTAGGCGTAGTTCCACACGCGGCGCTCCACATATTCGTTAACGAAGTGGTAGTTGCCGAAAAGTGTTTGGTCGGGAATGAATTCAACCAGGGTTCCGTTTTCCTCGTTGCTGTCGATAATGCCGCTGTCGTTGGTGAGGTTGCCCTCCGAGAACTCGGCAATACGGCATTTGCCGTCGCGCACGGCCATGACCTTGAAGTAGCTGCTGAGAGCGTTGACAGCCTTGGTTCCGACACCATTCAAACCTACCGATTTCTGAAACACTTTGCTGTCGTATTTTGCGCCTGTGTTCAGCTTGCTTACGGCGTCAATCATTTTGCCCAGCGGTATGCCTCGGCCGAAGTCTCGGATACTCACACGGCGCTCGCCAAAGTCTATCTTCACATTGATACGTTTTCCGTAGCCTGAGGTGAACTCGTCGATGGCGTTGTCGATGACCTCTTTGATAAGGACGTATATGCCATCGTCGTGCGACGAGCCGTCACCCAGTTTACCTATATACATACCGGGACGCAGCCTGATGTGCACCATGTCTTCAAGATGCACAATACTGTCGTCGCCATAATCGCTGTTGATAGGGGTTATGATATCTTCTTCCATGTGCTTGCTTGTAGTGTAAGATGTTGTGTTTTTGAGGAATAGAAGCTTTGTCTTAGGTTTGTTACATCTTGCAAATATACACAAAATATGCGTATATTTAATAAGGTGTGTTTATTTTGAAGTGTGGCAAGGAGCTAAAAAACTCATTATTGGTGTTTGGTGGCGCGTAAAAGGGTGGGGGAGCGCTTACCCCAGATACAAATCGATGAGACCGTCGGGAGCGTGGATGAACATCGTCTTGGACTCGCGGTCCACTTTCACTATCACCTGGTCGATGATAGGGATAAGGATCTCTTTGTCGCCCAGCATGATTTGAAACAGAGCCTGGGCGGGGTAGTCTATAACAGAGGCTATCGTGCCTATGTCGCCTTTTTCGTCGTCTACAACGTGCCAGCCAATAATCTCGTGGTAGTAGAATCGGTTGCCGTCGAGTTTGGGCAGCAGGTCCAGGGGCAGGTAAAGGTCGTTGCCAACAAGGACTTGGGCCTCTTGGGGTGTAAGGTCCTCAAAGGTGACGGTGGCCTTGTTGTCGTTGATGTTTATCTCCTTGATAAAGTAAGGTACCAGGGCTCCTTTGACCTCGACAAATACGGAGTCAAGCTCCTCGTAGTCCTCGGGGCTGTCCACGTCGAGAAAGAAAATCACTTGGCCTTTGAAACCAAAAGGCTTGGTGATTTTGCCCAGTCGGTAGCATTCGTCTTGTGTCATCTCTTTTCGTTTGTTGTCGTTTCGGGATGGACGTCATTTAATCAAAAAAAAGGACATGCTGTTGTGCATGTCCTTTTTTGTTATGAGTCGGTCCACGCTAATTATGCTTCGGTGTTTTCTTCAGCTGCGG
>ONEY01000004.1 GCA_900316965.1 uncultured Bacteroidales bacterium
TGGAATGATGACTCCGGCCGAAGCCTCTGTGTTGAGTGGTGACCGGGAAATGAAATGGACCAGCTATAGGCAAATGGCAATAAAAAGCAGGGATAATGCGGGTATCACTGAATATCCTTTACCCGTGCCGTCCTGTCATGGGTTTCCTTCCGGCCTACGGCCTCCAGTCAACCCATGACAGGGATAAGACCTGTACAGTAAACAAATTATAGGGCTAACAAAATATAGTCAACATTTATCAGTTATTAATCACAAACAAGAGTCAACCTAAATCAGGAAACGACATATGGCTCACCTAGATAGGAGAAGAGGATTTGGAGTTGGCGGGGGGAGAGGCGTTTTTGGGCGGGGCGGTAGCCGGTGGGGCGGAGGGCATTGAGGAGGCCAGGGGTAAGGTTGATTTCGCGGGCGAGGAGGCGGCTCGCGGTTTTCTTGCTACAGCCGTCGAAATAGGCCATGGCGAGGTCTTGCTTGAATTGGTACATAATAATGAAATTTAAATGAAACAAAAGGCCTGACTTTAGAGTCTAGGCCGGAATTAGATTCAAGGAAAAATTCATATTATGCATCGAATCGCTGGCAAGACTGTAAAAAGAGAGCCACGGCAGGCGCGATGTGTGCCTGCCGTGACAGATGGAACGAATCTCGGTGTCGTTTTTTACGAACGTTTTTTCTATTTGGGAAAATTAACGAACTTCAAGAATGGCACCTTGCTTCACTGAGACCCCAGATTTCAGCAACACGTCATTTTCTGCGTCCATAATCACGTGAGAACCGTTCTCAAGAATTACATCACCGTATGGCTTCTGCGTGGTGACATCTCGTCCGGCTCGAATAGCATTACCTGTTTCATAGGCATTGCCATAATACGTTGTGTCTTGGATAAATCTGTTACTGCCGAATTCTTGGAAATGGCCTTCACTCCCTATTGCTAGTGGGAAATTGACGAGTGGCGTCGCGGTACAGTTGCTTTGCCCTGAAAATATTTCAGGATTTAGACCAAGTTGGTATCCATGATGTAAGTTGATGGCACTGAGCTCATTCACAAGCTCTATATTTGCACCGTCTTCTATACAAATATAAGCACCACTATTTATTTCAACATGTCCTGTTTTTTTTACCCTCAATGTCGCACCCGATTTTACATGGAGCGTTCCTGTCGCATTAATGTTCAGCACAGCACCATTTTCTATCTCATACAAAGAACCAGACTCTAGTACCAATGTGGATTGGTTCTTGACGTTTACAGTTGAGGCTGACTCTTGTTTAAAAAATGAGCCATTTCTGCAAGTAAAAGTAGTCGGGTTAATAAAATCATCTATGTTCGATGAAGTCTGATTCTCATTTGCAGGATTTTTGTGGCGATTCGGTGTTCCACTTTTATCAATATCAACAGTGACTGAAGATAATATGTCTACATCAGGAAGGTTATTACTTGTAATATCCGTTAGTACTATTGAGGATGCTGCCCAACGAACGTTTTTGTCTATTTTTACATCATCAATTTGTATTTTGACTACCATGCTTCCATCAGAGTTATGACATAAAACCTCGAAAGATATACCATTTAGGTAATAATCTCCCATCTTTTTTAATGATTTGTTATATGTGGGAATGTTTTTTACACATGGGTTTCGTGCAATACCGACCTTGTCTCCACTTTTGAATTGTAAGCCTGTGCCAGTAAAATATTTGGCTGTTGGCAATTCATTGTCAACCTGAACAGCCTCGGTTTGCTCGTTCTCATGGTTAGTGCTATTATTGTCCGAATTGTATCCTATAAATCCATTATTATCAAAATCATGTCTAATGGCTTCGTTGTTGTTTTGTCCACCGATTGGATTCTTATCCCCTTTAAATAATTGAAAAGTAGCATTGGAATCATATGGATTGCATAAAGCCCCTGGATATATTGGCATTAGACTAAAGGAGTAGTCGTAGTCTCCTCCCTCAGAAAGCCATCTGATTCCATTCCCATTGTTGAATAAATTCACATAGCCCTCATCTTTAACATGAGAATATGATTCCACGTATGCAATAAGTCCACGTTTGTATTCAGTTATGGGACTGTCACAAAAAGTTGTACCGTTGAAATTCCCATCGAATGTAGATTGACACTGATGATTTTCCAGCCAAAGATATTGATACTTTCCACTTTCGGTAGGTATTCTGATCCTTATGGCATCTCCTGTTGTAATAAAATCCCTTAATGTGAATATGCCATTTGTTGCAGACAAGTCAGATGGACTGCTAATATCGGAATTAATCCCAGAGGCTTTTATTTGAGGAATCCAGTCAAGAATATAACGTTCCCAGCCCGTGGCACAAGTATAGCTTTGAGTCAAATGCATCATACCCCAACCAGCAATGGGCTCATAAAAGTAGTTCCCTGCCACATTGTTTCCTCCTGCATAATGAGGAGCATCGTATAGGCTATGCCCAACTTCGTGAGGGAAGATATCAATTGGATTAATAGTGCCGCTCGTGTGAGAAAAGCCTTCCCTTACTCCATAATTACCCATATTATTACCACTATAAGTTTGATTAATTCCAGTAGAGGATACTCCGTCATAATAGATTGATTTTAACCATCCTGGAGGTAGTATTGGGTTCCACTCCCTCGAAAATCTATGGCAAAATACAACATAATCTGCGATGTGATCCGCCGGAGACGAAGAGTTATCAAATGAATAATTGGGTTTGTTTTCCCTGTTGTCATACGGACTCCAATCGAAAGTGTTTGGTATTTGGTCTAAAACTTTTTTATGGAATTCTCCACGAGATGAAACAGTCGTGGGATCTACCGTGATTACTTGAGGATAATAATCTGCCACTAATCGAAATCTACCACCAGACATTTGGTAATAGAAATTTGATACGGATTTACGATTGTTATCAGAATATATCTCTTGTGGGAATTCTGCGAAATCGTTATAAAAAGCCTTTTCTGTAGACGAGGTCGCCCAATCCGGATATGCTCCATTATTCCAGCCTGGCAAGTCTAGGGTGTCATAGATTCCTCCATAAGTTATAAAAATAATTAATACACGCAAGTCCCCTTTTGGAGTAAACACTCCACCATTTTCGATATGAGATGTAGTCTTGGACTCTAACGTATTTGTTTGTTCATAGCCACATACAATCTGCCCTAAAGCGGTATGTATTATTAGTCCAATCAATAATAACAATATTAGACCCTTTTTCATATTACTGTTTTATTATTTTAATTTGTGATTTCGAATAATTTGTCTCAACGAATAGCAAATATATTCCCTGTGGTAAATTCTTTATACAAACTTTGTCTTTACAACTGATATTGTCCAATATCAGATGCCCCATCATATCATAGATTTTTGCCGATTCAATATATTCGTCACTATTAATGTATATCCAATCGTTGCAGGGGTTTGGCCATATATGTACTTTTTGATTCTCTACGCAATCATTAATCCCCACAGGGCGAACAACACAGTCTTCTTCCGACCAGCCTTCCATGGAGTAGTGATAGATTAATTCCCCATCTTTGTGACAACAAACCATCCGGCTTCCGATGATATGCAAACGTAAATAATCTAAAAGATTTGAACAACCAACCCCCTCAATAAACATTATGGAGCGTTCGGTAAATTCATCAATGAGTGTAATTGTGTAATACCCGTCTTGTGTAAGTGTATCCAGTACAGTATACATGACACTATCTCGATAATCAACATAGTTTGGCAACCAAATTGTATCACCGATAGAAAGAGACATGTCTGCTATTATTAAATCGGCATTCCCATCCGGAAATCGACACCATAGCTTTCCTGTTGCAGTATCTTCCCTAAGAAAAAAATCAAGAGAAGAATCTCTGCCTTCAGAATAACCATTATGCCAATATACTGCAGAATACTCTACTTTCTTGAAATACATGTCACTAATCAATGTGTCATTGGTAATTCGCAATAATTGATTTTCCCATGGAACATCATAGTATTCCGTCACCCCGTTCCATTCAGTTGATTCCAGACCGAAAAAAGACTGGAATCCGTTCTGATGTTGAGCAAAACCAACTGTAGTATAACACAATGCTACCGAGCACAATAATAGTTTTTTCGTTTTCATGACGATTCTTATTTTGTTAATACCATTCGTTTTGTTCCGACAATTTGTTCATCTACTACCAACGAATAAATATACATACCAGCATTAAGAGTGGAGCCACTGATAACCACTTGCCCATTGCCGAATGCATGTATGGGGTATGACTGCATCAGTTCTCCCGTTAAGTTGAAAACGAGTATATTTGCACTGGTTGCGTCTGTTGGAATAAAGTATTCGATTGTTGTAGCACTTGTGAAGGGGTTGGGGGAATTTTGATATAATACAGCACCATTTGTAATGGAGGAATTTGAGTTCGTACTGCGATGAGCTCTAGATTCATGGTCAACGGTGGAGTCCGATTGCATCCCCCTAAGATAATCCTCGTAGTCCTCTATTAGATCTAAAGAAACTCCTCTGTTTTCAATGGCTGTGTACAATTCACGGAAAGCGGACACGATGATAGGAATCATTTCCAGATAGTTCACATACTGGTTACCCAACGAATCAAACTCAACAATCTCCGGGAAAAGGTCAATAATCTCAGAGGTTATCAGACCATAACGGGTATCGCCAAAGCCTCGTGACTGTAAGGCGGATGTCGCAAGTTGTCTGGCTAAGTCCTCTTTTTCAGTTAAGCCTTCAGCTCTCTCTATTTCACCAACATTGCCAACAGGTTGAATATTATCAAGAGGTTTATAATTATATGTAACACCATTCAACCGCATTAATCTTGGAAGTGCATACTGAATGTTTCTGATTGAACTTTTATGGTTGTCATCAGAACTGACGGAGAGCCTATCCAGTCTGACACCATCGTATATGGTAAACCGCGGAAGATAATCCCTTTGCCCATTATAGTTCCATTCTGCAACAATATAATCACCATTAAAGGCAGACATTTTGACTCCTTTTTTTCCATGCAACCACAGAATATCTGAATCGTACGTGCCAAACTCTCCTATGAACACATTCCAACCATTGTGGTCATATCGTCCGAAATCACCAAATGCCAATTTTGAACCAGCATTGAATTCCCCGAGCCTTCCTTGAATTGACATTGAAAGAACTCGGTACATATCGTCATCCGGGCGGGTGTCGGGACCAACTATAACTCGACCGTCGTTTTTGATGACAAGCTGGGCACTTGCCGTAAAAACCGAGAAAAAGAAAGTAGCCAGTATGATTATTGATTTTTTTTTCATTTTTTTGTTGTATTTATTTTTTGTTAAGCTCTTATTTCGCGAGAGCTATTGCGGTTGCTGTAGCACTGTGTGGATTTGCGCAACATTTTCTACTGCCACACAATAGAGTTAGTCGATCTACGTTATTAAAAGCAATGTAGAGCAACTGCTCTATGCCTCGGGTGCGGGACGGCAGGGAAGCGTGCGTTGCGAGTTTCTAAATACAATCACGCTCTCCCTGCTTGGGCACCCTCTCTTTTTTGCCCCGACACAACGGCGCACCAAACTTGTGCGGGGCTTTGCTATATGAACTGCATGGTTTAGAGAGTGAATTGACGGTTATTCCCGCCTTTTTACATTAATTAAGTGGTTAATCTGTGTGGCCGCACACTAACCATGGTTGATTTGATTTTTCTTGACCATTTTGAGACATGTGACAGGTTTTTGATGGATGAGCTGCCTCACCATAACCAATTTCAGTATAAACATCATTTATCTATCTGTTGTAAAGCGTTGAACAACGTTTTGCAAATGTTGATGTCAAAATCCAGCAGAAGAGCCTTAATGCTGGACTTGCTTAATCCTTTAGCCAAAAATGGGAGATCATTAAAGTTGCCTATGATGATTATTCTCTTTTGTAAGGCACAGGCATAACCTAATTCAATCAATGAACTTGTTTGCATTCTTCGGGGATGAATCAGTAAAAAAACATCAGACTTTTCGATTTTCATAAAGTCTTCATCAACTGATTTGCTTGGGCTGTCAAAACAATTATCGCTATCAATATGTTCAAATTCGTTATAAACTGAATGCCCAAAACTTTTAAGCATATCAATAATCGACACTGCATGTTCTTTAAATGACAAGAAGTCTTGAATGTTGCCAAACCCAGTAATTGGCGTTGAAACAAAAATGGTTTTAGTCATTATTAGTCTAGTTAATTATTCATTGTTATCCTCGCTAAAAAGAAGCATTTTGTTGGAAAGAATTTCTTTCTTAAGGTCAGCGAATGTCGAGTATTGACGAACACGTACGTGTGGAATATTGTCACCAGCATTCTTGATTAGATAGGGAAGGCTTTTTTTGTAGAATATAACTGTTTTTTTGCATAAAGCAATAGCATAACCCAATTCTACAAAAGAGCTGGATGGGCGCGGTTTATCAACGATTAAAACAAAACTGTCGACTTGTTTGAGTTTCCTGAAATTATTCTTTACGGCAACATCTTTCCCTTCAAAATGCGATTTGTCTTCGATTTCAGCAGCAGGACAAGTTACCTCAGAGAATCCAATTGTTGATAATGCCCCAACTATTTCTTTTAATTCTTTGCGCTGCAACTGATAATCATCAGTTGACAATGTGCTCATTGGTGCACTGACAAAAACCGTATTCCTTTTAATCGTACTAATTTCCTTAGGATAAATGTATTCGGTATTATAGAATCCTTCCCCCTTCAACTTGCCAAAAACCTTTTTGAAGTCTCTCTGAAGTTTTACATAGGCTTTTTTCGAGATTTCATCCAGTTGTGTTTTATCGATGTCGATTAACTTTAATTCTTCATTGATGTCAGAAATCATCTTGCAAAATTTTACCCTATCATGGAACTGTACACCATCGCGAGACCGGAATCTGTCACGGGGTTGGTCATTGTCATGAAACTGGACACATTGCTTGTCTTGTAACGGGGTTCCTTGTATTGCCTTTTCACTACAATTGAAAAGCAACGGTATGGTTAAAATGTCATTCCCTGCCAAGGCACCAGCTTCATAGTGAATCCAAGGGGATCTTACGGTGTCCTTGGTGACGCACACGATACCAAACTGGGCACCTTTTAGAACATTATTGATTTTGTTTTTCCAATCTTCACCACAGGTGATATTCATGTCGGAAACAAAACACTTCACTTTGCCGGGGAAAATATCGTTTTCTATTCCTTGTTTCAGTTTTTTGGCGATAGTCTTCCCATGTTCGCCAGACCAACTGATAAAAATCTTATACTCTGTCTTCTTGCTCATTTTGTTTCTTTTTTTGTGATAATACATCTATGAAATAAAGTGGTTAGTGGGCGTGGGTGCCCACTAACCACGGATTGTTTTGGCTATTTCTTCACGAGTTTGAGGTATGACACAAGCTCCTGTGGAGTGCGTGGAGAGGCATTTTTTGGGGCTACGGGTGTTTGAGGGCTGGAATTATTTCTTCACAATTGTCTTCACTCCGTATTTGTCTTTGGTGCACACCACGAGGAGGTATTGTCCTGCGGGAAGTGTGCTGATGTCGATCTCGGTCAACTGACTTTCACACTTTCTGGTCATTACGGCCTTGCCGTTAACGTCGTAGATTGTCATTTCATACGGTTCTGGTTGGTTCAGCTGCACTGTTAGCCGTCCAGTTGTTGGATTGGGTGAGACGGAGAGCTCCAGTGTAGCGGCTTGATTGATGCCTATGCTTGACGAGTCGAATGAGAAGATGGCGGTAAAGAGAGTGTCCTGCGTGACGGTGATGGTGCGGGGCGAATCTTCATTGCCGTCCGACCAGCCGTCGAAGATGCAGTACATCGCCGGGGTGGCGGTGAGGATAGCCTCATCGCCACCCACGTATGTGCCGCTGCCTTCAACTGTGCCCCACTCAACGTTGTTGACGGCTGTCTGCACGTGATATAGTGGCAGCTCAATGAAGTGGGTGACAAAGGCGGTGTCGCAGGTTAGGTATATCGTGAGGGGGTTGTCGGTAAGGCTGTCGCCAGTGGCGTTACTCCAGTGCGTGAAACGGAATCTCTCTGCAAAAGGATTGGCGGTAATGGTGTGGTAGGTGCCACCCGAGTAGCTGCCGCCGCCGGTGACGTTGCCCATCGTCACATTTGCCGAAGAGACTTGGAGATTAAACATCTGGCTGCTGATATCCTGGAAATAGGCAACAAAAGCGGTGTCGCTGACGAGGTGAATGATGCGCGTGGTCTCGGTGCTGCCATCGTTCCAGTGCAAGAACCTGTGACCGAGGGTTGGTGCTGCAGATATTGTAACATCGGAGGCGTAGTAGGTGCCGCTGCCAGTGACTGTACCCATCGTCTCGCCCGATGCAGAGACCTGCAAGTTGAACTGCTGAGTGCACTGGAAGGTCGCGACGATTGTCGTATCGCTCATAAGATGCACCACGCGTGGGTTGTCGGTCACGCCGTCGCTCCACGAAACAAAGGCAAAGCCCGGTGCGGGAATGGCCGTGATGGTGTCGTCGCTCTCGTCGGGGAAGCGTCCGCCGCCAAGCACCTCGCCCCAGCCCGTCTCATTAGGCATGGCATTGAGGTCCCATTTGTCCACAATGACAAGGTAATATCCCACAGGGCTGTAGGGCCAGTCGCTCATCCAGACGCCGCCAAGCGCAGGGCTAAACCAATTATCCCAAAAGGCATACGGCCTGCCTGGAAGATGGCAGCTGTGTTGATCTTGGAATAACGGTCCATCGGAACCTATCAAATCATGATAGTTACTTATGTCGCATCCTGTTTTGGGATCTAACATATATTCGCCTAAATCCATAATATCAACATAGACAGTAGGAATTCTTCCGTTACTGTTAACACTATTATACCCACTGTTTGTAGAACCGACAATAAAAAATTCGGTATCCACCCACACCGGCTGCTCAAAATATGCCTCGTATAGATAGCAGTATTGGACATACTCATCGTTCCATCCCTGACGGAGCTCCATTACACGCGCAGTGGCCGTATCCCACCTCACAGAGTCAAGCAGTTGAAGTCGGACCGTATCGTCAATTTCCTGAAATACCCGATGGCCAGCCGCAGTCATCTGGTATAGATAAAGATATTCGGGTAGTTTCTGTACAACAGCGGCGGTGTCGACAGTCGGCGGATTGTAATTTTGCACCATTGCTACCAATCCCTTCACCTTCATATGTCTGTTGTGTGCATATTCCCATTTGGCAATATTCGCACCTTCCAAATAACGATGAAACTTGTATTTAAAACAGAAACAGCTGTCCCATACACCATTAGGTCGCCAGTTCGGACAATCGTCAAACCACTTGGTGTAATAATATTTGTCACAACGCGGGGTTGCAGGTATTGTGTCGTCCACATCCGACGGACTTATCGTTGATGCCAAGGCTATTCCTGGCATTACAAACAGTGCAAGGATTAGTATACTATATAACTTTTTCATAATTTTTTTTACTTTACTTGAAAAATGCTATTCAATTTGCCCACATACTATTCTTTAACACAAGGAAATTCCTTTTCTATTTCATTATCTATTAAAGGAATATATGTTACAGGGTATGTAACTTCATCATAAGGGAATCGGTGAATAATACGCAATTGGTTTTCGATAAGTTGATGTTCTACAGTAATAGGTTGAGCCTCAACATCGTTTTCTTTATGGCAGCTCTGTTCATATCCGCCACCATTTTCCCCTCTTTGAGACATCAGATACAATGGTGAAAAAATGTTATTCTTTTCCATTCCACTCCAGAACAAATGCTCATAACCATTCCTCTTTTGAAGTGTTATGGATTGGAATAGAATACCATCATCCAAATACTGTTTGACTGGATATCTGCAATACCTGTTTTTGTTCCAAGTTAAAATGGAAACAATGTCGGAGTTATGTTCTTCAAAAAGAACCGCCGTAGCATTGTTTGATGGTAAATGGATTAATTCCTTAACCAAAGGTGTGCTTTCAAGGTATGCTCCTCTTAAAAATTTAAGCCTTCCGTTAGGATAGTCGTATTGGCTGTTGAAGAGTCCTTCGTTCTTCTCAAATTTAATATGATAGCTTACCTCTATTCCATTGCCTGTTGTGAAACAGATTTTTGCAGGGTCATACCTGAAGAATTTCTCAATCTCATTATAACTATCACACTCGGGTTCAATAATCAAAGGTGTAAAAAGAATTGCATTTACACTATCGTTCAGTTCTAATCCTCCCATAATTAGGTGGTCTTCTTGTCCGCTGTATCTAATCCACTGTTCAATTCCTGTGATATCGTTTGAAACGGTAACAACATAATCATCAGTGATAGTGATATCTGTAAGCACTTCATTAGTATTAGTTCTTATATTGTTATCCCATCGAACACTTCCCAAACAATCGGGGTAGAATTTGGCTCTACAAAAACAAGACGGAGCATTAACCAAGTCATCTAGTCCAATGATATCAAGAACAGCATTGTCTAGGAATGTGTTTTGAATATGATAATAAAGGCTATACTCCTCTGCATAGCATACCATTCTATATAATTCTTTCGTTTTCTCTACGTCACGCACTTTTACTGTATAAGAAGAAGAAGGACTCAAGGCTTCATCCATAGAGAAAAAACCAGCGAACCCGTGTGTCAAGTACCCTTGATTTCCAAGTTCTGTTCTTGTACCGCAGAAACAGCAAAAGTCTACAGGTTCAAAAGTACCATTTTTACGAAGAGTAACGAACCTGACATCATTGACTTTATACCCTTTTGGCAAATCAAAAATGTGCTTAATATCGCCAGTAGTTGTGTTTTGAATCATAAACGAAGTATACCCTTTGATTGTGTCTGCACGAGGTGCATTCGTAAAATAGCCATACTGTGTCAAGACATTGTATGTCTCATTGTAATTGCGCACAATCGAGGTGTACTGGACGTAGTCCGGTGAGCGAAATATCTGTTCTATCTCAGAAATTTGAGCAGCAAGCCTTAAAAAAGGCAAAAATAAAATCAGCAGTAAAATTGTTTTTTTTGACATAAATTAAATATTAAAAATCAACAGCTTAATCATTAACTAATTAGTAGATATTTCGAACATATAGTTGTTTGTAAACTATTTTATCGCATTGCAGGTATATATTCCTGTTTCCTTGTCAAAGCGTATAGTTACAGTATATCCTTCGTCTGACATCTTATCTGCCCAAGCATAGGCATCATCGTGATTGGTGGTGGTGTAGGTTACAACATCCTTTGAGGAAAGAACACGCGAGGCTCTATCCTCGTTGCGGAAACTGACTTCATGTCCTTCTTCCGCCAAGGCGAACATACGATTCAGAAAATCGTGCCATGCGTCTTCTCCAATAAGCGTGATATGGTGGGTCGCTCCGTCAACCGAATAACTCACTGTGAAAACGGTACCGTTTTCAGCAACGACACAGGTGTCGTCAATAATGTTTTCTTTCTGGCAACTGACCGCCAGCGTTCCGAGCACTGCAAAGAGTGCGATGGTAATGAAAATTTTACGCATAATATCTGTTTTATTGATTAGTAGATTTGTCGTAATTGTAGTGTCTTACTGCGTTTAGTTCTTCCTTATTCTTGATGTGGAAAACTGTTAATGTGCGCTTCAAGTGGGAGATGGCAAGAAGATTATTGGAGTATGAGTCGAGGATGGTATCTGTGGTGGTGGACTTGGGAATTACTTTTACATAAATCAAATCTTCTCCGTTGTCTATGAATTGCTGGACGTCAGGAGGTGGGTTGGGTACTTCAAAATCTTTTTTTAGGGTGGTCCAAATAACGGAATCTGTTGCCTCCAACAGTGTGACATCGACAAAGACGGTGTCATTTACTTTATAATCCTTGACAAAAGAAACATCGATACCTTCAACTTTCTCATAACGAGCATATATTTCGCTGACCTCGTTGGAAGGGAAGATGTATTTCCACTGTATGGCTATGTAGCAGACGAGAGCCTCCACGAGAGCAAGGATGGCTATGATCAGCCAAAAGCGTTTTTTATTAAAAGGACGTTTCATAGCTGCTCGATTGTATTGTTAATAGTATCGCAAATCGCATCGTCGGTTTTCTCAGAGGTGGTGGTGACCTTAACAAAGTCGCGAGTGGCGGCAAACGCTTTGTCTGCGTTCAGGACAATCAACAGAAAAATGCAAGCAGCAATGGAATATGAAGGAAGACGGAGAGAGAAGAACTCCCGCCGACGGTAGTCTTTATCGGGAATCGAATTGTAGCTGCCAGCGAGGACAAAACCAATCCAACGGCGGCGGTGACGGGAGAGCCGATTCAGCCTATCGGCATAGCGGGACATACGATAAGGATAAGGGCGGAGGCGGAGAGTCTGCTTCATGAGCCACAGGCTACGGGCGGCACGTAGAGCCACCCATAAATCGGCGACGGACAGAATGGCGACTGGTACAAGCACCTGTGGTGCGCGTAGAGCTGATGTGTCGGTATGCCACAAGATGCTTGCCGCAAGAGCGAGGAGCAACAGGCAGAAGATTAGCAGATAGCGGTCGCATCGACGGCGAAGTTGGAACTGAGGAATATTGTCGCCTTCAACCAAGGCATGAATTTGCTCTGGGGAAAACGGCGGTATTCGCGAGGCAACTTCATCCATGAGCCTCTGAGCAGAACGCATTCGGCTTGTTACCTCGTCGAACATGGCAGACTTGGTGGAAGCCAATGGCTGGATTTCTGAAATGTTACTCATTTCAATTGCGTCACAGCCCCGAGCAGCAATGTGTCCTCTTTCCTCTTGTTTGGATAATTCCAATTTTCTTTTCTTTATTTTCATTAATAATCAGTGTTTTACCACCCAGCAATTGATTGATAATGAGGGAACGTTGCGCTATGTGAGTGCAGCGGGAGCTTGCTCACATGGCCGAACCTAAGCAACGTCACCGCAGGTAAGAAATAGGCTGGTTAATATTATTTATGAATTAGCATTCTCAATTTGTTTAAAAGTCTTGACATTCGTTTACGAGCGTTGCTCTGTGTGATGCCTTCGGTGCGCGATATGGTGCTATAAGAGTCGTCACTAAGGTAGTGATTCAGTAGATTACGTTCTTTGTAGTCAAGTTGTTCCGAGAGTTCGTCGATCAGACTCCAGCCGTCGCGGGCTTGGCTCATCAATTCACTTCCGTAGAGGTTTTCCAAACCGTACAGGTCGCAGACGGACTGGAATTCTTGGTGATTGGGGTTGCGAAAGTAATCTACAATGGCGTGATATGAGATTTGGTATATCCATGTTGCATCTGTGCTGTCGCCACGGAAACGGTCGAGGCCGTAATGACTAAACTCTGTCCATATCGCCAAGGCACATTCTAGTCGCAACTCGTCGAAATAGAATGCATTACCACCACAGAACCTGAGACAGATACTGTTAATAGTTTGGTAGTTGCGTTTCAGCAGATCGCTGAATTCTATTTCTTGCTGCAGCGTTGGCATTGGGCGTTATGTCAATCTACTTCATATTCATGTTTTTATAACGTTATTATAGCAATTATATTGTTATAATCATTATTATCGCGCATTCTCGTTTGTTTCTTTCTTTTTGCCTTATTAGACGTAAAAATTTTTGAATTGTGTGACAAGGAGGTGAAGTTTAACATTATTTTAACACTTCTTAAATAACCCGTTGGCGGAATTTAATAACAAGTGAATTGTTGATAACTATATGAAGAAGAAGTTGTGCATATTGCAGATTTTCGGTAATTTTGTAATTGAAATAAAAAACAATTACATCAGCCCGTGGAAGTTTGCCGTTTGTCGCGGGCAAACGATGCAAGATGGGGAAGGACACCCCTGAAATCGCTCCGAACTTTGGCTACTGAGCCTCGCAGGGAGTATATTACTTCGGCTACAAACTTCACGCCCTGTGCGGCTTAAGTGGTGTCATTCATTCGTATGACCTCACCAAGGCCAGTGTCCACGACATACACCACCTTCAGGACATCAAGCCGATTTACCACAGCTGCAGTATCTTCGGCAACAAGGGGTACATCAGCGCCACCATTCATCTCGACCTTTTCGAGACGGCCAACATCAAGCTTGAATGTCTTTACCGCCTTAACCAGAAGGACTGGAGACCGACATACATCCCATTCGTCAAGGCGAGGAAACGCATTGAGACCGTGTATTCACAACTGTGCGACCAATATATGGTCATTCGCAACCACGCTAAACAAACCAGTGCAGCTTTCAAAAAAAACTATTGATATGTTCTCGACAATAGCCTCCGATTTAAACTATGAATCGTCCCACGAAAGTCAGAAAAAAGCCATTATGGATAAAGCATATAATAATACGACCGGCTGGAAATACCGTTGTGGATTCCTTGGTTTGTACGATTGTTATAAACAACTAAGCTCCAATGATGTGCTCAAATCGCCTTCAACAATAGAAGGCAACAAAAAAAATGTCTTAAAAACTATCGAGGATATCGGAACAAACGGTATGGGCCCATCAAACTACAAAGCTATACAGGCTGCCATCGACAAAGCCTACACCGATCTATACAATTGGTATCGTCCCATCTACTCTAACGCATCCCAAATATTTGATAAGCGTTCCCGTGCCGACTATGAAAACTATGAGTATGAAAAAGGTGTCGAAGAAGCTAAACGAGAAAAACGGAAACAGGAAATATGCAAAAAATGCAAAATTGACGTAAAAAAAACAGTTATGCCCAAAGGCTATTATCAACCCAGTGGAACTATCTTTAGCCTCAACGAGCCACCAGCCGAATCCGACGAATCTGGTGTGATTGTAAACCTTAATGGTAATGAATGGTACTGGAAATATATCTATTATCACGACGGTGACTCTCGCATAGAGGTGTCTGGAGAGTCTAGCGACACATATAATAATTACGATGAAATGATTCAAGGATTAATTACAACTTGCATGGAAAGAAAAGGTTGCCGATAGCAATCTCATCGCTCCTAATCTGTCTATAAATAGACCTTTCTCCCTAGACTCGTTTACACGCAAATCCCCACGAAACAAACATTTCGTTCTCAAAAAAACTATCGTTAGACCTAACGGCCAATTGCAGTTAACATTAGCATAAAAAAGAGAGGACCTCTTTTCAAAGTCCTCTCTTTTGTCTCTCCGGCGGCGCTCAAAGGATTCTTCACTCTCAGGTTCCTCCTCAAAGCCCCTCCGTTTTATCTTCTAGCAAAGCTTCTCACATGCTTTACTTTTATTTCTTCGGGGTCTTCCAGTTGAAGAACACCTGTATTCCTGCCATCTGATATATCTGCCAGTGACCCCATTTGCCCATACCGTTAAAGTCGGTGTCCCACTTTGTGTTCAGAGCAAAATTGGCCGACAGGAAGCTGGAGAAGCGATAGTCGAGCTTCAACTCAAAATCTAAGTCGGTCTCAAAAGCGCGTTTCTTCATCCAACCATAGCCCTTCAGCTCATCCCAAGTCTCCTCCTCGACAAGTGAGTATTTTGATGTCGTCTCCATATCGTCACCCCAACTCATGTTTTTGGGTTTCTTGTAGTCATAGAAGAGCTCCAGACGGGCATACAAGTCTAGGTTGGGAAGTATGTCCTTCTTCAGATACATGGCCTTGACATACGAACCAAGGGCAAAATATACATGCTTGTATGTGCGTGCGGGATTCAGCGTGCCGTCGGCCAAACGGAAATCATCCTCCTGTAGCACACCATAGGTATAGTTGCTGTCTATCAGCTCGTCGTTGCACACAAAGGTGGTCTTTCCGGTCAAGAACGACAGCGACACCGACCAGTTGGCTTTCTTGTGCTCAAACGAAAGTGCCGTCGTCAAATATGCCGGTGCGAAAAAGCCCGACACCTGCTTCTGAGTCTGGTTGGCACCAATACCGCTGTACTCGTAGCCTGCACCAAACTGGGTCTTGAGGTTGGCCGTGAAGCTGGCGCCCCAGTCTTTGTAGGCTTTCCACGATATGGCACTGGTAAGGTCTATCTTGTCGTTGCTTTTGCGTCTGGTCTCAAACAGGGTGTCTCCCTCGGCAAGGTCCTGCCATGCATAACCATAGGCCAAGTCTACGATATTGTCCCACACATATTTGGGATGGGTAAACTTATAATTGCCGAAAAATGTTCCGGTGACATCTATCTGCGAGTTGCCCGACGACGACCAGTTGTTAAACATAAACTCACCTATCTTCAACGCTGGCGTCGATGTGGTAGCCCACTCTCCTTCTTTCTTTGCCCCCTCTTGGTCTTGGGCATTTACAGCGGCAATGGTCATTAGCGACATCATTGCAAGAATAAGTACTTTTTTTGTCATTGTTAGCAATATTTATTTTAACATTTTGTTTCAAAAAAAAATCCGCGTCTCAACGCGCCTTCTTCCATCACACGGCGATAGCGCGACATTCCGCCACCACCTCTTTCGGACAATGCGTCAGCGGGACTTCGCTCTCTATTGTGGGTCGTAGATTGCCCTTACGGCACTCTCTATCTCTCCAATCGTGAATCCGTGCGACGAAAGATACGACGACAATTTGTTCCTTCGTTTCCTGATATCCTCATCCTTTAGAGTCCGAGATTTCGTTTCAGCTAGCGATTGCAGAATGACACTGTACTGCTCTTCGTCAATATTCGACAACGCCTTCTCTATAGTGGCATTGTCTATCCTCTTGCTCCTCAACTGATAGGCTATCTTCAACCTACCCCATTTCTGCAAGTGTAGCTTCGAGTCACAATAAATCCTACAATAACGCTCCTCATCTATAAACGACTGATCTACCAAATACTCGGTGATTCGCTCTGTGAGCTCTCGATCGGCACCCCACGTCATCAGCTTGTCCCTCACCGCTGAACGGCACTGCTCGTTGGCAGCGCAATATTGTTCGGCCTTGGTGATGTAGGCGCGTTCGCTTTCGGTGAAGTCAAAGTTATTCGACATGACTAATTTAATTAATACTGTGTTTGTTAGATAAAATATCCATTTATTTTTCAAAAGGCAAAAATACAAAAAAAATTTATTTGCGACATCTCTATTCTCATCTATACCCCTTTTTTAACATATTTCTTTATCTTTAATTACTGCATAAATGAAAAAAATTTTGTCAATCCACTGTAATTATGTATCTTTGCATTTTAGTTTTAGAATATTCTTACCATGGGAAAAGGAAAAATACTATTTGTCAATCAGGAAATTATGCCCTTCCTGCCCGAAAGCGAAAACTCCTATATCGGTCGCTATCTACCTGCCTACGCTCAAGAAAAAGGACGCGAAATTAGAGTTTTCATGCCTCGTTTCAGCAATGTCAACGAACGCAAAAACCAACTCCATGAGGTCATCCGCCTCTCGGGCATGAACCTTATCGTCAACAACGCCGACCACCAGCTCATCATCAAGGTCGGCTCTATCCCCTCGGCACGCATGCAGGTCTACTTCATCGACAACGAGGAATATTTCACCAACCACAAAGGCTTCTTCGACGAAAATGGTAAATTCTATACCGACAACGACGAGCGAATCCTCTTCTTCGGACGCGGCACCCTCGAAGCCGTGAGAAAACTGGCTTGGCAACCTCACCTCATCCATTTCACCGGCTGGTTCTCTTGCATGATCCCCTTCTACCTGCGCCGCATCAACAAGGAAAACGCCTTCTTCTCCGGCACCAAGACGGTTTTCTCCCTCACCAACGACGCCTTCGAAGGTAACTTCGGCCCCGATATGGAACGCAAGCTCAAAGCCGACGGCGCTACAGCCAAAGACCTCCGCATGCTCGAAAACCTCGACTACATGACCCTCACCAAGGCGGCTATCAGCTACGCCCACGGCATCGTGGTGGCTTCACCTAACGTCAACCCCGAACTCCTCGCCTTCGCCCGCGAAAACAAACGCAACATCGTCGAATACGAGCCCGACCGCACCCTCTTCTACGAACGCATCAACAAACTCTACGACTCTATCATCGGTAGCAACATCAATAACTAATCTTCTCCAACCTCTCCCCTTTCTACCCATCCATTCAA
This sequence comes from uncultured Bacteroidales bacterium, assembly GCA_900316965.1. Lineage (GTDB taxonomy): Bacteria > Bacteroidota > Bacteroidia > Bacteroidales > P3 > Colimorpha. The sequence goes on from ONEY01000004.1 coordinate 17,967, forward strand.
AAACCTAACTCCTAAATCATCTTAAACCCCTAATGAAATCGTTTTTTTATCTTCCGTCGTTGCTCCTGTGCGCTATCCTGGCCTTCTCGGCTTGCACTGAGAAAGAAACCAACCTCGGCGTGGACCTCCAAGACCCCGCCACTCTCTTCGACGGCATATCCGCCACTGCATTCGGCTCGGCCTGCACCGTCTTCGACGACTCTCTTCTCACCTCAGGCCTCCGCTATGTTTTGGTGGGCTTCTATTCCAACCCTACATTCGGCTCCTCCGAAGCTGTCCTCTACACTCAGGTCTCTGTCAACAACGACAACGGCGTCGAATTCAACCAAAACTTCTCCATCGACTCTGTCGTCCTCTCTCTCGCTGTGTCCGAAATCTACCCAGCTTCCGACAACGCTAAGTCCTACCACGACCTGCATTTCGAAATCTATCAACTCTCCGACCGTTTGCTCAAGGACTCCGCCTACTACGCCAACAGCTCCATCGACATCAACGGCACTGTCTTCTTCGACGACATCGTTCGTCTCCCTCAAAGCGACAGCATGGTGGTCAAACTGCCTCTCAACGACAACTTCAAGGCTTTCCTCCAAAACAAAAGCTACGCCACATCCGACGACTTCGTCAACGCTGTTAAAGGCCTCCGCATTCGCATCGTCAACGACGGCTCTCCTGTTATGGCTACCTTCAACATGGCCGCTACGGCAACAACTATGACCGCCTACTACACCTACAACAACAACGGGGATATCATCAACGGATCTACCGATTTCGTCGTCGGACAAACATCGCCTCACTTCAACCAATACATCAACAACTACAACAATCAACTATCTATCTTCAACTCTAACCACAACGACTCTTTGGACGGCAGCCTCCAGACTTTCCTCTGCCCTATGGGCGGCACCAACATCAAACTCAATTTCAACTCCTTCATTCAACAATTCAAGCAGCAACACCCTCTGGCTATCATCCACTACGCCGAATTGCTCCTGCCTGTCGCCAACTCTTCCCCCGACGACAAACCTGCCACCATCGTCGCTCTTAAATGCTACCAAGACGGCTCTGTCGTCAACATCCCCGACTTCTATGACTCTCACAGCGGCTATGACGGCACCTACGACAAAAACACGGGCTGCTACCGCCTCCGCATCACTCAACACATGCAAAAACTGGTAAAGAGCGGCTTCGACCTCGGCACTCTCCTCGTCATCGAAGGCCGCCGCTCGTCGGCTCAACATGCCATCATCAACGGCAGCGACTCTGCGGCCACCAACGGCAACCCTATTCGAATCCAATTTATTTATAGCGAATAACACAATGAAATCTTCTCTCATATCCATCTCCCTGCCTTCTCTTCTTCGCGTCTGCGGCCTGGCCATCTCCCTGCTGGCTCTGGCTCCCGTCTCCGCCCAAATTCAATACCACAAATACTATGACGGCCAACCTCGCCAAATGGCGGTGGAGGGCATGATGAGCGACGACAGTGTCCGCTATGGCCTATGGACTTGGTGGCACCACAACGGCAAGGTCTTCCAACAGGGCTCCTACGACAACAACGGCAACAAAACCGGCACTTGGCAGCAGTTCTATGAGGATGGCGCTAAACGCGCTGAGGAATGCCACTCTAACGGCACCTCTCGCATGTGGTACCACGACGGCACCCTCGAAAGTGAGGTGACTGTCGTCAACGGCCTCAAACATGGCCTCTATAAATCTTGGTACCCCAACGGCCAACTCAAGGAGGAGATCCCTTTTGTCAATGGAGTGAAACAGGGCAAATCGTCCGAATGGCACGACAACGGCAAAAAGAAATTTGAGGGCACCTACCGCGACAACGAACTTAACGGTCCCGCCACATGGTGGACCAACTTGGGCAAACTGGATATGCGTGGCTCCCTCGACGCCGGCGAACAACAGGGCGAATGGCTCTTCTACTGGCGCACCAACGGCAATCTCGGCATCCGCGGCAACTACTCTCATGGCGTGGAATCTGGCGTATGGACCTACTACTACGAAACAGGCGAAAAATGGCGCGAGGGCTCTTACTCTAATGGCGACAAAACGGGCAAATGGACCACTTGGTACGAGTCGGGACGCAAACTCCACGAGGGCAACTATGTCAACGGTAAGGAGGAGGGCGTCTGGACCGCTTGGTATGAGGATGGCAGCATCGACTACACCGGCTCTTTCCGCCAAGGCAAAAAGGACGGCGAATGGAAGGCTTTCTACGACGACGGCCGCCCTCGCTACATTATGCACTTCTCTGCTGACGAAAAAGACGGCGAAGAAATCCGCTACTTCCCTAACGGCAAAATAGAATCTCGCTCTAACTACAAAAACGGTGCCTGGCACGGTCGCTATGAACGCTACAACAGCGCTGGCAAACCCGAGGAACAAGGCTCTTTTGTCAACGGCGAGAAGGATGGCCGATGGGTACTATACGACGCCACCGGCAAAGTGGCTATGGAAATGACCTTCAAGGCCGGCAAACAGACTTCTTCTGCCGACAAAAAACCTTCTGGCCATGGCCGTACTGGCGATTTCTAGTGCTCTTTCTTCTTTACCATGAAACTTCTCCTTGCCTCTAAATCCCCTCGCCGTCGCGACTTGCTCTCTCGCCTTGGCTTCCCTCTCTCTTTTGTCGACCTCGATGTCGACGAGGTTGTCCCTCCTGGCACTCCTGTCGACCTTATCCCCGCCGGCTTGGCTCTCCTCAAAGCTAAAGCGTTCTCCAAACCTCTCGCCAATGACGAAATATTGGTCACCGCCGACACCATCGTGGCTCATCGCGGCGACATGATTGGCAAACCTCACAGCCGCGAAGAGGCTATCCAAATGCTTCAAAGTCTCTCGGGCGACCGTCACACGGTATTCACCGGCGTTTGCCTTAAAAGCGCCAAACGACAATGTGTGTTTACCGAAAAAACCTACGTATGGTTCCGCCATCTCAGTCTCAAGGACATCATCTCTTATGTCGATAGCGGCTCTTGCATGGACAAAGCCGGCGCCTACGGCATCCAGGAATGGATCGGCTTGATCGGGGTGGAACGTATCGAGGGCTGCTTCTACAACGTTATGGGGCTTCCGGTATCGCGCCTCTACCAGGAATTGTGCAAAGGCGGATGGTAAACAATCTGCTTCCTCTGCTATTTCTCTGACTTCAGCATAAGATTAAAATCTTCATCCATTCTCAGCTTCCCTTTGTCCAACAGCGCGCGCACCGCCGCTGTCAACTGCTTTGGCTCTACTCCTTCCATCTTTGCGGCTAGCTGCTTGATATTAGCTCGGCCTTCTTTCATTGTCTCCTCTATTCTCGCCTCTACACTCTTCATTGTGGCCATGGTCTTTGTCAAACAGTAATCACAACGTCCGCAATTCATCGCATCCTTCTCTCCAAAATAGTCTAGCAACCACACACTCCTGCATCTCTTGTCGTTGGTGGCATAATCTATCATCGACTCTCGCCTAACCACGGCCAACTCTTTGAGCCTTTTGTAATTCTCCTCTCTTAGGTCGATGTCTTTCACATCTATGCGTGGTGTGCAGAATACTATCTGGGGCTTGAGCATCTTGGGTTGGTATGTGATTATCTCCAAACGATTCAACCCACTAAGTATGTTGGCGACTTTGGTCGCATCCATACCGCATCGCTTGGCAATAACTGCTTCGCTTATGGGTGTGAAATCGGTGAAGAGACCACCATACAGGCGCAGCATGGACTCCAACATATCTCCTATGGTGCGGTCCGACATCTGAACGCGGTACAATTCATCCTTGTCGACATTGATGTATACTTTCGACATCAACTCGCTCTGCTCTGGCATCGACACCAATCCTTCTCTCTCCAAAAAGGTCAACGATCGATAAAACGTATACATATCTAGCCCGTAGGTATTGCATATCTCTTCGATATTGAACGGGAATCGACTCCCCTCTCCTGCTCCCACTGGCAGCTGGTAATAATTACACAACGCTCTGTAGCTGTTCTTTATAATTGCCAGCGTCGGAAAGTCGCGCTCTACATCTTTCCTTAGTTTTATGCAGTCGCCGTCACTGTAAATCAACACTGCATAGGCTTTTTGTCCATCTCGGCCGGCGCGCCCCGCCTCCTGGAAATATGCCTCCGGCGATTCGGGCAGATCCAAATGCACTACATATCTGACATCGGGCTTGTCTATCCCCATCCCAAACGCGTTGGTGGCTACCATTACTCCCTTCGTCGATGTCATCCAGTCTTGCTGACTCTGTATTCGCTCTTTTACCGGTATTCCTGCATGGTATGCTGCTGCCGCAATGTCGTTCTCATTGAGCATTCGACTTATCTCCTGCGTGCGTCTACGGTTCCTTACATACACTATTCCACTGCCGCCCACATTGCGTATTATTCTAAGCAGCGTACCCTCCTTGTCGTCGCTATGGCGCACGGTATACACTATATTTGGCCTGGCAAAACTGTTCTGGAACACCTGCCCTTCTCTGAATGCTAACTTGCTTCTTATGTCTTCTACCACTTCGGGCGTCGCCGTCGCTGTAAGGGCTATTACGGGCACTTCAGGGTGGTATTGCCTTACCTTTGCTATCTCTAGATATGGAGGCCTGAAATCATATCCCCACTGCGATATGCAATGGGCTTCGTCTACGGCAATGAGACTCACCTTCATCTGTCTGAAATGATCCAGAAAGGTTCGGTTCTGAAGCCGCTCTGGCGATACATACAGCAGCTTTATATTACCGAACACACTGTTGTTGAGCACCACATCTACCTGATGTTTGCTCATTGCCGATGTTATGTATGCTGCCTTGATATGTTTTTCGCTCAACATCCTCACCTGGTCGGCCATCAACGCTATCAGCGGCGATATGACTACTGTAATGCCTTCGTTAATAATGGCAGGCACCTGGTAGCAAAGTGATTTCCCTCCTCCTGTAGGCAATAGGGCCAATGTGTCGTGCCCTTTCATAACCGACTCTATTATCTCTCGCTGCAAAGGCCTGAATTTATCGTAATGCCAATATTTATGAAGTGCTTCTTCCGGAGTCATTGTCAATACAAAATTATATTATGGATTCAACATCGAAGTGCGACATGATTGTGCAAAGATAGTAAGAATTTTTGTTTGGGAGAGAAAAAAATCAAAAGTTTTCTTGGACTGAGGTTTTGTTCCGTTCTCCCGTCTTATTTAAGCAAAAATGGCAAGCTCAATCAAAGAGCCTGCCATTTTATTTGAATTAATTCCTAATGTTTTACTAGGCCACTCTATTCGTTACCTAATCAGAGTCACTGTGCCTTTCTGCGAAAGCACCCTGCGCTCTCCGCTTCGACGATAAGTGGTGATGTAGACGTATGTGCCTTCTTTGCAGTCTTTTCCTTTGTATTTTCCATCCCATCCTTTCTCAATATTGTTGGACGAGAATATCAATATTCCTTCTCTGTCGTAAACATAGAGCTGATAGTCGTCAAGTAGGTTGGCGGTGTAAGGTTTAAAGATATTGTTGGTTTCCAATCTTGGTGTGAAAGCGTTGGGGAACCATACCGCGAAGATGCCTACCGGCACATAGAATGATGTATCGCGCGAGCAGCCCAGGGGATTGGAGGAAACCAACGACACTAGTATCGAATCCTGGCTGAGGTCGGTGAAGGTGAACACTACTGTGCGTGTCGACGAGGTGTTGCCGTTGCCGAAATTCCACAGCGAGGCTGACGAATTCTCCGACAGGTCTGAGAACTGCACCGACGGATTCTCCGAGTCGATATAATCGGGTGTCAAGCTTACGTGGAGTATGGGATATGGATACACTGTGATTTTCTGCGTCAACGCTGTAGCTCCACAGCCGTTGGTTCCGTGTCCTATAACGCTATACACTGTGGTTTCTTTGGGTGAGACTTTTATTTCTGACTCTGTGCTTTGTCCATTGAGGTCTGGGTCAGGAGGATTAGAACTCCACTCAAAGTAGGCGGCCTTTCCTGCTGTTAGCGTAACTGTGTCGCCTGTACAGATACGGGCTTTGTCGGTCTGCAGGTCGGGCTTTACAAGATATAGGTTGATGCTGTCCCATGTTACGCATCCCAGAGGACTGGTAACTTTTACGAAATAGGTGCGGTCCTGTGTTATCGTTGTCGCCAAATGGCTAGTATTTTCTACCGCCGGCGATGTGCCGCCCATAACGTAATACCAGTCGAAATCGCAGTTTTCTACTGTGCTGTTGACCTGAACGTCGGAATGGTCTCCGTTGCAGACAATGGTGTCGCCAAGTACAGTAAGTTCAGGATATTTGCCTACATTGATACGAAATGTGGTGTCGGAATAGCAATAGACATGTTCGGTGATTCCGTCTCCTGTGGTGTCGGCAACATAGAATTGCGACCCTCGTGTCAGCAACGTGATGTCAGTAATGGTGTCGAACGAAAAGCGTATTGCCTGCGTGGGCGAATTGAAGGTGGAGTCTCCCACCGTCCAGCGGTGATAGCCGGAGCCTGTGGTGATGTCTGATATGATAATGGTATCTCCCTCACATATATCGTTCCGACTAATGTTTACTCGTGGCACAGGGTTCTTGATGGTTCGTATAGCTACGGTCTTCTCGTTCCAACAGTTGGCTCCGACAGTGCGGGTGCGCACCTTGACGCTGTAGTTGCCCCCTGTGGGATAAGTGTGGCTAGCGTGTCCGCCTATAACACTGTCCACCAAACTTGCCGTCGTAGGATTGGGTGTGCTGTAGAAATACCATCGTGTGAGTGAGGTGTCGACAAGCTGGGTGTCGTTGTTGTGGAACGGAGTGTAGCTGAGATCGCGAAGAGTGATGTTGGCGTTGCAGCCCAATACGCTGTCGACAACCAAAGCGGGCTTGGTGTTGCCCACGGTGACGGGCAGATAGGTGACAACAGGATAGCTCTCATTCATCTGTGTTGTCATCTTGCAGCGGAAGGTATTCTGTGTCAATGTGTCGCCATCGGAGCGTCTGACGAAGTTGCTGACCACGGTGTTCAAAATTGAGTCGGTCTGATTCTCAATAAGCTCATAGTTGGCTGCATTGTTGACCTCGTCACCCGTTAGGGGTCCGTTCTTGCTGCGGTACCATGCGTATGATATTGCTCCCTTAGGCGCGGCTATGCGAGCCACACTCTCTGACTCTCCTGCCGCACATCCGTTGGCGGTAAGCTCCATGGGCTGGCACTCGCCGGCAATATAACAAAGTGCATAGTGCTGGCTCTGGGAACAGTCGCCTGCAGCGATTTTGATTCTTACTGTCTGGTATTGCAACTTGCTAAGGTTGACGATAACCTTTTGCCAAGGCAGGTAGACATTGCAGCTATAGCTGGCTCCTGTATGAGTTCCGGTAGAAGCTACATAGAATGGATCCACATTGGTATTTGATCCCGCAGGGGTAGGACGTATGTAACACAGAGTGTCTCCACTTGCCAGAACCCAGTTGTTGCCAACTCTTTTCTCTACTGTAATGGCAAACTCGGGGTTTTGGCTGGAGCTATGCTGTCCATTCTGCAGCGATAGGGCATACCATATCGTCAAAAGTGCATTCTTCGGATTTACAGTCATCTCATAGGTAAGCATCTCGAATAGATGATTGCCACAATAATTACCCAACCTAATTGAGGTATGGAATGATGTGTCGGGAGGCAGATAAGACAAACGGTTCTGTGTCTCGTTATCATTTCCTGGTCCCTTGATAACAAACCTCTTCTGATAGTCAGGTTGATTATCAATATTTTTCGACAACGAAGGCGTGCTACTTACTTGATAGTCGCACGTGCTTCCTCCAACTACGGTCTCCAAGTCGCTAGCTTGCACCGCTGTAAGCGTGGTTCCTGGAATTAGTCCAGGCGCCGTACATGTGCTTTCTACACTTCCTTTCTCTCCGGTATAGCCTTTCCATGATGTTTGTCCAGCACCACCGGTAACAACGAAGTTGGACGGATTTTTCAATCCTATACAGTTGGGGTTCTGTGTATAGTTAGGCCTTTGCGCCTGCATCACCCCTAGCGTGCATAGGGAAAATACTAATAAAAGAAAATAACGTTTCATATTCAATATAAGTTTTAAGTTACTTAAAAATACTTTTTTGCTTTAAAATATATTTTCGTTGACATTTATATAGACGCAAAAATAGTCATTTTGCTGCATTAAAAAACGATTTTTTTCAAGTTTTTTTTAATAAACAAACAGAAAAAACTCCAAATCAACAATATACACAATAAAAAAAAAGAAAAGCAGACCGATAATTCAGCCTGCTTTTCTTGTCTGACCTATAGATATATTCTATTTTATTTACAGAATAAGCTAATGGGAGTGGTTAATGAATAATTATCAGACACAATAATCCTCACTCCTTATTCACATCATTACCTGATAAGTGTAACCGTGCCTTTTTGGGTCATCAGGCGCTCGACTCCGCTTCTGCGATAGGTTGCAACGTAAACATATGTGCCTTGTCGGCAGTCGTGACCTTTATAAGTTCCGTCCCAGCCTTCCTCTATGTTGTTGGTTGAAAATACCAATGAGCCAAAGCGATCGTAAATAAAGAGCTGATAATCCTCAAGGACATTTGCTGTGTAGGGTTTGAAGATTTTGTTAGTTTCAAGAATAGGTGTGAATGCATTGGGGAACCACACAGCGAAGATGCCTACCGGCACATAGAATGATGTGTCGCGCGAGCAGCCCAAGGGATTGGAGGATACCAACGACACTAGTATCGAATCCTGACTGAGATCGGTGAAGGTGAACACTACTGTGCGTGTCGACGAGGTGTTGCCGTTGCCGAAATTCCACAGCGACGATGAGGAATTCTCCGATAGGTCTGAGAACTGCACCGACGGATTCTCCGAGTCGATATAGTCGGGCGTCAAGCTAACATGAAGTATGGGATATGGATACACTGTGATTTTCTGCGTCAACGCTGTAGCGCTGCAGCCGTTGGTGCCGTGACCTATAACGCTATACACTGTGGTCTCTTTGGGCGATACAGTAATCTCGGAAGAGGTGCTTTGCTCGTTAAGATCGGGGTCGGGAGCTTTGTCGGTCTGCAGGTCGGGCTTTACAAGGTATAGGTTGATGCTGTCCCATGTTACGCATCCCAGAGGACTGGTAACCTTTACGAAATAGGTGCGGTCCTGTGTTATCGTTGTCGCCAAATGGCTAGTATTTTCTACCGCCGGCGATGTGCCGCCCATAACATAGTACCAGTCGAAATCGCAGTTTTCTACTGTGCTGTTGACCTGAACGTCGGAATGGTCTCCGTTGCAGACAATGGTGTCGCCAAGTACCGTGAGCTTTGGATATTGTCCCACATTGATACGGAATGTGGTGTCGGAATAGCAATAGACATGTTCGGCGATTCCATCTCCTGTGGTGTCGGCAACATAGAATTGCGACCCTCGTGTCAGCAACGTGATGTCGGTGATGGTGTCGAACGAAAAGCGTATTGCCTGCGTGGGCGAATTGAAGGTGGAGTCTCCTATCGACCAACGGTGGTAGCCGGAGCCTGTGGTGATGTCTGATATGATAATGGTATCGCCAGAGCAAAGATCGTTACGGCTGACATTGACGCGAGGTACCGGGTTCTTGATGGTGCGTATTGATACGGTCTTCTCATTCCAGCAGTTGGCTCCGACGGTGCGGGTGCGCACCTTGACGCTGTAGTTGCCCCCTGTGGGATAAGTGTGGCTAGCGTGTCCGCCTAAAGCGCTGTCCACCAGACTTGCCGCTGTAGGATTGGGTGTGCTGTAGAAATACCATTTTGTGAGTGAGGTGTCGACAAGCTGGGTGTCGTTGTTGTGGAACGGGGTGTAGCTGAGGTCGCGAAGAGTGATGTTGGCGTTGCAGCCCAACACGCTGTCGACAACCAAAGCGGGCTTGGTGTTGCCCACGGTGACGGGCAGATAGGTGATTACTGGATAGCTATCATGCATCTTGGTTGTCATCTTGCAGCGGAAGGTATTCTGTGTCAATGTGTCGCCATCGGAGCGTCTGACGAAGTTGCTGACCACGGTGTTCAAAACAGAGTCGGTCTGATTCTCAATAAGCTCATAGTTGGCCGCATTGTTGACATCGTCACCCGTTAGGGGTCCATTCTTGCTGCGATACCATGCGTAGGATATAGCTCCCTTAGGCGCGGCTATGCGGGCGACACTCTCTGACTCTCCTGCCGCACATCCGTTGGCGGTAAGCTCCATGGGCTGGCACTCGCCGGCGAAATAGCAGTATCCATAGTGTGCGCTCCAACAACAGTCACTAGTGGCAATCTTAATTCTCACACGCTGGTATTGTAGTTTGCTGAGGTTGACAATAACCTTATTCCACGGCAGGTATGCATTATCTGACGTTCCTGTCAGGAAGTCTCCCATAGCATTGGTGGAAGTAGGGCTTTGTTTGATGTAGCACAATGTGTCGCCAGAGGCTCTTACCCATTGGTTGCCTGACCTTTTCTCGACGATGATAACAAACTCTGGATTTTCGGCCGCGGGATGGAAAACCTTATACAAAGAAACGGCATACCAGATTGTAACCAGAGCGTTCTTAGGAGTGACATCGAATTCATAGCATAACATCTCCGCCTCATGTCCGCCACAGGGTGTTCCCAACCTGATAGAGGTGTGGAAAGATGTGTCGGGAGGAAGGTACGACAGATTGTTGTTTGTTAGGGCATCGGTACCAGGTCCTTTGATCACAAAGCGTCTAGTATAGTCAGGCTGCCCATTAATGTCGGTCATTGTCTGTCCCTAGCACGAAGTCGTTCCACCAGTTGTTGTGGCGAGGCTGGCGGCAGGGACAGGTGTGGTGGAAAAGGTCGACCCTAATGAGGTGCATGTACTTGCCTGTGCTGGGCTATCGGGTTTGTTGCCTGTATATCCCACCCATGCCGAATTGGCGGCACCACCTGTGACAACAAAATTGGTGGGGTTTTTCAAGCCCATACAGTGTGCGCTTTGTCCTTGTACGGAACTGTGCATTGCCCCTATAAGAAAGAATGCAATAAGCGCGGCAGTAATTTTTGTTTTTTTCATTTATGATGTGTTTTAGTTATCTGAGTTAATGGAAAGTGATCAATGGTTATTCTCCTATTGGATCTCGTCGGCATCCTTCAAAAAAACAGCGAATCTTACAAGATTAAATCCGATCTATATATTCAAAAACAACAATTTATTCTTATACCATCCTAAGCTATTATCAACTTTATTCTCACACTTCTCCCCCTTGTATAATTTATAGACGCAAAAAACGATATTTTGCTGCATTGAAAAACGATATTTTTGTTTTTTTAACTTTTTTATACGTTAAAACGCATAAAAGGTAACAGTATTTTGAATGGTATATAATAGTTATTATCTATTGGGCATACGCTAATGTCCTTATCGGGTTGAAGTTTTTTTTCTCTATTGGAATGATTATGTCATCGTTAGAATTAGAAAGGGATGGCATTTAAATGCCATCCCTTATCATATTGAATGTGTCAAAAAAGGAGGCTATTATTTTTCACCTTCGCCAGCTTCTTTTTCCATTTCTTCTTTCAAGTTGACCAGGACGTCGAGGTCACCGAGAGTGGTTTTCTCGAGGGTGTCGTTGATCTTCTTGACAGTCTTTTTGGTGTTGCGTTCCTTCTTAGCCTCGGTGTCTTCGCTGCGGGTTTCGCCGTCGGCGACATCCTGGTTGAGACGTGTGTGAGAAACGATGATTTTCTTGTTCTCTTTCGAGAATTCGATAACCTTGAAATCGAGGGTTTCACCATTCTTGGCGCGGCTGTGGTCGGCCTTCTCGAGGTGACGCATAGGAGCGAAACCTTCAACACCATAAGGCAATGTAACGGTAGCGCCCTTGTCGTTCATGGCGCTGATGGTTCCCTGATGTACGCTGCCTACTGTGAAAATGCTCTCGTAGACATCCCAAGGATTTTCCTCGAGCTGCTTGTGGCCGAGGCTGAGGCGACGGTTTTCGGCATCGACTTCGAGAACAACGACGTCAATCTTGTCACCAATCTTGGTAAACTCGGCGGGATGTTTGATTTTCTTGCTCCAGCTAAGGTCGCTGATGTGGATAAGGCCGTCAACACCTTCCTCAAGTTCAACAAAGATACCGAAATTGGTGAAGTTGCGGACAGTAGCGGTATGCTTGCTTCCGACAGGATATTTCTCGGCGATGGCCAACCATGGATCGGGCATAAGCTGCTTGATACCAAGGCTCATCTTGCGCTGCTCGCGGTCGAGAGTGAGGATAACTGCCTCTACCTCGTCGCCGACCTTCAGGAAGTCCTGAGCGCTGCGCAGGTGCTGGCTCCAGCTCATCTCGCTGACGTGGATGAGACCTTCAACACCGGGAACGACCTCTACAAATGCGCCATAGTCGGCGAGAACAACGACTTTACCTTTAACATGGTCGCCTTCCTTGAGGTTTGGATCGAGGGCGTCCCAAGGATGAGGTGTGAGCTGTTTCAGACCGAGAGCTATGCGACGCTTTGCCTCGTCGAAATCGAGGATAACAACATTGATCTTGTCGTCGAGGTGAACGATCTCTTCGGGATGAGAGATACGACCCCAGCTGAGGTCGGTGATGTGGATAAGTCCGTCAACACCGCCAAGGTCGATAAACACACCGTAGCTGGTGATGTTCTTAACAACACCTTCGAGTACCTGACCCTTCTCGAGATGGCTGATAATCTCGGCTTTCTGAGCCTCGATCTCGTCTTCGATAAGTGCCTTGTGAGAAACGACGACGTTCTTGTATTCGTGGTTGATTTTGACAACCTTGAATTCCATGTTCTTGTCGACAAACACATCGTAGTCGCGGATAGGCTTGACGTCGATCTGCGAGCCGGGGAGGAAGGCCTCGATGTTGTCGAATACGGTAACGATGAGACCACCTTTGGTGCGGCTCTTGACGTAACCGGTAATGATTTCCTGGTTCTCGTAAGCTTCGTTGACGCGCTCCCATGACTTGAGGATGCGGGCTTTCTTGTGGCTGAGCATCAACTGGCCATTGGCATCTTCCTGGCTTTCAACGTAAACTTCGATTTTGTCACCAGCCTTCAGGTCGGGATTGTAACGCAACTCCGATGAGGGGATGACGCCGTCAGACTTGAATCCAATGTTAACAACGGCCTCACGGTCGTTAATGCTAACGATGGTGCCTTCGATTACTTCCTGCTCTGTGAATTGGTTAAAGGTCTTTTCGTAGGCAGCGCTCTGCTGCTCGATTTCGGCCTGATTTGTTTTTTCGGCGTTGTTATCGATTGCACCCCAATCGAAATCCTCTAACGGTTTGACATCTTTATAATTCATAAAGATTAAAAATTGTTTTTTTATGGCTCCTGCCTGCCGGTTAAACATATATTAACTAATTGTGCTACACTAAATTGACAGGAATTTAGCTCCACAATCAGAATTGCAAATTTACATATATTTCTGAATATAAACACAAAAACTTGAAAAGTTTTTAAAAAAAACATTTTTTCTCTCCTGTATAAAACCTTAAAACCAAACGTCCGATTTGGGTTAATTGTAACAGAATAAGCAATGGCTTTGTATGGATAAACAACTGAAGGAAAGTGTGATGAATTGCGCTTATCACTTTAGGACAATAGCAACGACGGGGGTGTTTTCGAGCAGAGATATGGGTAGAAAAAGATGAGATAGCAAGGAAAAATGTCAAGAAGGAGGCAAAACCGGGTGTTAGGCAAGCGAAAAGAGACAAAAAGCACCTCTAAGGGCACTAGATGACCACGCAAAAAAGAAGGAGAAAAAAAAGAAGAGGAAAGAGGGGGATGAGTCCGCTATGAGTCCGCTATGAGTCCGCTATAAGTCCGCTATAAGTCCGCTATGGGTACTTAAACTCAAACGTCCGATTTGGGTTAAAAACTGTCGTGCGAGATTTTAATATCATTGTGTCATCCCTAATTTGAAAAAAATGTTTAATTTTGCATTTTTGTTGAATTCGCATTGATATATGACAATATCACGTCAATGAATAAAATGATTATCGCAATGTCTTCACGACACAGATTTATTATTATACTGTTAACAACACTATTAAGCTCTTGCTTTGCAACCCCGAAGCATATTGGCGACAGCATTGCTACCGCTGACTCTACAGTATTCCTCTCTGTGTTACCTGACACATTATTCGGATCGACAGACGCTATTGAATGGAAAACAATAATTTACGACTCTACATCCGACGCCACCCTGCACAATCTTGCAAGCCTTTACAGCAATACGCCCGGCATTTTCACCTTTAGAGGCGGTGCCTTTCGCGACGCCCCTTTCTGCGGCCACGTGAACGGCATTCCGGACACTATTCTTGTCGACTGGAAATTCACTACCGACTACGACGGACGTATCACCGACTATGGTGTATGGGGAGGAGGCTCGGGTTGGACAGGTCAGCCTTTATACGTAAATTGGCCCGACAGCATTATTGACAGATTCCGCAACGAGTCGCCAGCATTGACAAAACATTTTGACAAAGAGGAAATCATCATAGGCTCTCTCGCCTCTAAAATATACTTCATTAACTTCAACACCGGCGACAGCTCACGACGCTCATTGAAGACCCATAACACTATTAAGGGTACCGTATCGCTCGACCCGACTCTTAACGGCAACCTTTACGTTGGACAAGGCATCCCATGCACAAGGCCATTCGGCGCAATGACATTCAACTTGTTCAGCCATACTATGACTCATTTCTTCCCACAGGACAAGAATGCTTGGCGCAAATGGGGCGCCTACGACTCCTCCCCCATCAGAGTAGACAGATTTCTGTTCCTTATTGGCGAGAACGGCACGATGTACAAATACCTGATTGAAGGTGACAACCTGACTCTTCACAGCACACTTCAATTTCGCAAACTTCATAAATCAGCGGCAGGAATGGAAGCATCAATGTCGGTGCTTTGTAATTACGGTTATGTGAGCGATAACCATGGCAGCATACTATGTGTCAACCTCAACACCATGAAACCTGTGTGGCATTATGATAACCACGACGACAGCGATGGCTCACCCGTGTTGGCTATTGAAAATGGCAGACCCTATATTTACTCCGCATGCGAAATGGACAAACAGGGTATCGTCGGGAATTGCCACTTTGTAAAACTTGACGCTCTGAACGGATCTCTAAAATGGGAACAAATATTTTCATGCCGTCGAGGGAAAATGGGCGGCAAAAAATTTGACGGCGGTCAGTTCTCCACCCCTCTGCTTGGCAGCGGCAACTGTGACAGCCTTGTATTTACTAATATCGTCACCAACAACAAACCGGGATTGCAAGGCGACTTCGTGGCTTTAAACCGCTATGACGGTAGTGTGGCGTATAGCGTACACATGAATCATTACGCATGGTCGTCCCCTGTAGCTCTCATCAACGACCAAGGCCAGTTTTTCGTTTTCACCGCCGACACCAAAGGTCGCACCTACATTATTGACGGCAAGAGCGGCAAAGTACTATGTCAATGCGCCATAGGTTCCAATTTCGAATCTTCTCCCATCGTCGTTGGCAACAGCATTGTCATCGGATCTCGTGGAAGAAATATTTACAAGCTAACAATCACCAACAAAAACACAGAATGACCATTATTCTAAATATAAGGTTCTTTGACATAAAACATCATTAATGTTTTTACTCACACATATCACCCAACAACTTATAACACAATGAAAAAAGTTCTAATTTTTATAACCTTTTCTCTACTTCTAGCCACCCTCAACGCTCAAAAGATTACGCCTTTTAGAGGCAAAGTTAGTGATGCGTATAATTTTTGGATAAGCACTCCCGATGGATACTCCAAAAATAGCACAGCCAAACCTCTTGTAGTATTCCTTCATGGGCGTAGCCTCTGTGGGCGCGACCTCAACAGGGTGAAACGTTACGGTCCCCTCAACGCAATAGAAAAACACGGGTTGAAAATCGACGCTATTGTCCTTGCCCCCCAAAACCCGGGTAGCAGCTGGCGCCCTGATAAAGTCATGAGTCTCGTAGAATGGACCAAACGGCATTACAACATCGATACCAATAGAATTTATGTCATCGGCATGAGCCTTGGCGGATATGGAACCATCGATTTCGCAGGCACTTATCCCGACCGTATTGCTGCGGCTATGGCTCTTTGCGGAGGCGGAACGCTGCGCGACTATTGCGGACTCAACGATATTCCTTTATGGATTTTGCACGGAACCGCTGATCGCGCTGTCGGCGTAGGCGCTTCGCAACGTGTTGTCGACGCCATGAACGCATGCGGCAATAGCAAACGATTGATATGGACAAAACTTCCCGGCGCCAACCACGGACGACTTGCACGCATCTTCTACCTGCCCGAAACCTATCAGTGGCTCTTCGCCCACAGTCTTAGCGACGAAGGACGTAACGTTGACCGCTCTTTCAAGATAAACAACGAGACCCTCAGCCGTAGCGTATACCAAGAATTGCTAAAGTCAGACATCATCGCCGTTGACTACTCCAAAACTGCACCCGCACCCTCCGATGGCGTGGAAACAGAGGATATGTATACTGACAATGAAACCTTCGACACGCTGGAAACAACAAAAACTGAGGTCAACGATAAACCAGCACCAGAAGTCAAAGCCAAAAACACAAACAAATACTACACAATCAAGAAAGGCGACACTTTGAGTAAGATAGCCCGCAAACATCACACTTCAGTGAAGGCCCTATGCAAACTCAACAACATAAAGCCCGACGCCACACTCCGTATTGGCAAAAAAATAAGAGTCCGATAAATCAAATACTACTGCGGACTTGTGAGCAAAGTCGAATTTGGTCTTATTACTTTAAAACCCCGAAAGATTCATCCTTCGGGGTTTATTTTTGTTTCAAACACTCAGATTTATTTCTAATGTCTTTCCCTAGAAAACATCTTCTAATTCATCCGTAACATTATCAACTGCATCTTCCAACTCATCCCAAGCATCGTCAAGCTCCTCCTCACTATAAAAATGCTGTGATTCTCCATCTGTGCCAGTCAAGCCTTTTACAAATCCCGACAATTCGTCAAGGATACCACCAAAGGAACCTGTAATAGAATTAACCTTGCCCATGGCTACAGCTTTGCCTAAACGTGCCTTCAGCCTCCCTATCTCCTTACGCTGCTCCTTAGTGGTTTTATCACGTAGTTTGGAAAGCGACTCGCTGATTTCACTATACTCTTCTGAAACATATTCCCAATCTTCATTGGTGAAATTTGAACCATCTTCTTCCACCATTTCCACAAGATTGGCAAGTTTGTTAATGTTTCTATCAACGGGAGAACAAGAAACCACGACCAATGTCATTGCAACACATGCAATAATGACTAATAATTTTTTTTTCATAATCAGTAGTTTTGATAAATGTTATTCATTGTTATTACTCTATTTTTATACTTTTTTTAACGTTTATTCCCATTAACACATTACAAACCTAAATATCATATACAACTCACAAAATAAATATTTTATATAAAAAATAATATATTCAAGCATAAACCAATTTCAATACAAAAATATATTTTTTTTTAAAAAAACAATAATAATATATCCTTAAAGTTTATTTTTGCATCTTGATAGAAGAATCGATCACATTCATATAATCCTATAAAACAGCAATATTACGACTATCTCGAACAATAAAAATTTCGCTTTTCCAAACATAAAAAAAGTACTTTGGAATATTCTGCTTGCTTACATAGTATATATGCTGTGTCGAATAGTTTATGTATGGGAAAACTGGGAGCTTTTCGCGGGTGGGTGGAACGAACTCAGCCTGTGGATGCTGCTGCGAGGCTGTCTTAGGTTTGACACATCGGCAATATTTTACACCAACGCTCTTTACCTGATAATAGCCCTTATTCCTTTTACTATACGCACAAAACAATGGTGGAATATTCTGTCAAGAATAATATATGGCATCATCAATAGCATCGCTGTCATTGCCAATCTTAGCGACGCGGTTTACTCTCAATTTACCGGACGCCGCACTACGGCTTCTTTCTTCTCCGAATTTGCCGGCGACGACAATCTGGGGACCATTATTTTCACCGAAATCGGACGGCACTGGTATCTTGTTCTGATAGGAAGCATACTCATTGCGTCCCTTTGGTTGTTTTACAAAAGCGAAAAAAACGAGACAAAAAAAACACTCCGCACCTTTACCTATTGGATTCCTCTGCTAGTTTCCATTCCCGTCACACTTATTGCTATGCGTGGAGGTATAATTAACACCTACCGACCCCTGTCGCTAGCCGACGCGGCACAATATGTGAATCGCCCTAGCGAGACCGCCATCGTGCTCAACACTCCCTTTTCTGTAATACGCACCATCGGTAAAACAGCCTTCATAGACCCAAAATATTTCAATGACACCGAACTGACACTAATATACAACCCTGAGCACTACCCGGTAACCGACTCCTTGCCATCGCTCGACAACAAAAAAAATGTCGTTATAATCATCCTTGAAAGCTTTGGGCGTGAATACACCGGTTTCTTCAACAAAGACTTGGAAGATGGCAAATATAAAGGATACACTCCTTTTATCGATTCTCTGCTGAGTGTGTCGCTGACTTGGCAACAAACCTTCGCAAACGGCAGACGCAGTATCGATGCCATGCCTGCCATTTTGTCGTCAATACCAATGTTTATAGAACCTTTCTTTATGACAGGCTACTCTCTTAACCGCATCACTAGCCTAGCTGGCCTTTTGAAAGATGAGGGATACAACTCCGCATTCTTTCATGGCGCCAACAATGGATCGATGGGTTTCGAGAACTATGCTCTCGCAGCAGGTTTCGACCAATATCTCGGCCGCAACGAGTACAATAACGACAAACGATTTGGTGGCAATAACGATTTTGACGGCACATGGGCCATCTGGGATGAACCTTTCCTCCAATTTTACGCCACAAAAATGAGCGAAATGGAAGAGCCCTTCGCTACTGCTGTATTCACAGCTTCTTCCCACCACCCATTTGTTATTCCCGAGCAATACAAAGACATTTACCCTGAAGAGGAATTGGTTATGCACAAATGCATTCGCTATAGTGACAACGCTCTGAGAAAATTCTTCGCAACAGCCAGCCAACAGCCTTGGTTCAAAAACACCATCTTCGTCATAACAAACGACCATACCAATATATCAAACCACGACATATACAAAACACCTCAAGGGCTTTACAGGGGTCTCTTGTTTATTTATGATCCATCTGGCAAGTTGCCCCGTGGGGTACGACCTGGCATAGCAAGCCAAATCGACATTATGCCAACCCTACTAGGCCTACTTGGTTACGACAGACCTTTCGTAGCTTTTGGACAAAATCTTTTGGAAACCCCTGCCGACAGCATGTGGACAATCAACTACAATGGTGGTATTTACCAGTTTATGCAAGGCGACACATTAATTCAGTTCGACGGAAACCAAATCTCCAATTGCTACGACATCCATTCCGATCCTTACATGAAACATTCATTACCCCATCATCCCAAAAAAATGGAGCTTAAATTGAAAGCCATCATTCAACAATACATGAAAAGAATGTCGGAGGACCGACTTACCCTATAATCAATCAAGACTTATATCTCCTATACATCAACCTTTATAAAACGAACAAGTATGTCTACATTCTGGATAATTCTAGCCATAATTATGATTTTGGTAGGTTTGCTGGGTTCGGTAGTGCCTGGCTTGGCAGGACCTCCTTTCAGTTGGCTCGGGCTCCTCTTTGTCAATTTTAGCAACGCTGTCGACTATAGCCTCACTTTTATACTAATTACGGCAGCAGTAGCGGCTATTATCACCGTAATGGATTACGTGATTCCCTCTCTAAGCACAAAACATCACGGTGGCAGCAAAGCCGGCGTATGGGGCTGCAATATAGGACTTGTGATTTCCATTGTGGGGCTTCCCTTTGGTCCCACCGGCTTGCTGGGTGTGGTTCTCTGGCCTTTTGTAGGCGCTTTGGTTGGCGAACTTCTTAGCGGCAAACAAAAACGTGAGGCTCTCCGCGCCGCTTGGGGAGCATTCCTTGGATTCCTCGCCGGCACAGGTCTGAAACTGGCCTATGGCATCTTCGCCGCGATCTTCGTCATCAAAGGCCTCTTCTGAAAAGACGCTCCTCGGCCATACGCTCATATTTTGTACCTGGACGACCATAATTGGCATAGGGGTGGATTGCTATGCCTCCTCGAGGAGTGAATAGGCCTATAACTTCCAAATAACGCGGTTCCATAAGTCGCACAAGATCCTTCATAATTATATTGACACAATCCTCGTGAAAGTCCCCATGATTGCGGAACGAGAAAAGGTAAAGCTTCAAACTCTTGCTCTCGACCATACGACGATCTGGAATATATTGTATGCGTATTTCTGCAAAATCAGGCTGTCCTGTGATAGGACATAATGTTGTAAACTCGGGACATAAGAGCTCTACCCAGTAGTCGTTTCCCTGATGAAGATTCTCAAAAGTCTCCAAAACCTCTGGCGTGTAGTCGGTCTTATACTCTGTTTTATGACCTAGGGCATGCAAATCATCTTTTTCGCGATTCATATCTATCTATTTTTTTTGTTTCAAATCATTTTTACTGAGATAACATCACAATTCATTGTCATTATTATCCATTATAACACCATTCAACATACACATATCCCTCTCTTTTACAAAATATTACACGTAACACAATGTATTATTATTGCTAAAACAAAGATACTAATAATAATCCATCAAACACTGTTTCTGTCAAAAAATAAATCTCTCTGCCAACCTATCTTCTAAACTATTTTGTATATTTGCACAGAATAACAAAACGCTAAAGCTTATATTACAACTTGTACATCAGATAAATAATTACACTTTCAATAACAAATCGCAATCTTTTTTAGAATCAATCAAATCATAATTTCAAACGTTTATTATTATTAATCAACAACAAACAAGGATACATCTTCAACTTTCATATATTATGACTATTATATAATCAATGAATACTCTAACATAAATTATATTTCTCATGATAAAAAAGTTATTATTACTTTGTTTAGCCGCCACATTCTCAGGCCTTTTTTCTTACGCTAATCCTGTTGACCCTACAACGGCTCATAAAGTTGCGACAGCATTCATGAAAAAAGCCGGCATTGATACCAAAGGAAGCAATGTCATCGACATCACAAAAAGTACTGACTTCAACGACATCTACATTTTCTCCATTTTGAACAATAACGGATTTATCATTATTTCTGCTGACGACAACAGCTCTCCTATTCTTGCTTATAGCGACAACAATCCTTTTATTATAACTGGAATGCCCGACCATATTCATGCATGGATTGAAGGCTACTGCCGTATGGTGCGACACAACAGTAGTGCCTCCTATTCTAAATCCGCCGATGAGGAATGGCAAGAGCTTCTCAACAACGATGGGAAATCATATCCTACTAAAGCCAACGTGCAACCAATGCTACAAACTCAATGGGGCCAAAGTCCCTATTACAATGAATTATGTCCTGACGACCCCTCTAACGGAGGCCGAGCGGTAAGCGGTTGCACAGCAACAGCCACAGCGCAGATTATGAAATACTTCTCCCACCCTACCATAGGATATGGGTCCTGTTCATTTGTACACGACCGCCTAGGAGAACTTAGCGCCGACTATGGAAACACAACCTATCTCTTCGACAGTATGCCTTCGAGCATCGATGAAAACAGTTCTGCTGTAGAAATCAATTCTGTAGCAACACTCATCTATCATGTCGGTGTCGCTGTACACATGAACTACAGTTTCCTTGGCAGTGGCGGCAAAACAGCAAGCTACGGCTATGGCGGTGAGGCTTCATCAGAAAATGCCCTTAAATACAACTTCAAATACAGTCCCTACATCTGGACAGCTTTCCGCACAGACTACAACATTGACGAATGGACTGAGCTCATGAAAAACGAACTTTTCAATGGTCGTCCTATTCTTTATGCTGGCTACGACTCTATTCAGTCGGGGCACGCCTTCGTCATCGACGGATGGCAGGGCAATGTGAAAAAATTTCATTTCAACTGGGGCTGGAAAGGCGGCGCCGACGGATGGTATATGCTCTATGACCTTCACCCCAACGGCACCTCATATCATTTCGACGACTTCGCCACAGCAACTATAGGTATTGAACCCTTCGACGGTTTCGACCCGTCATCCACAACGAGGGTAACAACAACGGCTGTAGACGCGAATGGCAACGCTACTACCCACGGTGTCGTAACCGGTGCGGGCACCTACAATTTCGGCGACACCTTAACACTCACAGCCACAGCCACAGACGAAGCATATCGCTTTGTAAGATGGAACGACGGATGCCGATACAATCCCCGCAGCACCGTGGCCACAGGTGGCTCTTTGGAACTGTCGGCAATATTCGCACCACTGAAAGCCGACACCATACGCTTCTACACTTCTGGCAACGCCATGAACCGCGCCTCAAACATTCCCAACGGCCTCGGAGAAGACTCTATATGGGGCATAAGAATCCCTGCTAAAGCTATCACTGCCGGCAGCAGCCTCAAAGCACTCAAAATAATGGGTCGAAAGAGCGGCAACCACGACATAACAATACTCACTGGCAACGACAACCCGTCAGAGACAGTATACTCATCATCTTTCCGTTCCTACATAAACTACCCATACTGCTGGTACACCTATACCCTCGACAACCCTGTAACCCTAGACGGGACACAATCACTCTGGATAGTGCTGAAATGTACCGATGTAGACACTCCTGGCGTTTTCTCCATTTATGGTGGCAACGCCAATGGTATGCTAAGCGGCGAAAGCCTCACTCCAATGTCGGACAACTGGAAATTCAGCTGGATGATAGACGCTTTATTTGAAGACAATGTCGGCATAAACGACAATCATCTTTCGACTCTAAAATTCCAACTCTACCCAAACCCAACCAGCAACAACTTGTCGCTCAGTAATATACCTAACAACGCCTCAATTGAGATTATCGACTTAAACGGGCACAAAATATATACCACACAATCTGTAGGCACCGAGATGACCATTAGTGATGCGAAATTATCACCGGGCATCTACCTCGTCCGCGTCACAAGCGACAAAGGCATCGGGACACAGCGATTGGTGGTGAAGTAACTAAGAGACAACTGCTCACAGAAAGATAAGCACAAACGCTCAAAAGCGAACCAAGCACAATACAGGGTATTCTTTCTTATATTTTTCAAAACAATTTAGGAGTTCCTTGCTGTAACTCTCGTTTTTGTATCGTTTATAAGCGACAAACCACATCACGAAATAGCAAAGTATTGGTGGCAGCATCCAGAAATATATGCTGAGTTGTACTCCGAAAACAATACATATCAGCAAAATAATCATAGAAGTATAGAAGCAGGAAAAGAAAGGTAAGAATGATTCTGCTATATTTTCAGTCGTCCAAGTTTACCGCTTTCCTCAACGCATCCATCCGTTATAGACGGTGCACAAGCAAAGGTCTAGTATGTTCTTACAGTTATCACTCTTTTGCTACGCCCTTGTTGACAGGCCTTGAGCCGACAAGGGCATAGTAGAGGATGTAGGCGAAGCCCGCAACAGCAACCCAATAGCTGGGCTGGTAGCCGCTTACACCATAAATGTCGACCACACCGTTCATCAGCAACGGCAGGATACCACCACCGCACACCAGCGCCATAAAGAGTCCCGATGCACGCTCGGTGTAGGCTCCTAGTCCCTCAACGGCAAGGTTGAAGATGCCTCCCCACATCACACTGGTGCATAGGCCAACGCATACGAGCAGAGCACCGCTGAGTGGAATAAGGTTCATACCAAAACCTTTGGCTCCGTTGAAGCCGGGGAAGTTAATCATCGTAGTGGCAGGAACAAAGATAGCTATCACCACAAGTGCGATGGCAATACTTGCAACAGTTGCAATCATTGCACGCGGAGACACTTTGCTACCAACAAGACCGCCAATCAGACGACCTACGAGCATCAGCAACCAGTAGAACGCAGTCACGCTGCCAGCGACAGCTTCAGCACTGACACCTTCGGCAAAGAAATGCATCTCGGGATTCTGCAACCACTTGTTCAAAATATTGGGCACGCCAACCTCGACTCCCACATAGATGAAGATGGCGATGGCTCCCATCACGAAATGGCGGAACTTAAAGAGCCCCTTGTAGGTCAACTCCGACGAGTCGGCCTTCTGAGTTTGTTCGTTCTCAGGGATCTTGGTCAACAGAATTACGATAAATGCAACGGCAAAAATGGCCAACGCTGTATACATAAGCGGAAAAGTATCGCTTATCTTTGCATCTACAATACTAGGAATCAGCAAACCAGTGATAACAATAACTGCCGTACCGCACAAAGAATTGAAAGTGCCTCCGAACTGTATCAGCTGGTTGCCCTTGTTGCCGCCACCACCAAGTCGGTTAAGCATCGGATTGACAACGGTGTTGAGCAAACACATCGAGAATCCTGCCACCAAAGCACCAATCAGATATATTCCAAAGCTGCCTATCAAACCAGAACACAGCTGTATGGCAACACCGATGAAACCAACACTGACAGCCACAAGCGAAGTACGTTTGTAGCCACGTTTCTGCAACATATTACCGGCAGGAATACCCATAATGGCATAAGCTATGAAGTTGGCAAAGACGCCAAGCGTTCCTTGCCAGTTGGGAATAGTAAACTGATTCTTGAGGATGTCTCCCATTGGTGATGCCAGATTAGTGACAAAGGAAATCATACCGAAGAGCAAGATCATAACCACGATGGGTATGGCATAGTTTTGTTTTTTCTGTTCCATTATGAAAAGAAATGTTGTGGATCCTAGAATATTAAATATATATTAGTTTTTCAAAGCTTCGGAACCGCTGACGATTTCAATAATCTCATTAGTAATGGCTGCCTGACGCGCTTTGTTGTAGGACAAGCGAAGCTCTTTGAGCAATTCAGTGGCATTGTCGGTAGCCTTCTGCATAGCTGTCATACGCGCACCATGCTCGGCAGCGAGGGAGTCGAGAATGACACGATAGAACTGTGAGCGCAGAGTCATAGGTATCATATCACGCATGATAGTCTCCTTGTCAGGCTCATAGATATAATCATTCTTCGTTTTCGTCTCCCCATCAACCCTCTCACGATCCTTATTGGCAACAGGCAAGAACTGTTCACAGCTGAGTATCTGTGTAAGAGAGTTTTTGAATTGGTTGTAAACAATCTCAACAACATCATACTCCTTGTTGCAGAAAGAATCCATAATGCTTTGGCAAAGATTAACAATATCATCGAAATTGGGATTATCAAGCAGATCATCGTAACTCCCGACAACAAGATTTTTTTGCTTTTGAAAGAATTCGCTGCCGCGTTTACCAAGAGTAATCATCTTAACCTCAGGATGTGAAGGCAAAGAGTCATAATAGGCCAACCGTGAGGATGCCTCTTTAATGACATTGGAGTTGAAAGCGCCACAAAGACCTTTGTTTGAGGTCACCACCACCAAAAGCACACGCTCTTTGATTCGTTGCTCATGGTAAGGTGTCTGCACACCGTCTTCAATATCAATATCGGCAACAATAGAAGCCAACTGGGCAGCGTAGGGACGCATGCCCATGATGGCATTTTGTGCGCGGCGGAATTTTGCAGCCGAGACCATCTTCATAGCCGAGGTGATCTGCTGCGTGCTGCTTACCGACGCTATACGTGTTCTGACTTCTTTAAGATTAGCCATAGCGTTTTGTTAACGTTGACTTTATTTTGAATACTTGGCGCTGAGGTCAGCGGCAACCGAGCGCATAGTTGCGAGGTCTTCATCCACCAATTTACCAGCCTTGAGGTTGGCAAGCAACTGCGGATGGTTCTGACGCAAGAAGAAGAGATACTCTGCCTCAAAATTGCGGACCTTGTCCACAGGCACCTTCTGAATCAATCCGTTGGTCCCACAGAAGATTATGGCCACTTGTTCCTCAACAGGCATAGGCGAGTACTGGGGCTGCTTAAGAATTTCAACATTGCGAACACCTTTGTCCAACACGGCCTTGGTGGCTGCATCGAGGTCGCTGCCAAACTTCGAGAAAGCCTCAAGTTCACGATATTGTGCCTGGTCTAGTTTCAGAGTTCCTGCAATTTTCTTCATCGACTTAATCTGAGCCTTGCCGCCCACTCGCGACACCGAGATACCCACATTGATAGCTGGACGTACACCGCTGTTGAACAAGTTGGTCTCAAGGAATATCTGACCATCGGTGATAGAGATGACGTTGGTGGGGATATAAGCCGAAACGTCACCAGCTTGCGTCTCAATGATAGGCAATGCCGTAAGCGATCCACCACCACGCACCTTGTCTCGCAACGAAGCCGGAAGGTCGTTCATCTGACGCGCAATCTCATCACTCTGAATGATACGTGCGGCACGTTCAAGCAGACGCGAGTGCAGATAGAAAACGTCGCCAGGATATGCCTCACGTCCTGGTGGGCGACGGAGAAGCAGCGAAACCTCACGATAGGCCACAGCCTGCTTCGAAAGGTCATCGTAGATAACCAAAGCGTTGCGCCCCGTGTCGCGGAAATACTCACCAATAGCAGCTCCGGCAAAAGGAGCATAGAACTGCATAGCGGCAGGGTCGGAAGCAGTAGCGGCAACGACAATGGTGTATTCCATAGCACCCTTCTCCTCAAGGTTCTTCACCAAGTTGGCAACAGTAGAGCCCTTCTGGCCGCAGGCAACATAAATACAATATACCGGGTCACCGGCATCATAAAAATTCTTCTGGTTAATAATAGTGTCAATGGCAATAGCTGTCTTACCTGTCTGACGGTCGCCAATGATAAGCTCACGCTGTCCGCGTCCAATAGGAATCATTGAGTCAATAGCCTTAATACCTGTCTGTAGAGGCTGTTCCACAGGTTGACGATAGATAACGCCAGGAGCCTTGCGCTCGATAGGCATATCGAAAAGCTCACCACCAATGGGACCCTTGCCGTCAATAGGCTCACCTATTGTGTTGATGACACGACCCACAAGTTGTTCGCCCACTTTGACCGAAGCAATACGCTTGGTGCGCTTTACAGTGTCTCCCTCGTTGATAGTGTTGGACTCAGCCAGCATAACGATACCGACATTGTCCTCCTCAAGGTTCTGCACAATGCCCTGCTCACCCGTGGCAAACTCAACCAATTCGCCCGACTGAGCATTGTTGAGACCATAGACACGCGCGATGCCGTCACCAACGGTAAGAACAGTGCCAACCTCCTCAAGAGCGACATCGAGGTCGACATCGGCCAGTTGTTTTTTAAGAATCGCCGAAACCTCGGCGGGTTTTATCTCTGACATATAATTTTAATGATTATTGATTCATAAAAATAGAGAAATGCGTCACAGTTTACTTTCATAAACGTTCTTGCTGAAGTCTCTACGCAGCTTGGCAACCTGAGTGCTGATGCTGGCGTCGTACATATTATTGTCGAACGACACACAAAAACCACCCATAATCGAAGAGTCCACCTTGGAATGCAACTCCACCTTCTTGTTGGTATAGTCACCCACAGCTTTCTCCACCGACTTTGCGATATCATCATCGATAGGCGCGGCCGTAACAAGCTGCGAAAGAACAATACCCCGGTCGTCACGATACAATTCAACAAAAGCGTTGGCAATACCCTTGAGGTTTACCGAACGACGCTTGCGCACAACAAAAGCAAGAAAAAGCATGGAGACTTTCGACACCTTGTTTTCAAAAAGCTCTTTTAGTATTGCCACTTTTTTAGCCTCACGTATGACAGGGTTGGCAAAGATAGTGGCAAGAATATGATTCTCGCAGCAAACATCGTAGACATGCCTCATGTCTTTGTTGGCCGCGTCCAACTGTCCCATATCGCGAGCCACCAGGAAAAGAGCCTTGGCATAATTGATATTAATTCTATAGTCTTCCACTGTGATATTGAAGTTGATAATTGATACTAGGCAAAAGCCGGCACATCAATTCAGTTTAGCGTTATCCAACTCTTTCTTGACAAAATCATTGGCCCTCTCCTTATCTGAAAGCTCCGATTTAATAAGCTTTTCGGCAATCTCAATCGAAAGAGTGGCAATCTGATTTTTCAAATCATGCATAGCCTTGAGTTTCTCATAGTTGATGTTCTCGCGCGCACTTTCAACTATACGGTCAGCTTCTACGGTCGCCTTCTGGCGAGCCTCCTCTATAATCTGCTCACCTGTCAGACGGGCATTGCGAAGTATCTCATCACGCTGCACCTTTGCCTCGGCAAGCAATTTCTCGTTGTCCGACTTAAGCGCAGCCATCTCCTGACGCACCTTCTCAGCAGAATTGAGGGCATCATTGATATCCCTCTCACGTTTGTCAAGAGCCTTGAGAATCACCGGCCATCCCCACTTCATAAGGATGAATGCAAGAATGCCAAACGACACAAGCATCCAAAAAATGACGCCAAGACCAGGACTTACTAAAGGATTGTTCATTAACAAAAAAATTATAAGATTATATAAACATGTAAGGCTTGAACAGCAGCCAATAGCACCTCTCCAAGCACCATTGTTCTCTAATTACCAATCAAAAAGGTGGGCGCCATAGGCCCATCGCCACGGGCGCCACACACAAAACTTCTGGTTAGAGGACAGCCAAAAGGCAGATCACCACCGCGAAGAAAGCCACACCTTCGACAAGAGCGGCGGCAATAATCATAGTAGTACGAATCGTACCAGCAGCCTCGGGCTGACGGGCAATACCTTCCATTGCGCCCTGTCCAATCTTACCAATGCCAAGACCGGCACCAATTGCGGCCAAACCAGCACCTATACCGGCGCCAAGCACACCGACAAACTTTGCTGCCTCGGCAGACATTTCCAATAATGTTGAGAGTAATGACATAATACTTTATTTTATGTTATTAAAAAAATAATTAACTATAAACCATTCAATCGTTTACAGCGTTCGGCCAACAAACCGAACAAGTATGCAAAAATACATAATTAATTAAAAACAACAAACAATATCACTCCCAACAATACAATATTTTATTCAACCTCCCATTATCTTTTTTATAATCAACACCATGACGAACACAATATTTTATAATTTTTTTTGTTCTATATTACCGCAACCCAATAAAGCCAATGCGCCGGCAAAACCCACAAAGCATACAACAACATTTTAACATACATCTCTGGCGAAGCAAAGCGAACCCATATCGGACTTACTAACCATTTTTATCACCTAGACAAACACCCCACTATGCACAAATACAATTTTGACGAAAAAATAGAACGTCGCGGCACCAACTGCGTTAAATACGACATGCTCAAACCCCTTTACGGAAACGAAGACCTGCTGCCAATGTGGGTCGCCGACATGGACTTCCGTTCTCCCGATTTCGTTATGGAAGCTCTCCGCAAGCGCTGCCAACACGAAGTCCTTGGATACGGCATCCCCTCCGAAGGCTACCACCTAGCCGTAACAAAATGGCTAAAAGAACACTACAACATCAACGCCGACCGCAGCGAGCTACATTTCATACCCGGCATAGTGGCAGGCATCTCCTATGCCCTGCTTTGCCTCACTCAACCTGGCGACAAAATACTGGTGACAACACCCGTCTATCCCCCATTCCTCAACCTTCCCACCGCTGCCGGCAGAACAACCGTTTACAGCGAACTCAAGATAGAAAACGGCAGATTCGCCATTGATTTCGACGATTTCAAACAAAAAGCAAAAGAATGCAAAGTGTTCCTGATGTCCAACCCCCACAATCCCGCAGGAACAATATGGGGCTTCGACGTCCTTCGGCGCATCGCCGACATTTGCGACCACGAGGGACTTTTGGTCATTTCCGACGAGATACACGCCGACATGACCCTTCATGGCAAACAACACGTTAGCTACAGCACCATCGGTGACAATGCCCGCAACCACTCTCTGACCTTCATGGCACCGAGCAAAACATTCAATATTGCCGGCCTTGGCAGCTCAACATGCTACGTCGGCAACCCCTCTTTGCGCAAACGCTTCTTTGATTGGCTCGACGGATTGGGTGTCGCCGGAGGCAATATCTTTGCCTTCACAGGCGCCGAGGCCGCCTTCGGACAAGGGGAAGAATGGCGGCGACAAATGGTGTCATACCTCGAAGAAAACGTTGCGACATTGAGCGCCTTCATAAACGAAAAAATGCCCTACGTCAAAGTACTGCTACCCGAAGCCTCATACCTGGCATGGCTCGACTTTAGCGGCACCGGCTTGAATCATGACGAACTATCAAAAACTTTGATACAAAAAGCCCGCCTGGCTTTGAACGATGGCACCACCTTTGGCGGCGAAAAATACAAATGCTGCTTCCGCCTCAATATCGGATGTCCAAGGAACATGCTGCTAGAAGCCCTTGAACGCATGGCAGAAACAATCGGCTGACCTCTGTTGTTAAGACAATCTTCCGTCTCACACGGCCTTATTGACGACGGCAATGGTCATTCGGCCGACGGCTTATCAATCAAGTCGATAGAATAATGCAATCCCACATTCTCTCGGCGTGCCATTGCATGCTTGATAACAAGATAGGAACATGCTATAAGATTGCGGAGTTCCGACAACTCCTCGGTAAGGACGCTACGGTTGTAAAGCTCTTCTGTCTCACGGAAAATAAGGTTTAGACGGTCGAAAGCACGACGCAAACGCAAATCACTACGCACAATACCCACATAGTTGGTCATAATCTCCTGCAACTCCTTCTTCGTCTGCGTAATAAGAACCATCTCCTCGTTAAGCACCATTCCTTCTGCGTTCCAATCGGGTATAGCTTTGAATGGTGACTTATCGATATTGAACATGGACACCTCCTTGACAGCGTCCATAGCCGCATTATGAGCGTATACGACAGCCTCAAGCAACGAGTTACTTGCCAAACGATTACCGCCATGCAAACCTGTGCATGAACATTCTCCAGCAGCATAAAGATGTCGTATGCTGCTTTGTCCGTTGCGATCCACCTTGATACCTCCACATTGATAGTGGGCGGCAGGACGTACGGGGATCATATCCTTGGTGATGTTGATTCCAAGCTCAAGACATTTAGCGTAAATTGTAGGGAATCCGTTAATTAATTCATGCTTGCCTATCCCGCGGGCATCAAGGTACAAATATTCGACACCAGCAAGTTTCATCTCGTTGTCTATAGCTCGAGCGACAATGTCGCGAGGCGCCAATGAGAGCCTCTTGTCGTATTTCTGCATAAACTCCTTGCCGTTGCGATCTTTCAAAATTGCGCCGGCGCCTCGCATTGCCTCTGTGATAAGAAAAGCAGGCTTTTCGGCAGGATTATAAAGACTTGTAGGATGAAACTGCATAAATTCCAGATCCTTCAACACGCCACGGGCACGATGAACCATAGCGACACCATCGCCAGTGGAAATGATAGGCGTTGTGGTTGTGGAGTAGATGTTGCCCATGCCGCCAGTAGCCAACAACGTGACCTTGGCCAAATAAGTGTCAATCTCGTTGGTTTTGCAATTAAGAGCATAGACACCATAACACTCAATGTCTGGCGTGTGTTTGGTGACACGCTGACCGAGATGGTGCTGCGTTATGATGTCGATGGCAAACTGGTTTTCCTTCAACTCAATATTGGGGTGGTCATGGATAGCTTGAAGGAGGCCTCTCTCTATCTCGGCACCAGTATTGTCTTTGTGGTGCAAAATTCTGAACTCAGAGTGACCGCCCTCTCTGTGTAGGTCGAAACGCCCACCACCCTTGTCCATATCGAAATTGACGCCATACTGCACCAATTCCTGTATGCGCTGCGGAGCCTCGCGAATGGTCATTTCCACCACCTCGCGGTCGCATATGCCGTCACCCGCGACAAGGGTGTCGGCAATATGTTTGTCGAAGCTATCAGTATCGTACATTACAGCGGCAATGCCACCTTGCGCATATTTGGTAGAGCCCTCCGAGGCCTCTCCTTTGCAAAGAATACACACCTTGCCATATTGAGCCACCTTGAGAGCAAAACTGAGGCCCGCAATGCCTGAACCTATAACCAGGAAATCAACTTCATGACGCATAGATGTAACTATTTATAGATTGATTGTTAGTATACCGTATTGATAAGTTAGTTTTTTGAGTTTTTCTATCTCTTAAGATAGTCGATGTCGTTAGGAGAGATAAGTCCGTACTGTATGGCCTTGGCTATACGAGCGCCGCTTTTGTTGACAATGCCAAACTTGCGGCTCAAATCTTTCTGTTTCTCCTGAATGGCTTTCTCGCTCTCGCTCCATTTTGTGAGTCGCTGCGATATTTCCTGCGCCGTACATCCCGCGGCCTCAAGGAGGAGTATCTCCTGCTCTTCCTCCGACACCGACTCGGTCATCACCTCATGGTGCTCACGTTCAAAATACAATTCCGCCGCTTCCATAAGTGTCAACATTACAGGATAGTTAAAATAGTATTTCTCCCCACGCTCCAGACAAGAGACGGCGCGCAGTATGTTCTCTATCGAAAAACCGCCCATAGCGTTTTTGCTGACAAAGGCATTGGCGCCTTTGTGCAAAGCCTCGAAAACAACGCTGCCTATATCTTTTATGCGTTGCAAACGATTTGTCTCGTTGGCCATAGGATTGTCGAAACGGCCCGAAAGTATGATGATTTTAATGTCGGTGCCATCCATCTTCTTGTATTGGCGCCGCACCCGCTCAGTGATGAATATGCCGCCTGTCGGCTCACCCTGGAACTCCATATCCACAAGTAAATAGTCGGGACGATTCCCAACAGAGGCGTTAAGAGCAGAGAAGAGATGAGGGCCGTCGGCATAGGTGTCGAGCACTTCAAGCTCGCGCTGCTCTACACGCCCGTCGTCATCTACGCGACAATCTACCATAGCGTGACTGGCGTTGATTTCATACTTTATAGCCTTACGGATGATTGGTTCGTCATCCACAATCATTAATGTGATTTTATCTGACATCGAGATTTGATAAGTCTTATTTTCAAGCAACTGTTTTATAAATAGGAATTCACGCTTATTTTTTAGAACTGTCCACACGAATTCCCCAAAAGTGTTAGAACAGCATTTCTATCATTTTCAAAGTAATAGCCGTTTTTATAAACAGAGATCAACTATAAATCAATAGCCGCCTACGACTTTGACTTTATATACCTTGCCACCTACCGAAAAAGTAGGACCGGCGCCCATTCCCATCACACCAATCTCAATATTGTCATCATCAACATAGGCGAGGAATCCTTGGGCGCTCCATGATCCGTAACCCGAGTAGGATTTCACCATTTTGCCTTGACGGTCGTAGAAACAAACAATAGCCTCACTATCAGAATCCTCATTTGACTTTTCATACAGAAGAGCTTTCGCATAATTGGGGTGCCCGGTAATAGTCATCTCGTATACCTTCTCATATCCTTCGGGAATAGATGATGTTGCCGACGTTTGCTCACTATAGTACTCGATGGTACGGGTTGCGGAACCTCTGCCATACTCATAACCTTTGCTGACCCTTTTTATCCAGTTGCCATATTTATCCAAATTTGAGTATGTTAGGGTCTCATATTCAACTTCGTCATCAACAGTATGCTTTATTTTGACAACAAAACCGCGTTCGTCGTAGGTATAGGCTTCTTCCCTCATCGAACCTTCGGCAGCCGACTCTGAGCCTACTACTTTACCAGAATTCCATTTGTAAGTAACACTATTCTCGTAGCCTTGCATTTCGGCAATTTGGCCCTGTTTGTCGTGTTTATATGAGAATGTTCCACTATGTCTTGTCAGATTGCCATTTTTGTCGAATTCATAAGTCATACCATCCTCAGCCATCTTCTTGACCGGCCCTTTGAGTTCAAAGAAAGCGAGGTCGGGAGTGACCAGGACAGATTGAGATTCACTCTCTATTGTGGATTCAACCGAGGAATCATTATTAATATCTTTGGGGGAATCAATGGAATTATGGCATGAGACACAAAAAAAACAGATGGTTAAGCCAACAAAAAACAACATCGTCTTTTTCATTTTTCTTTCCCTATATGTGTCGGGCACAACTATTGTCGCTCACACTGTGCCATGTTAAGCGAAATGAAATAAATGATAAAGAAGCTTGGCACATATAATATCTTTTTTCTAGCGCTGGTGATATAAAACTTCTCGACTTCATTCACGAAATCGTCTGCAAAAATACGACAATTATTTGGTATAGCCAAAATTATTTTTAGCCGCGAGGTGCAACAGAGATGAATAATGTCTATTGGAAGTGGGAACAATCAGCTCTCCTTCGCGGCAATAAGGAAATGGAACGTGCTGCCTTTGCCCTCGGCGCTCTCTGCCCATATACGGCAGCCTCTTACTGTATTATCATCATGTTTCTTGATGATGTAGCGACAAAGTATCAAGCCGAAGCCCGATCCATAGCCCTGCTGACCTGCCTGGCGAATTTTTTTGTCGGAGCGGAACAGGTTCTCAAGTTCCTCACCACTCATGCCAACCCCGGTATCGGCCACGCTAAAATGGAGAAACCTATTGTCGTCGTCCCAAGGCTCCACAGCCACTACCACCGAACCCGACGAGGTGTGCTGAATGGCGTTGTTTACAAGATTTCGAAGCATGATTTCCAACAGCTGACGGTCGCCAGTGGCCACACAATCGCTTTTTACAAACCTTAGTGCCACCTTGTCTGGGAATGGGTTGTTGACACTTTGCTCAACGCTGTCGAAAACATCTTGTACAATTATTGTTGACAACCGAAACTGGAGGCCGCTGGGAATCGACAGATTTGTCCAGTTTTTGATGTTCTCGAAGGTCCTTATCAGCTGACCCGTAACCTCGCGTTTGAGAGGTTCGGGCATTTTATCGTTCTGTAAATATGAGACAAACGGGGTGATGTCGTGCCGCAAAACACTCAGACAAGTCTCCACGTTTGCTATACGCTCCACGTCTTTCTGTTTTGCCTCTTGCAACATGGCCGTCTCTCTTTGTAGCGCCTTGGTTCTGCGACGCAACAGGAGGAGCGTCGTCAAGAGCGCGACGGCCAAAACGGCAAGCACCAGAGTGAACCTAAGCATTGTGGCGCTACCTCGGTTTGCCTCTTCGAGTTGCCGCTGAAGTATAAAGTCGGCTTTCTCGTTTTGCTTGATATAGTTAAGCAAGGCCAATTCCCGACGCGCCCAGTTTCTCATCGCTTCCGTCGAAATGGCGCAACCCGATACAAGGAGGTCTTCGTAAAGCATGGCCTCAAATTTTGGAGCCACCGAATGCTGGATGTTGTCAGCCGATGCGTCTCCATCGTCCGACGGTGCCGACAGCTCTCTGTCGACAATATTCAAACCCTCGGCAAAATAGTCACACGCCAAAGCTGTGTCGCCTACTGACATACAGTAACGGCCTGTGGCCACCACGGCGCCAAGACGCTGATATGGGTCGTCATGAAGGAAAAAAAGCGATGTGGCCTCTCGCATAAATGCCAATGTTGTGTCGTCCACACTACTGACATCAAATGAAAAAGCATTATTCACATAGTCGCAGATAGACTTGACCTCTTTGGCGTTGTCTTTCCACGTAGAGGCTTTGATGTTACCGCTCCATAGCATAAAGCCGAAAAGCTGGTAGGTGTTGGCGAGATGATATGTGCAATAGCGGTCTTTGTTGTTGAGCAAGCGCAAATTCTCGCCACAGTAATACAATGCTTTGGAAAGGTATGCCGACTGGCGCAAGGTATCGGAGCAAAGGACATAATAGCCATAGGCGATAGCGTAGTTTAGCGACATATCCTCGGCATAGTCGCAATAGAGCGAGCTGCGACGTTTTTCCATTTCCTCAACCAACTCCGCCTGCTGGTAGATCGATTTGTTGCGATAATGGTAGTTGAGCGTCGTAGTGGCGATGTAGAACTCGCTTTTGGCGAGGTTGAAAAGCATGCCCTCTTCTCTGTCGTCTAAAAGTCCCGACTGTTCGATATCATACAGAATGCGGTAACATCCAGCGATGTCGCAGCTTCGCTGCAACAGGCGGGCCTCAAGGATATGAGCCAACACCTGCTCAACTTCTTTGTTTGGCGTGCTACCTGCAAAATTGAGGACTGAATCCACATAGACATGCACAGAGTCATGTATCGACCTATTGAAGTAGGATGTGGCCAGGTTGTTCCACGCCCTGAGCCTTCCGCCGGAATAAGAGGGAAGGCTGTCGTCGATGAAAGCTATGGCTTTGCGTGCATAGACCTCGCTGAGGACTGCGTCATTGAATCGGTTTTGGAAGGAGGCTTTGTTGAGGGCGTCGACACGCGAACGCAACAAAGCGTCGATGTCGTCATGACGAGAAGAGCATCCCGCCAAGGCTCCTATCAATATGGCAAAAAGAAGAAGATACTGTTTCAAGGGTGCGAGGGTTATGTTAGAGTTTTATGATAAGTTATTATTATTTTATTGTCAACAACTTGGCTGCAATTACGATCTATGTTGTTTTTTGAAAGATCTAACTTTTAGAATTTGTCTCTATTCTTGCACATTTCACCAATCTCTTAATCCCCATATTGCAAAAAGAACTCGACAGATGTCTGTCGAGTTCTTACTCTTAGAGGTCGCTTCCGGATTTGAACCGGAGTAGCAGGTTTTGCAGACCTGTGCCTAACCCCTCGGCCAAACGACCTTTAATGTCCGAAAAGACTTTGCAAAAGTACTAACAATTTCGAATATGGCAAAATTTTTCTTCCGAATATTTTACCAAGCGCCCATACAGCACTAACAATCACCATAATACAAATACTTATATATTATAAGCTTTTACCCGCGAAAGGTATAAAAAATATGAGGTTGTATGCTATAAATCATTTTTTCGATGTATTTTTGCAAACATGAAGACAATACATATCGACAGAATTGACTCTCCGGAACTTGATGTATACACGCAACTTACCGAAGCGCAACTGCGCAACAAACTGGAGCCGGAAAAAGGTATTTTCATAGCTGAGAGCCTTAAAGTGGCTCGCATCGCCCTCGAAAAAGGACTCGAGCCAATCTCTTTTCTAGCCGAGAAAAAATATGTCGACGAGCAAATTATTCCACTTTTTGGAGACAAATACGACATACCGGTATATACAGGCGAGCGGGATTTGTTGTCAAAACTCACTGGTTATGAATTGACACGGGGGTTCCTTTGTGCCATGAAACGTCCGGTGCTGCCCTCTGTCGAGGAGGTTTGCCGCAACAAAAGTCGTATTGTCGTCCTCGACAACGTGGTCAACTCTACGAATACCGGCGCCATTTTCCGAGCCGCCACAGCTCTGGGCATAGAAGGCCTTCTGCTCTCCCCCACTTGCTGCGACCCCTTGAACCGTCGTAGCGTGCGCGTTAGCATGGGAACGGTTTTCCAAATGCCTTGGACTTATATTGAAAACTGGAGCGACAACGGTCCTCAGCTTTTACGCGACCTCGGATTTAGTACCGTTGCATTGGCGTTAGGTCCCGACTCCATAGCGATTGACGATCCTGAGCTGCTGTCTATCGAGCGTATTGCTCTGATTCTTGGCACAGAAGGTGACGGCTTGCCTAAAAAGACTATAAAAGCATGTGACCATGCTGCCATTATTCCTATGCAACAGGGAGTCGACTCTCTCAATGTAGCCGCTGCCGCCGCCGTGGCTTTCTGGCAGTTACGGAAAAGGCGACATAATATTTAGTCTTGGCTTTGGTTTGCGCGGCCATACAACTTAGCGCTAACTTGGCTTTACCAACAAGGACAAAATTTTCTTCTATCAACTTCATCTTTTATGGAGGCATGGGTCCGCTATGAGTCCGCTAAAGATTGGTGGTTGCAAACAAAAAAAATGCGGGGCAAAGCCTTCCAAGGCACAACCCCGCAATTATTTTTAGCTATACTTTATATATCGTCAAAGAATGTTATTTCACAATAACCATCTCGTCGATAAGATTCTTGGCGCCAGCATATTTGTCGATAACGAAAAGCATGTAGCGTGAATCCAAGCAGATGCAACGCTGCAAGTTCTCCTCGAAATCTATGTCGCCCGACATTGCCTCGCTGTTGCCGTCGAAGGCAAGGCCGATGAGGTTGCCCTCAGCGTCGAGGACAGGGCTGCCGCTATTGCCACCGGTGATGTCGTTGTTGGTGACAAAGCAGGTAACCAACTCGCCTTTGCTGTTGGCATAGGGACCGAAGTCGCGAGCAACATAGAGATTTTTCAGACGTTCGGGGACGATGAACTCGCTGTTGGTGGGATCCTCTTTTTCCATAACGCCCTTAAGGGTGGTGTAGAAGCTATAGGAAACGGCGTCCTTGGGATCATAAGCCTTAACATTGCCGTAGGTGAGGCGTATGGTGGAGTTGGCGTCGGGGCTCATGAGTTTGACGTTTTTGTTGATTTGGAGAATACCGTCGGTAAAGTTGCGTATGCCGCGTTTGAGACCTTCAGCCGACTCTTTGGGAACCATGCTGCTAATCTCGACATATTTCATGTAAATCTCTTTGCCAATCATGTAGATGGGGTCTTTCTCAACTTTCTTGAGGTCGGGTTTCTGAAGGAATTTCATACAGCTTTCCTTGGTGCCGAATACTGACTTTTTGAAGAGGTCGTCGACATAGCGAGTGAAGTCGCCTTTGTATTTCTTGTCGGCGTTGACGAGGAATTCGGGCATAAACTGCATCTCCATGTTCTTGTAAACATATTCGAAGAGGGCGGCCATGAGGCGTTTTTCGGTGTTGACATCATAGTCTTTGTAGAACTCTTCGCAGCTGGCT
This sequence comes from uncultured Bacteroidales bacterium, assembly GCA_900316965.1. Classification (GTDB taxonomy): domain Bacteria; phylum Bacteroidota; class Bacteroidia; order Bacteroidales; family P3; genus Colimorpha. Next base: position 56,716 of record ONEY01000004.1, read on the forward strand.
TGAATGGCGGCCATGATTTCGTCGTATGAGCCTTCTTCAGCGTCGTTAGCGACGGCGAGGGAACGTCCTATGCCGAAACTTTGCCAAGGCAGCTCTGGACCTGAGATGAGGCCTTCGATGATGTAGGATAATGCGGCCTGGTAGGGAGCGCGGTCGGCATAGCCTTTCTTGATAAGCGAGAGTGCGTCGGCATACTTGGGATCTTTGTCTTTTGCCCATGCCTTGTATTGTGACTCAATCTCTTTCTTGACACCCATGGTGTTGAGGTTCTTCAGGGCCTTGTTCTGCTCATTGCTGTATTTCCAGTAGTTGGAGCAGCTGGCATACTTGGAAGCGTATTTGATTTTGATTTCCTGGCTCGATGCCATTTGCTCGCGAAGGATGTTGATCTTCACGGTGCGGATTTCGTAGCGCAGTTTGTTGGTGATGTTCATGGTTTCCTCGAGGCCATAGCTGGTGAGGAAATGGTTAGTGGTGCCCGGGAAGCCCATAACCATAGCGAAATCGCCGTCTTTCAGCTCACGGTTGCTGACGGGGAGGAAGTGTTTGGGCTTTAGGGGGATGTTGGATTCCGAATAGTCGGCGGGGTCGCCATTGGGAGCGGTATAGATGCGGAACATCGAGAAGTCGCAAGTGTGACGAGGCCACGACCAGTTGTCGGTGTCGCCACCAAATTTGCCCATCGACGAAGGAGGTGCACCAACAAGACGGACATCCTTGTAGATGATATGGACAAAGAGGAAGTACTGATTGTCGTTGAACATGGGTTTAACCATAGCGTCGTAGATGGTTCCCTCTGACGCTTTTTTGGCGATGCGGTCGCACACCTGTTTGACGGCGCGGGCGCGCTCCGACTCACTCATGTCGTCGCTGAGAGCTGACAAAACCTGGTCGGTCACATCTTCCATGCGGACAAGGATGGATGCGGTAAGACCTGGGTTGGGGAGCTCTTCCTCTTTGCTGTATGCCCAGAAACCATCGCGCAGATAGTCGTGCTCGACGGTCGAGTGCTCTTGTAGTTTGCCGTAACCACAATGGTGGTTGGTCGAAATCAGACCTTGGTCGGAGATAATCTCACCTGTGCAAAAATGCCAGAACGGCTGGCCTTCATTGCCAAGACCAACGATAGCATCCTTGATACAGCTCTGGTTTACACTATAGATATCTTCGGCAGTCAATTTAAAACCGGCCTTCTGCATGTCGGCATAATTTTTGCCAATAAGCGAGAGGAGCCACATGCCCTCGTCGGCCTTAACAACGCCCGGCAAAGCCATGAGCAAAGCCAGGGACAATACAAATGTTTTGATTTTCATTTTTAAAATGCGAATAATATTAATTAATAATTTGATTTTAAATTCAATACGCAAATATTCAGTCAATATATCTTTTGCAAATTTACATAAAAAAAAGCAATTTACAACCCATAGAGATTTAAAAAGAGCTCCCGTCCACTACAAACCTCAGAGTATAAGCAATTATAAGGCAATGTGACAAAACTCATCATATAATCAAAAACGTTTGCATTCCATCATTACCTTTTCAAAAAAAGATATCTCCAACTCAAAAAAAAACACCCCCTACCAATTACCCTAAAAATCCCATTTCAAGAAAAAGTTATCAACAGCATTCCAACAGGCAAAACTATCCCAAAAAACACTTGAAGCCTTTCTCAATTTCATTTCTAGAACATTGTATACAAACCAATTACACAAGATTTCACTTTTTTGAAACCAAATGGATACAAGTGTCGTATAAAAAAGCGCAAAAGGGTTTTAATGGGAGGTTAAAACTTTTTTTGGAAAAAAATAACAATTTCTGGAATATAATTTATATCTTTACACTTCGAAACAAAATAGGCAAAAATGTCGTTACTGCTTGGTATAGAATATTGTAAGCTTGACAGCAATGGTCGTTTCAAGCTTCCAATTGCCATAAAAAAGCAATTGGAGGGGGACGACTGTCGTTTTGTCATCCGTCCAAGCATATATGCCGAGTGTCTGGAACTATGGCCATACGCAAGTTTTGAAGCGGAGATAGCTCAATTGCAGAAAGAACTGAACCCCTACTCTATCGAGGACCGCAAAATGCTTCGTGTGCTCAGCGCCGGCAACATCGTGGAAATGGACACCAACGACCGTTTGCTGATTCCTGGCGAGCAACGATCACGAATCAAAAACGCTAAAGACTTGGTTCTCCTTTCCACAGGCCATTTCATGGAAATCTGGGATTTCGACACCTACAGCCGCATGAACAGCGAAACCAGCGACTATGCCGTTAAGGTCGACGAAAGATTAGGGAGGAAAGTCAATGCAACAGAGCAATGAGAAATACCACATACCGGTGATGCTCCATGAATGCATGGAGACCTTGGCCATACGCCCCGACGGAGTGTATGTCGACGTCACTTTTGGAGGTGGCGGGCATTCTCGCGCCATCCTCAGCCTCCTTGGCGACAACGGCCGTCTTTTCGCCTTCGATCGCGACAGCGACGCCATAGCCAACATTCCCGACGACCCTCGTTTCTGCCTGATACAAGAAAACTTCAAACACCTCAAGAACTTCCTTCGCCTTCACGGCGTGAGAAAAATAGACGGCCTCCTCGCCGACCTTGGCATTTCTAGCCATCAGATCGACGTCGCCGAGCGTGGTTTCTCGACTCGCTTCGACGGTCCTCTCGACCTTCGAATGGACCGCCGCGAGGAAACTACGGCCGCCGACATTGTGAACAACGCCTCGGTCGAGGAATTGCAAAACATCCTCTGGCTCTACGGCGAGTTGCAGAACGCTAGCTTGCTGGCCCGCGACATCGTATCGGCCCGCGCTCTAGAACCCATCACCACTACATCGCAGCTATGCAACGCCCTGAGCCGGCACCTACCCCGCAACCGCGAGAACAAAACCCTCGCTATGGTGTTCCAAGCCCTGCGCATTTACCTCAACGGCGAACTTGAAGCCTTGAGACAAATGCTGACCCAAGCAGCCGAAATCCTCAACCCCGGCGGCAGAATATGCGTAATGTCGTACCACTCGCTCGAAGACCGCCTGGTGAAAAACTTCTTCAAAAGCGGCAACTTTGAGGGAAAACAAGAAAAAGACTTCTACGGCAACCTCATAGCCCCTCTCAAGCCAGTGAGAAACAAACCCATAACAGCGTCACAAGAGGAATTGGAGACAAACAACCGGTCGCGTAGCGCTAAACTACGAGTCGCCGAGAAACCCATCGATAAAAACGTCGGAAAGGAGGAGCTACTATGACCGAGAAAAGCAACAAAAAAGGCCGGCTGGCAAAAATACTCGGTGGCGATGTGCTTGAATCCCAGGTCGTCCTGAAACAGATACCGCTAATGCTTGTCATCGTAGCCATGTGCCTCATCACCGTGTTTGTGCGCTACCGCGTGGAAAGCCTCAACAAAGAAAAAAACAAGCTGGCCAAAAACGTCAGCTATATGCGCGAGCGAAGAGTGCAGATGCAGAAGAGATACCAAGAGTCGATAAGAATATCGAGAATAGACCAAGAACTGGACACTCTGAAAGTAGGACTCGGCGGAGGACCACCCTTCGAATTAAAAATAGACAATAATGATAATAATGAATAGTCTTCTTATTATATATAGATAGTACTTGGATAGTACTCAGACACCTATAAAACACATCAAAACCTCAAGTCCCTGAACAAAACCTCAACCCAACCCGTCAGCAACAAATAATAACCACAACAATGTCGAAAAAAGAGAGCTTGTCATCAAAGTCAAAAATAGGACTCCTATTCCTCATCCTCTCCCTGGGATTTGGAGTGGCTTTGCTGTGGTCGGGCATCAAGGTGACCTGGGTCAACGGAGACATGTGGCGCAAACGTGCCGAAGCCCTATCCAAAAACTACATCCCCGAAAAAGCCAACCGAGGCAACATCTACTCCTCCGACGGCAAAATACTCGCCACCACAGTACCCGAGTGCGATCTATACATCGACTTCCGCACTTACCCTTTGCGAAACAAAGACAACAAAATAGTAATAGAAAAAGGCGACACCGTCTACACCAGCGCCATCGTCGACAGCAACTACAACAAATATGTCGACACCGTTTGCCACATTCTCCACGAAGCTTTCCCCGACTCGTCGGTGGCAACTTTCAGGAATCTTATCGACAACCGCCGCAAAAACGGCAAGCCCAGAGGCTGCGTGCTGATAAAACGCCACATACCCTACTCTAGCTGGGACCGCATTTGCCGCCTTCCGGGATGGCGCCGCGGCGTGGTCAAGATGGTCGACGGCAAATCTGTAATCCACAACAGAAGATTCCACACCTACGGAAACATGGCCGAAAACATCATCGGCTTCAGCAAAAACTACAAAGACGAAATATACACCGGCCTCGAGGGATACTACGACTCCATACTTCGCGGCAAAGACGGTCTGGTGCTGAACCGCCGACTCTCGTGGGGTCAATGGATGCCCATACGCCAAGGCTCGTCGATAACCATTTCTGCCGGCGATAGCGTCCGTACCGACTCTGTGCCGGGCCACCCCGTCATCAACGGCCAACACATAGTGGCAACCATCGACACACGCCTACAAGACATAGCCCACTACTCGCTCGAAAACGCCCTGCGACGCTACGGAAGCTCTGCCGGCTGCGCCATCTTGATAGAAGCCGCGACGGGCAACGTGCTCGTTTGCTCTAGCCTTATTCTCGACACAACAGGACAATACCTGGAAATGCCCTACCGCAATGTGGCCATCACCGACCTTTACGAGCCTGGTTCCATCTTCAAACCCGTCCTCCTTACAGCAATGTACAACGACTCGTCATTCGCTTTGGACACAGCTATGTTGCTACCCGTTGGAACCAAACAGTTCAGCGCCAACAGCAAGATTGTCAAAGACCACGGCCTCCCCAACGCTATGTATCCGCTTTGGAAAGCCGTAGCCGTTTCTTCAAACGTGGCCTTCTGCGAACTGGCCTGGCGTTTCTATAACAACCGCCGCAGCGAACTCTTCAACCAAGTAAGCAAAATTTTCCCCTTCGACAACCTCAACCTCGACGTTGTCAACAAGGAGTACAAAAGCCGCACCAACAAGCTACGGTACGACAACGACTTCCTCCGTTTCTGCTACGGATACACCAGCGCAGTATCGCCTATGCGCATGGCAACATTCTACAACGCTCTGGCAAACAAAGGGCGCATGGTGAAACCGCGTTTCTGCAAAGGTATCATCAAGAATGGCGAGCTGGAGGAACTGCCCGTGCAAGTCATCAACGAAAGTATCTGCTCGCCAACCACAGCCGAAACTCTGCGCGACATGCTTATAGGCGTTGTCGAGGAAGGCACCGGTGACAACATCAAAAACGACACCTACAGCATCGCCGGCAAGACCGGCACCGCCGAAACCTCGCCGGGAGCACCCACCAGCAACGCCACCTTCGTCGGCTTCTTCCCCGCCGACAAGCCCAAATACACTTGCCTTGTGATGATGCGCGACATCAGCACCTTCGGCCGCAACGCAGCTCCCGTCTTCCAAGACATCGCCGACTGTGTTGTGTCGCTCGACAAAGAGTTGGACTGCCGCCCCACCATGAAGGAAATGATAGAAAAACGTCGCGAACTCGGCAAAGCAAACACCTCCCACAGCCTGCCCTCGGTATACAAAGCTCCTCAAGCTTCGGTACGCATGGCTCAGAAAAAAATGGGCATCACCGGCGTCCCCGTCGCCAACCGTAGCCGTTGGTGCACCTTTAGCGACGCCGTCGACAGCTTGGGCATCGAAGCCAAATACACAAGCTATGAATGCCCCATGGGACAAATGCCCAACTGCTATGGCATGACTATCAAAGACGCCATTCTGCTCTGCCGCAGCATGGGAATAGACGTAACCTTCGAAGGCTATGGCAAAGTCGTGTCTCAGGAACCAAAAGCCCGCACTCCTCTGCCTCGCAACGCCAAAGTTCATCTTAAACTACAGAAAAAACAGTAACCCCAAACTTAGCAATCATTAACATCATGAAACTATCCAACATACTGAAAGGAATTGACTGCACCACATTCTGCAATGGCAAGCCAACATCAATGCCCGAGCTAGATATTGCTGCAATAGAATTCGACTCGCGCAAGGTAGAGCCGGGCTATTTGTTTGTGGCGCAAAAAGGGGTTCATGTTGATGGACATCTATATATTCCCACCGCCATAGAAAAGGGCGCCTCTGCCATCTTGTGCCAGGACATCCCCGATGATATGCCCAAAAATGTGTGCTTCGTTCAGGTCAAAAACTCCGACCTCGCCCTTGGTTTGGCTGCAGCCAACTTCTACGGCAACCCCTCGCACAAACTCCGACTCGTAGGCATTACCGGAACCAACGGCAAGACCACTACGGTCACTCTGCTTCACAGCATGATGAGAAACATCGGCAAACACGCTGGCTTAATCTCAACAATAGTGAACCGCATCGACGACGAGGAAATCCCCGCCACTCACACAACTCCCGACGCTATACAACTCAACAAGCTGCTTGCTCTCATGGTTGACAAAAGCTGCGAATACTGCTTTATGGAGGTAAGCTCACACGCCATTGTACAAAACCGCATCGCTGGCCTTAACTTCTTTGGCGGCATATTCAGCAACCTAACACACGACCACCTCGACTTCCACGGCACTATGGCCAACTATATCGCCGCCAAGAAAGCCTTCTTCGACCAACTACCCAAAAACGCTTTCGCCCTCACCAACATCGACGACCGCAACGGCCGCGTGATGGTGCAAAACTGCAATGCCAACATAAAAAGCTATAGCCTTCAAACCATTGCCGACTTCCGCTGCAAAATCATCGAAAACACCATCCACGGGCAACAACTGGAAATCAACGGCAAAGAGATGTGGACACAACTGGTGGGTCGCTTCAATGCCTACAACATCACAGCCATTGTGGCCACTGCCATACTGTGCGGCATTGACGAAAACGAGGCTCTGCGTGTGGCTAGCAGCCTGCACGCCGCACCCGGCCGCTTCCAATACATTCACGACAACGGAATCACCGCCATTGTGGATTACGCACACACTCCCGACGCTTTGCAAAATGTCATTGACACCATCAACGAAATTCGCGACGAACGTAACAACCTTATTGTCGTGGTCGGTTGCGGCGGCGACCGCGACCCTCTGAAACGCCCTGTTATGGCTCGTATCGCAGCCGAAGGCAGCGACCATCTAATCCTAACTTCCGACAACCCTCGCACCGAAAACCCGGAAAAAATTCTCGACGCGATGGAAGATGGACTCGACAACGAACAACGCAGCAACTCTGTTCGAATCTCCGACCGTCGTCAGGCAATCAAAACGGCTGTTATGATCGCTCGCGAGGGCGACATCATACTCATCGCCGGAAAAGGACACGAGCCCTACCAAGAAATCAACGGCGTCCGACACCATTTCGACGACCGCGAGGAGGTCGCGCGAGAACTCAAAAACAAAAAATATAAAAACTAACCTGGAAAAAACTTCAAACCGAAATGCTATACTATCTTTTCACTTGGTTAGACAAAACCATCAACTTGCCCGGCGCGGGTGTATTCCAATACATCTCGTTCAGGGCTGCTATGTCCGTCATAACTTCATTGATAATAATGCTTGTTTTCGGCAAACCTTTCATTAAATGGCTGCGCCGCAAACAAATCGGCGAAACCGTTCGCGACCTGCACCTTGAAGGTCAAAAAGAGAAAGAGGGCACTCCCACTATGGGTGGCTTGCTCATCTTGGCTGCTATTGTGATACCTACCCTGCTCTTCGCCAAACTTGACAACATTTACGTCCTCATCATGCTCGGCACCACTCTGTGGCTGGGTCTCATAGGCTTTATCGACGACTATATCAAAGTATTCCGCAAACACAAAGAGGGTCTGCGCGGCATCTACAAAGTCGTCGGCCAAGTGGTGTTAGGTCTCTCCGTAGGTCTGCTTATAATGTATCACCCCGACATCACCATCAAAGAGACTTCAACAGTGGAATCGTATATCGCTTCTCATAATGTCAACGTCGACGACAACTACCAGAAAGCTAAACGCGACTTTTCACAAAACCCAGTAAAATCAACCAAAACCACCATCCCTTTCGTCAAAAACCACGAACTCGACTATGCAAAAATCATAACCTGGATGGGCGACTGGGCTAACCATTGGGTTTGGCTTATTTATGTCATCATTGTTATTTTGGTGGTTACAGCTACCTCCAATGGCGCCAATCTCACCGACGGCATCGACGGCCTGGCAACAGGCACCTCTGCCATCATCGGCGCTACGTTGGCCATCCTGGCTTGGGTGTCGGGCAACATTATCTTTGCCAACTACCTCAACATCATGTTCCTGCCCAACATCGGTGAGTTGGCAATTTTCATAACCTCTTTCGTCGGCGCCACTTTGGGATTTTTGTGGTACAACAGCCATCCTGCCGAAGTGTTCATGGGCGACACTGGATCTCTTGCCATTGGCGGCATTATCGCTGTCTTCGCGTTGCTTATTCGCAAAGAACTGCTCATCCCCGTCCTCTGCGGCATATTCCTCATGGAAAGCCTCTCGGTTATTATCCAAACCGCCGGCTGCAAAATGTACCGTCGCAAAGCTCACCTGCCCTTAGGACAACCTGTCCCTATCGAGAAAAGGCCTTTCCTGATGACCCCTTTGCATCACCACTACCAAAAGAAAGGTATCAAAGAACAAAAAATTGTGACTCGATTTTATATCATAGGTATCCTCCTTGCCATCATTAGCATTGTGACTTTGAAACTACGATAAAACAACTCATACCATTATCTCAACAACAATCAACAAATATTAAATCAACATCTTCGAAATATGTACGAATCTTTAGCAAAACAAGGGCGTGAAAGCGTCCACACAGGCTTGGCCGGCATCGACAGCTCCAAGCTGAAAAAACTGAGAAGCAACCATCTGAAGGAATGCTTCAATCTAATCGACGAAATGAGACACAAACTCGATTTTGTCGCTCGTATCAAAAGCATCTCGTTCATCGACGACGCCGCCTCACGCAGCGCTATGACGGCTTGGTATGCTTTGGAAACCATCGAGGGCCGTGTTGTGTGGATTGCCAACGGCTCCGCCTTCAACGACAAAAAAGCCGCCGAGATGAAACGTCTTCGCAATCTGGTCGAATGCAAAGTGGAAAGAATTGTTTGTCTGGGCAACAGCGAACTTTACCGCAACGTCTTTGGCGACTTAGTGAAAGAAATCTCTGAGGTTGAAACAATGTCCGACGCTGTTCACAAGGCTTTCTACAGCTGCAACGAAAACATGAAGGTCCTCTTCTCTCCCACCATAGAAAATGGTGTGTCGTACGAAACTCAGGGCGACGAGTTCCGCCATGAGGTCAACGAACTCTAAATCACTTAAGCAAGCATCTTTTTTATACCGCATTTTTATATATCGACAATCCTTAAACAATGGATAGCGACAAAAGCAACATAACACGCAAACTGCTGAATCCGCTGAAAGGCGATAAGGTGATATGGTTTATTTTCCTTCTATTGGTCGTCATATCACTCGTCTCTGTTTTCAGCGCCACTGGCTATCCTTATCATGGAGGCTCTGCACCACTCAAGCCATTTTTCAAACACACGGCTTTTGTTCTGGTTTCATTAATACTGGCAATATTACTTTCAAACTTCGACTACAGAAGGTTTTCAACGGCGTCTTGGGCGGGCTATCTAGTCTCCATCCTACTACTTATCATCGCTTTAACCATCGGCTCAAAGGATGTCGAGGCTGGCTCGGGCATGGGTCGATGGATCAAACTGCCTCTCATTGGCAGGTTCCAACCTTCCGAACTCGCCAAGATTGTGATCATCGTTTACCTTGCTCGCATGCTCACCAAAGAGCAAAAAACACTCAACACTTGGCCCACTATGCGCAACATAATGCTTTATGTGCTGGTCATTGTTGCTCTTATTGTTCGCGACAATCTCTCTACCTCTTTAATCATTTTTATCGTCTGTTTTGCCATGATGAGACTGGCTCCGATCGAGGTGAAATATTGGCGTAGAACTATTCTGGGTCTTGCGGCGCTGGGTCTTCTCGTCATTTTTATAGGCGAAAAAAGCCAAATCCCTTTCCTCGCTCGCGCCGAGACTTGGAGTGGCCGTATTGACCGCTGGCTGAATTTCGACCAGGATGAACTATCTCAAGAGTCTATGGCTCGTATGGCCGTGGCTTCGGGCAAATTTTTCGGCGCCGGAGTGGGCTCTACCGTTCAGGCTCGTCTGATGACACAAGCCAACAGCGACATGATATACGCCATCATTGTCGAGGAAACGGGTATGTTTGGCGGCATTCTGGTTTTCTTGCTCTACCTTTTCCTTTATATTAGATGTATAAGGATTGCCTGGCGCTGCAAAGGCTCCTTCGGTCAACTAACGGTGGTAGGATTGGGCACTCTCATTTTCATGCAGGCGGGCATTCACATGTGTGTGTCGGTGGGAGCCTTGCCTGTCACCGGACAAACCCTGCCTTTGATAAGCTCGGGTGGTACGGCCTATCTGTGCATGAGTATGGCCATAGGCATAATTCAAGCTGTGGCCTACGACACAAAAATTGAAGCGCCTCACGAGTCAAGGGAAACGACTGTGGAAGATTAAAACTCATCATACATTCATCTATTCTTGAACTTTCAAAACTCAACAATATAATAACCATGAAAGCAATCATTAGCGGCGGCGGAACAGGTGGTCATATCTTTCCCGCCATAGCCATAGCCAACGCAATAAAAAAACGCTACCCCGAAGCGGACATCCTCTTCGTGGGCGCCGAAGGTCGCATGGAAATGGAAAAGGTCCCTGCCGCCGGCTACCGCATTGTGGGTCTTCCCATTGCAGGTCTGCAACGCAAACTTACTCCTGCCAACATTGCGCGCAACCTCATGCTGCCTTTCAAAATGATGCGAAGCCGTCACAAAGTGAAAGCTATCATCAAAGACTTCAACCCCGACATTGTGGTCGGCGTGGGCGGATTCGCCAGCGAGCCAACTCTCAAAGCCGCTGAATCCATGGGCTTCCCTACTCTTTTGCAAGAACAAAACTCTTATGCGGGTCTTACTAATAAAATGCTCGCCAAAGGGGCTCGTAAAATTTGTGTCGCTTACGAAGGCATGGAGCGCTTTTTCCCAGCCGATAAAATTGTGATGACTGGCAACCCCGTCCGCGAGGCTATCGAAAAAATGAATGTCGATAGGGATGAGGCTCTTCGTCATTTCAACCTCGATGGCAATAGCAAAATAATACTTTCTGTCGGCGGCAGCCTCGGCGCCAGATCCATAAACAATATGATAAAAGACAATCTGTCTTTGTTCAAAGACAACAATGTGCAGATTATATGGCAAACTGGCAAATGGATGTACGATGAGGCTAAACTATCTGTCGAGCAGGCTGGTGTTGGCCAATGGGTTAAAGTCCACCAGTTCATAAGCCGAATGGATATGGCCTATACCGTCGCCGACGCTGTCATCTCACGCGCAGGCGCAATTGCTATATCTGAATTGTGTCTGGTGGGCAAACCGACTATTTTGATCCCATCGCCAAACGTAGCCGAGGACCATCAAACCAAAAATGCGATGGCTTTGGCCGACAAAGGCGCCGCTATAATGGTTCGCGACAGCGAGTGCCACGACAAGGGCATTCAATCTGTTTTACACCTTCTTGACGATAAAGCCAAACAGACCGAAATGAGCAAAAACATCTTGGCTTTGGCCAAACCACAAGCAGCCGAAAGCATTGTCAACGAAATAGATAAAATCATCAACAAAAAACAATAGTAAAAATCAAGCCAATGAACGGCGACAACAATAAGACATACTATTTTTTGGGCATAGGCGGCATCGGTATGAGCGCCTTGGCTCGCTATTTTAAATTGCGCGGCAACATCGTCTGTGGATACGACCGCACCGAAAGTCCGCTGACAAAAGAACTTGAGAGTGAAGGTATTTCTATCCACTACGTTGACAACCCCGAGCTAATACCTGCTCATATCGACCTTGTCATCTACACTCCTGCCATTCCTGCCGACAACAAGGAGTTTCTCTTCCTTCAAAACTCTGGCATTGAAATGCTGAAACGCTCTCAAGTGTTGGGCCATCTCACCAAAGGCAAAAAATGCATTGCCGTTGCCGGCACTCACGGCAAAACAACCACTAGCGCCATGATTGCGCATTTGCTTAGCAAAACTGACATCGGCTGTTCGGCTTTCCTTGGCGGCATCTCCAAAAACATCGGCAGCAATCTGATGGTCAACAACAATAGCGAATATGTCGTGGTCGAGGCCGATGAGTACGACCGCTCTTTCTTGCAACTTCACCCCTTCTTCTCTGTCATCACCGCCACCGACCCTGACCATCTCGACATTTATGGCACCCACAAAAATATGGTCGACGCTTTTCAGCAATATGCCAACCAAACTCGTCCCGAAGGGGCCATCTTCATCAAAGACGGTTTGTCGGCTCATCATGAGCACGAACACGACCATGAGCATGAACACGACGAACACGACCATCCATTACTGCACATTGGCGATGAAATCAAGCAATACAGCTATTCGGCACGAACTCTTGAGGCCGACTTCTACGCCATCAATGTTCGCAACTACAACGGCAACATCTATTTCGACCTGCGCACTCCCGGCAAGGTCCTTTACGACATCGAGCTAAAGGCGTCTAGCCTCTATAATGTCGAAAACGCTGTGGCCGCCGCCGCTGTGGCGCTGACCTGCGGCCTTGATGAGTATCAGCTGCGTGCAGGCCTCAAAAGTTTCGCCGGCATCAAACGACGCTTCGACGTCAGGCTGAAAACTAAAGACGTTGTATATATCGACGACTATGCTCATCACCCTAAAGAAATTGCCGCCACCATCGAATCGGTGAAATATCTGTACCCCGACAAACGTATTGTTGGCATTTTCCAACCTCACCTCTACAGCCGCACTCGCGACCTCGCCGACGATTTTGCCAAAGCGCTGGAACCTCTCGACGAAATAGTGCTTCTGCCTATCTATCCGGCTCGCGAAAAACCTATCCCGGGTGTGTCTTCGGGTTTGATTTTGCGCAAAATCGAGAACATGAGCAAGTACCTATGCAGCAAGGAGCAGGTCTTCGACCTCATTGACGCTCTCTGCCCCGATGTGCTCCTCACTATGGGTGCCGGCGATATCGACCGCCTTGTCCCTGCAATTGAAAATCATTTAAAAGAAGAATAAAGCTCCACATGAAACGCCCCGTTCGCAACATATTGATTGCCGTGCTTTTGATAGCCGTCGTTATCACTTTCCACACAGTGAGACGCAACTCTACCATGAGGGGCTTGGAAACTATCATAATCGAAAACCAGAGGGATTGCCTCCTTTCGGTAGCCGACGTCGACAGCCTCATCCTGACGGCTTTCCCCTCGCTGACCAACGAGGACATTAAGAAGGTTCACTGCGGTGATGTCCAAAAAATGCTCTTGCAACACCCCTATGTCGAAGAGGCTTCGGTGGAAATGACCACAGGTGGTAAAATGAAAACCGAAATAACTCCCGCTGTCCCTGTAGTAAGACTCTTCTATCAAAACAACGAATTCTACATCTCGCACAGCGGCAAATGCCTGCCTCTGGCTGCCAATCACTATCGTCACATTATTGTTGGCAATGTCGATGCCAACGAGCCTCCGCTCCGCAACATCTCTGCTCTTAACCTCGCCGACACTTCCAACCACAAACAGCCTAAATCGCTACTAAAAATCTGGAAGATGGCCTCTTTCCTACACGACAACAAGCAGTATGACGATGTCTTCGACCAAATATGCATCGACAACGCTGGCGATATTTGCCTGGTGCCTAAACTGGGCGACATGACTGTGGTGGTTGGCGACACCAACGACCTCGACAAAAAATTCGAGAATCTTTGGGCTTTCTTCGAACAAGGCATCAGCCAAACGGGCTGGGACACCTACAGCGTTATCAATCTCAAATACAGAGACCAAGTGGTTTGCACCAAACGTAACAGATAATAAATAATCAAAAATACTCAACATCATGAACAACCAGAAAAACATCGTCGTCGGACTCGACATTGGAACAACCAAAATCGCTTGTTTTATCGGTCAACGCGACGAAAACGGAAAAATCAAAATCATCGGCTTTGGCAAGACTGAATCGAGCGGTGTGGAGCGTGGCGTAGTTAAAAACATCAAGGATACGGCTTCCTCTATCACCAAAGCAGTGGAAACTGCCTCCGAACAAGCCGGTGTGACTGTACACGATGTCTATGTCGGCATCGCCGGTCAGCACATCAAGAGCATCCAAAACATGGGCTCTATCATCATCCCTCCCGAACACAAATATATCGAGCGCGAGGATATCGACCGCCTCATCGAAGAGCAACGCAACATTGCTCTCCCTCCTGGCGAAGACATCATCCACATCTTCCCTCAAAACTACATCGTCGACGGCGAGGAACTCAGCCCCGAAAGCAACCCTGTGGGTGTGGCTGGCAAACAGTTGAAGTCTAACTTCCACATCGTTACCGGCAACACCACCAACCTGCTCAACATCCACGACAGCGTCGAACGCGCTGGCCTCAACATCAAAGGTGTCGTTCTCGAACCCATAGCATCGGCTTTGGCTGTTCTCGACAACACCGACAAAGAAGCGGGAGTTGTGCTTGTCGACATTGGAGGTGGCACCACCGACATCGCTATCTTCCACGAGGGGGTGATTCGCCACACCACGGTCCTTCCTTTGGCTGGCAACGCTATCACCAACGACATCAAAGAAGGCTGCAAAATTCTGCGCCCTCAGGCCGAAACTCTGAAAACTCGCTTCGGCTCTTGCCTCCCTCAGAATGTGAGCGAAAACGACATCATTACCATCCCCGGCCTCCGCACTCAGCCTCCGCGCGAAATCAGCATGCGCACTCTGGCTACCATCATCAAAGCTCGCACCGAGACTATCCTGGAACAGGTCGACTATGAAATCAAAAAATCTCACCTCGAAAAGCATATCTTCGCGGGTATCGTTCTCACTGGCGGCGGCGCTCAACTCAAGCACATCAAAGAGCTCACCGAGTTCATCACGGGCATCGACGCCCGCATCGGCCTCCCCGACGAGCATCTCGACAAAGACACCGACAAAGAAATCATCAACACTATGTATGCCACCGGCATCGGACTTGTACTCTATGGCTTCAACGAAATTGACGACATGAGGCAATACGAACTCGAAAACGAGGATGCCCCCGACAATTCCGTCGACAACAACCCCAAATTCAACGACTCTACCGATTCATCGAATCCCGATGAGCTGAATGCCTTTGGCGGCAACGACATCTTCGCCGATATGCCTCAACCTTCATCAACTACCCAAAACGATGCGCCTGTTTTCCATGGCGCTGACGACATCGAGAACGACAAAACTGAAGATTTCGAGCCTAAGTCCGATCCCGATAAGGGCAAACGACGTTTCGGTCACCAAGTGTCTAAAGCTATCGAAAAATACTTCAACAAGGTTTTCAACGACGGCTCTATTCGCAACGAAGGTCGCGACGAAACTGAACTATAAAACATACACCTCTGGCCTATAGGCAAATACACTATCATTTTAACCTCTCTGCATTTTTACAGCAAAACCAAACTTCCTCCGGTTGATAACATTGTTAATAACAAACACCTAACAACCAATCGACAAAAAAAGTTTTTCTGTAATTTTACAAATCATATCATAATACATATATAGCATATAATTATTTTATAATCAACCATCTGAACAGAAATAAGTACAATGGAAGATAGCACAATTTCGATGAATATAGAGCCTAACGACCAGCAAGGCAATTCTTTTATGCCTAACTCAATGAACATGGAATTCGAGCCTCTCCACGAAGGCCCGGCCAAAATCAAAGTTATCGGCGTGGGCGGCGGCGGCGGCAACGCTGTCAACCACATGTATCGTCAAGGTATCCATGGCGTCGAATTCATCGTTTGCAACACCGACAAAAAAGCTCTCGACGCTAGCCCTGTCCCTAACAAGATTACTCTTGGTAAACTCGGCGCCGGAAATGTACCTGAGCATGCCCGCGAAATGGCTCTGAAACACAAAGATGAAATACGCGATGCCATCTCCAACGACACTCAGATGCTCTTCATCACCGCTGGTATGGGCGGCGGCACCGGCACCGGAGCAGCTCCTATCATCGCCGAAATCGCCAAAAGCATCGAACTCGACGACGATATGGTTAATCGCATCCTGGTCGTTGCCATTGTCACCGAACCTTTCTCTTTCGAAGGCTCTAAACGCAAAAAACAAGCCATCGAAGGTATCGAGGAACTCAGAAAACATGTCGACGCTATTCTCGTAATCAACAACGACAAACTGCGCAAACTAGGCAACCTCACCCTTAAAGAGGCCTTCACTCAAGCCGACGACGTGCTGCTCACCGCTGCCAAAGGCATCGCCGAAATAATCACCGTATCCGCATACGTCAACATCGACTTCCGCGACGTCAACACCGTTATGGAAAAAAGCGGCACCGCTCTTATGGGCGCTGGCGAAGGTCGAGGCGAAAACCGCGCCCGTCAGGCCATCGAAGCCGCCACAACATCTGTGCTCCTCAACGATAACGACATCTCCGGCGCCAAAAACATCCTCCTCTATTTCTCTTGCTCTCCCGACCATCAAATCACTATGGACGAACTCGCCGAAGTCACCGACTACCTGACGGAACGCACCGGCGGCAACAGCGCTAATGTTATCTGGGGTATTGGCGACGACGAAAACCTCAACGACGAATTGCGCATCACTCTTATCGCCACAGGTTTCGAACCTCTCCCAGGCCCTCGATTCCACGAACTCCCCGACATCAACAACACCAAGGAAAAAGAGGACATCGAAACCGTCGAGGAACAACCTAAAGCCGAGGACATCCACGAAGCACCTGTCGACGAATTCGGCACTCACATTGTCCACAAAGCAACTCCCGTGGTTATCACCGCCGAACAAGTTCAACCTTCCAATGCCACCGAGCCTGCTGCTCCTGTCACCAAAACTCCTCTTTTCGACAATCCTGAGCCAATCAAAAAAGAAGAAAAGATCGACAATCCTTTCGACAGCATGCAAAGCCACGAAATCAACGGCAAACGCTACATCCCCCTCGAAGCAATCGACGAAAGCGCTATCGAGGATGTCGATGAGGAAAAAGTCGAAGACAAACAGGAAATCAACGGCAACAGCCATCTCGATGAAATCAGGGTGATTTCTAGAGCCGCAACCATGCAGGCGGCTACTGCCAAAGTCTCCGAACCTGTCTTCCAAATCGAGGCAACCGAGGCTTTCGAAGCTCATCATGAAGAAAAGGTCATCACCATCCAAACTCCTGTCTTCGACGAACCCGCCAAGCCTATCGCCAAAACAACCCCCGTCGACTCCTATGTCACCGAACCCATCAATCGTCCTAACGTTGCCGAACAAGCCGAAAAAATGATGAAGGGCAATAGCATAGGCGAAGACGAAATGGCTAAACGCATGGAACGTATTCGTCGCATGAACGACCTGCTCCACAACGACCCCAATGGTCCTAACAAGATTGAGCAACTGACAACTGAGGACCTTACTGGCGAAGTTCTATACCACACCCCCAACTCGGCCGAAAGCGATGCCGCACGCACCCGTCTTTCCTCCGATGGCTTCGTATCTCAAGGCATGAATCTGTTCAACGACCTGCCCGATTGATACCCACTCTCCCGCAAAAATACATCTTTGAAAACACATACATGGAAAAACGCTCTGATTCGTCAGGGCGTTTTTATTTACTCCTCTCTAGTAAAATACCATTGTCATTTTTTAACGCTAGCATATAGCTGCAGAAAAAAATATATAGCCACAAAAAACTGCCGGAATGTAACTTACCCTGGCCTTGACTTTCGTCACAGCCGGCGTGCTTTCTTGCTTCGTTCTTTCGCACGAGCGAAAGAATGATGACCCGGCAAACCCACTAAACCAGCAACCGCTAAACCAGCGTCCGCACCCCCCCCAAAAAAACTCCCTTCGTTCCATTCCCAATCACCCCCAATGAACGCTTTAGCTCAACCCCTTATGCTTTAATTATAATGTTGCCGACTTTTTTACGCTAGCATATAGCTGCAAAAAAGCTGCTGGGACATCCTTTTTCCGGCCTTGACGTAAATTGCGTGAAGAAATTTCTGCAATAAAGGCGTTAAGAAACGTCAGTGAAGTCCTTCTTCAAAAGATTATAGACACCGACAGTCCCTCCAACCACCTTCTGGCCTTCAAAGAAAGCCGCTTCAGCGAACTTTGACGTTTTAGCCTTTAGGGCGGAAATTTTAGCAATTTCGTCACAGCCGGCGTGCTTTCTTGCTTCGTTCTTTCGCACGAGCGAAAGAATGATGACCCAGCAAAACCAGCAAAACCGCAAAACCAGCAAAACCCTCACCCCTCCCTTCGTTCCATTCCAAATCACCACCAATAACCGCTTTAGCTCAACCCCTATTACAAAATCACTGAAAATCACAAAAAATAATGTAAATTTGCAAATTCTTTTGCTATCATCGTTCTATTGTAACGACAACTATATCAATGAAAAAAATTCAAACAAACAAAAAAATATTTGGCACAATATGTGGCATCGGCGCCGCAATCTGCTACGGCACCAACCCCATCGGAGCACAACTATACAAAGACGGAATGGAACCTCCCAGCGTCCTTTTTTGGCGTTTCGGACTTGCTTGGGTCATAATTCTGCTCATAATGTTGGCACGCAAAGAAAGCCTTCGCCTCAACCGAAAAGAATTTGGCGCCGTCAGCGCTTTGGGACTTCTTTTCCTGGCGTCATCGCTGACTCTTTACGAAAGCTTCAAACTTATGTCGGTTGGCGTTGCCTCCACCATTCTTTT
The DNA here is from genome assembly GCA_900316965.1 of uncultured Bacteroidales bacterium. Classification (GTDB taxonomy): domain Bacteria; phylum Bacteroidota; class Bacteroidia; order Bacteroidales; family P3; genus Colimorpha. The sequence goes on from ONEY01000004.1 coordinate 75,644, forward strand.
CGTCTATCCCGTAATCACCGCCGCCATCATGACACTTATTTTCAAAGAACGGCTCACCCTAATGACCTCCCTATCCATCATCCTGTCCTTCATCGGCGTCATGATGCTCTACTGGACCCCTGGCGGCAGCACTCTCGACACCCTTGGGGTTATCCTGGTCTTGGTGTCAGCCATCACTTACGCCATTTACATTATTGTGATGAACCGCTCCAATTTGAAGATGTCATCCTTCAAAATCAACTTCTATGTGTTGATCTATTGCGCCTTGGGCAACCTCATCATTGCCATTATCGATGATGGATGTCTTCAAATCCCTCATTCCGCCACCAATTGGCTTTTGGTTGGCTGGTTGGCGGTAGTGCCGGCCATTCTTGCCCTTGTCATGATGGTTTACTCGGCCAAATACATTGGCTCCACTCCCACTGCCATCATGGGCGCTCTGGAGCCTCTCACCGCCGTGCTTATAGGCATTTTCCTTTTCGGCGAAAGTTTCAACGCTCGTCTGGCCATCGGTATTGCGCTTATTTTTTGTGCCGTGATTATTATTGCGTTGCAAAGCAATAAAAAAAATAATAATTCGTTACAGAAAGAACAGCCTTAATATCGACGATAAACAATACAAACTCGTTGTCAAATAATATCTATAGCAATAAAAAAATAAGTTCTAACGTCTATTCTGATCTCCCGATGACTATTAGCGAATAATATTCTTCAAACGTCATCATAATAAAGAACTTAAACACCAAATTCTGAGATAATACATTATATGTCACACATAACTCTGCTGCTCATCTTCCTTCTTGGAGCCATGGCCATATCTTTCTTGTGCTCGATTCTGGAGTCGGTCCTTATGTCCACCCCTCTGTCCTATATTTCCATGCGCGAAGATGCAGGATACAAGCAGGCCTCTCGCTTCAAAGCATACAAAACCGACAACGGCAAACCCATCGCCGCCATATTGTCACTTAATACCATCGCCAACACCATAGGCGCCGCAGGCGTCGGTGCTCAAGCCACTCAAGCTTTTGGCAGCCAATGGTTTGGACTGGTGTCGGCTTTAACAACCATTCTCATCCTGGTCTTCTCGGAAATAATCCCCAAAACCATCGGCACCACCTATTGGAAGAAACTTATGGGCTTCACCACTGGCACCATAAGGTTCCTCATTGTCATCATGTATCCTCTTGTCCTCTTGATAGGACTGCTCACCAAACTCTTCGCTGGCAAGGACGACGAAACCTCCGTTAGCCGCGAGGAGGTCGCCGCTATGGCCGACGTGGGCGAGGATGAGGGCGTACTCGACGAAGACGAGAACAAAATCATTCAAAACGTCATCAAACTTGACGACGTCAAAGCCTACGACGTTATGACTCCACGCGCTGTCGCCGCTGTCGCCCCTGAGTCCATGACTCTCCGCCAATTCTACGAGGAGGAGGAGTGCAGCCACTTCAGCCGCATCCCTGTCTATGCCGACGACCCTGAGTTCATCACTGGATACATCCTGCGCAGCGACGCCCTCGAGGACCTCGCCGAAGACCATTTCGACAAAACTCTCAAAGAAATAAAACGCGACATCCCTCTCTTCAACGAGGAACAGTCTATTAGCGACATCTGGGAGTCGCTCCTCAAACAAAAAGTGCAAATCGCCATCATCATCGACGAATATGGTGGTTTCCAAGGCATTCTCACTCTCGAAGACATCATCGAAACCATCTTTGGTCTCGAAATTATTGACGAGAACGACGAGGTTACCGACATGCAGCAGTACGCTCGCGAACGTTGGCAGCAACGTCAAAAGAGATTCCAAAAGGTTCACGTAGAAAAAAGCGAGAAATGAATATAGCAGCATTGGTTTCGGGTGGCGTCGACAGCTCGGTGGTTGTCCATTTGCTCAAAGAGCAAGGCTACGACCCCGCCATCTTCTACATCCGCATAGGCATGGAGGCCGAGGACGGCTATATCGACTGCCCCGCCGAAGAGGATATCGAAATAACTAGCTATATAGCAAAAAAATACGGCTGCCACTTCGAGGAAATTAACCTCCACAAAGAGTACTGGGACAACGTGGTGAGCTACACCATCGACTCGGTCCGCAAGGGGCTTACCCCTAATCCTGACGTAATGTGCAACAAGCTGATCAAATTCGGCGCCTTCGAAGAAAAATGTGGCAAGGATTTCGATCGTATTGCCACCGGCCACTACGCCACCTCCGTAATCCTCAACTCTACAACATTCCTCGCCACCGCCAAAGACCCTCTCAAAGACCAAACCGACTTCCTCACTCAACTCACTTACCCTCAGATAGCAAAGGCCATGTTCCCTATTGGCCATCTAATGAAAAGCGAAGTCCGTCAAATCGCCCACCAGGCCAAGCTCCCCTCTGCCGAACGCAAAGACAGTCAGGGCATCTGCTTCCTTGGCAAAATCAACTACAACGACTTCCTGCGCCGCTATCTGGGCGAAAAGGAAGGCAAAATTGTCGAGCTCGAAACAGGCAAAGTATTGGGCTCCCACAAAGGCTATTGGTTCCACACCATTGGACAGCGCAAAGGCCTCTTCCTCAGCGGCGGACCTTGGTTTGTGGTCAAAAAGGACATCGAGAACAATGTCCTCTATGTTTCTCAGGGCTACACCCCCGAGGCTCAATATGGCAAAGAAATCGACTTGATTGGTTTCCACTACCTCTCTGCCGATATCTGGGGCGACTTCGACAGCGTCGACGTGAAATTCAAAATCCGACACACCCCCGACTTCGCCAATGGCAAACTCTCTCGCAAAGAGGACCCCGTCTATGGCACCATCTACCACATCTCTAGCCAAACCAAGATTCAGGGCATTGCCGCCGGTCAATATGCCACCATCTACGATGCCGACGCCCACCTTGTCGTCGCCTCTGGCATGATAGGCTGAAAAAGCTTTTTAGCATCTTTTTACGTTGCCAAATAATCGTCCATTCCGCTCGCCATAGTGCCTTCTATTTCGCGTCTTTTCCTCCCTTTTCTGTAATATTTCTGCCCTTTTTCGGCTCTTTTGAGCCATTTTCCGCACCCATTATGATCCTTTTCTGCCCCTTTTCAGCAATACAATTGTGCTTCTAGTGGTGATTATCATAGAGGAGAACTACGACGAAGCTACGACGCAAAGCTAGCGCCAGCTAGCGTCCACAAGCAACCCATTCGAACAATCCGTGATCAAAAAAATGTCAACCAAAATCAGTAAAAGACACTCTACTCCTCAACACGCTGCAGCGTTACATCGAGCGTCTTGGTCGCGGCTCCCTCATACCAATGGCCATCGCCACCTGTGAGCTCCGATCTTGTGAACGACACACCGACAGTATCATTTTCAAACAACCCGTTCTCGCTGCCGTCAATGTCAGCAAAATAGACATCAAACCTACTGACATCGCCCGGTATACTATTCGCCCTTACGCTATAATATCCATTGGCATCCGTCGTGTCGCAGTAATAGTCCATCTCCACCTTAATCCCACGTATGGCATTGCCGTCGGCGTCTGTAACCTTGCCTTTGACGTTGAAATCCGCCATCGGACATCCGTATTCCTCCGTCATCTGGTCGCATGAGACATTGATACCCAATACTCCCGCCAACGATATCAGCAACCAATTCTTTAGCTTTAGATACTTTATTTTCATAAACACAAAGTTCTCTTCGGTCACAAAAATGTAACGCTCACAAACCTCTAAGCCACCCTCTCCTAATGGTCATTTCATCCCACCGACGCCTTCAGTTTCTCAGCGTTCTCGGCAAGCTGCAGGGCTTCAATACAATCCTCAATGTCCCCATCCATAAATGCCGGCAGGTTATGCATCGACCAACCAATGCGGTGGTCGGTAACACGACTCTGAGGATAGTTGTAGGTACGCACTTTCTCCGAGCGGTCTCCTGTGGCCACCATGGTTTTGCGCTTCGACGACAGCTCCTCCATATACTTGTTATACTCTCGCTCATAAAGTCGCGTACGCAAAATGCTTATAGCCTTCTCCTTGTTCTTTATCTGGCTCTTCTGATCCTGCATCGACACCACAATACCCGTCGGGATATGTGTCAATCGCACCGCCGAATATGTTGTGTTGACGCACTGGCCGCCAGGACCACTGGCACAGAATGTGTCTATACGCACATCGCTCATGTTCAACTCAACATCAAATTCCTCCGCCTCGGGCAAAACAACAACGCCTGCCGCTGAGGTGTGGATGCGACCCTGGGTCTCTGTCGCCGGCACTCGCTGCACTCGATGCACTCCGCTCTCATATTTCAACAAGCCATATACGCCCTCGCCTGTAACCGTGAACGTGATATCCTTATATCCTCCCGAGGTCCCCTCATTGAAATCCGTAACCTCTACCTTCCAATGCTTCTTTTCACAAAATCGTGTATACATCCTAAACAGGTCCCCGGCAAATATACATGCCTCGTCTCCTCCCGTGCCTCCTCTAATCTCTACCACAGCATTCTTCGAGTCTGTGGGATCCGCGGGAATAAGCAGCAATCTGATTTCATTCTCCATCGGCTCGCGACGCTCCTGACATACCGTAAGCTCGTCTTTCGCCATCTCGCGCAACTCCGGATCTTTCTCCGTCTCAAGCAACTCCTTGCACTCGGCTATACTGTCAAGCAATTCCTTATACTCATGATATGCTTTTACCACAGGCTGCAAATCCTTATAGTCTTTGCTCAACTTCACATATCGTTTCATATCCGCCGTAATCGCGGGGTCATTCATCTGTTCCTCTATCTCCTGATAGCGGGAATATATAGCTTCAAGTTTATCTAACATACTATCTACAAAAAAATTATATGGAGAATCATTATCTCAATTATTTTGCAAAATTACTAAAAAATATTTGATTATATGCTATCTTTAGCTCCACAATGCTCAAAAAACCATATAATAAATCAATTATTTATAAAAACATTTGCACACGTCGATTTTTATGTATAATTTTGCAAAATTGAATCTTAATCTTTAATTAAATAAACAACGACATGTCTAAATTACTTTTGCTGGGCGATGAAGCCATAGCCCAAGCCTTTATAGATGCTGGCGGTAGCGCCATCAACAGCTACCCGGGAACTCCCTCCACACAGATTACCGAATACGTAATCAAATCAAAAGAAGCCAAAGAAAAAGGCATCGTAGCCAACTGGTGCGCAAACGAAAAAACCGCCCTCGAGGCCTCCATCGGTGTCGCTTACGCCGGCAAACGTGCCATGACATGCATGAAGCATGTGGGTCTCAATGTTTGCGGCGACCCCTTCATGAACGCTGCCATCATCGGAACTAAAGGTGTTATCATAGTCGTTGCCGACGACCCCTCCATGTTCTCCAGCCAGGACGAACAGGACAGCCGCTACTACGGCCACTGGGCCATGATCCCCATGCTCGAACCCAGCAACCAGCAGGAAGCCTACGATATGGTCTTCTTTGGCTACGAACTCAGCGAAAAACTGGGCACCCCCATCCTCTACCGCATCCCTACCCGTTTGGCTCACAGCCGCGCCGGCGTTGAGCGCAAACCCGCTCTCCCTCAGAACCCTCTCACCAGCCCCTCCGACCCTAAGAGCTTCGTCCTGCTCCCCGTCAACGCTAAACGACTCTACCGCGACCTTATCGACAAACAGCCTGCCTTTACCAAAAGCAGCGAGGAAAGCGGTTTCAACCAATACTTCGAAGGCTCCGACAAAAGCCGCGGCATCATCACCACTGGCATCGCCTTCAACTACCTCCAAGAGAATTTCCCCGGCGGCAAGTGCCCCTATCCTGTCGTCAAAATCACTCAGTACCCCTTGCCCTTCAACATGCTCAACAAGCTCTATGACGAGGTCGACGAAATCCTCGTCCTCGAAGATGGCCAGCCCTTCGTCGAAGAGCACATCAAAGGTTTCCTTGGCAAAGGCAAACCGGTCCACGGCCGTATCGACGAAACTATCCGCCGCGATGGTGAACTCAACGCCGAAAAAGTCGCCAAGGCTCTCGGCATGAATATCGCCAACGGCCCCGCTGTCCCCGAGGTGGTCACCAACCGTCCTCCAGCTCTCTGCGTGGGTTGCCCCCACATCGACAGTTATGAGGCTGTCGTCGAGGTTATGAAAAAATACCCCAACGGCCGCGTCTTCGGCGACATCGGATGCTACACCCTCGGCTTCAACATGGGCGCCATCAACACAACCGTCTGCATGGGCGCTTCCGTTACTATGGCTAAGGGCGCCTCTGAAATGGGCATCTTCCCCGCCATCGGCGTCATCGGCGACGGCACTTTCGGCCACAGTGGCATGACTGGTCTCCTCGACTGCGTCAACGAAAAAGCCAACGTCATCATCATGATTCTTGACAACGACATCACCGCTATGACCGGCGGTCAGCCTTCTAGCGCCAACCAAAAGCTCTTCAACATCTGCAAGGGCCTCGGTGTCGACCCCGACCACATCCGCACCATCGTCCCCCTCAAGAAAAACCACGACGAGTTCGTCAAGATTCTCGAAGAGGAAATCGCCTACAACGGCGTCAGCGTCATCATCCCTCAGCGTGTTTGCATCGTTGAGAACAAAAAACGCATTGCAGCTAAATAAATGTCACAACAGTACGACTCTTTACTCTTGTCGCACAATTAAATAAAGAATCATCCAATGAAAAAAGATATAATCCTTTGCGGCGTAGGCGGTGACGGTATCGTCTCCGTAGCCAAGATAATAAGCGACGCTGCCCTCAACCTGGGCATGAACGTCAAACAAAGTGAAATCCACGGTATGTCTCAGCGCGGCGGCTCGGTGTTCAGCCATCTCCGCATCAGCAGCGAACCCATCTTCGCCGATGTCATCCCCGAAGGCAAAGCCGACATCATCCTCAGCTCGGAACCCATGGAAGCTCTCCGCTACCTCCCCTTCCTCGCTGCCGACGGCGTCGTCATCACCAACAGCGACCCCTTTATCAATATCTCCAACTATCCCGACATTGAGAAGGTGAACGCCGAATTGGCTAAACTGCCCAAATGCGTTAGCTTCAACGCCAACGCCATCGCCAAAGAGCTCAACGCTCGCGGCAACATGGTGCTTCTTGGCGCTGCAGCACCCTACCTCGAAATCGCTTTCGAGGAACTCGAAAAAGCTATTAAGGCTATCTTCGGCCGTAAGGGCGATGCCGTTGTCGAAACCAACATCAAGGCTATCCGCGCCGGCCGCGACGCAAAATAATCTTTTGCATCTTAAGCCATCTAATAAAAAGAGGGAAGTTCACATCTGACTTCCCTCTTTTTTTGCCATCACACTTCGCCGACGACCCCTGAAATCATTGTATATCGTCGCATTAAAACCTCTCTCCGTCAGCAGCCGCGCCATCGCCTCCCCCAGCTTTTCGTTTATCTCTAGCACCATAAGCCCATCCGCCGACAAATGCGTCTCTGCTATTTTGGCTATGGCTCGATAAAAAAGCAATGGATCGCTGTCTGACACAAATAGCGCGCACTCTGGCTCCCAATCCAACACATTGCGGCTCATCTCTCTTCTTTCACTTTCCTTTACATAAGGCGGATTACTGATGATAAGGTCGTATAACTCAAAATCTCTGTATTCTCTCTCTTCCAAGAGGTCCTTCTTCACAAATCTAACCTCTACATTATTACTGTCTGCATTTTGCCGCGCTTTCGCCAATGCTTCCGACGATACATCTACTGCTGTCACTTCTGCCTCTCTCCAATGTTTCGCTACGGCTATGGCTATACAACCGCTGCCTGTGCAGAGGTCTAGAACTCTTCGTGGCGGCCTTTCCGACAGCTTATCAAATACGCTCATAACTATCTCCTCTGTTTCTGGTCGTGGTATCAGCGTCGTTTTGTCAACACCTATGCGACAGCCACAAAAGTCTACATATCCCACAATATGCTGTATTGGCCTATAACGTTTCAAATCTTCTGCCGCCCAATAAAAGCGTAGCAAATCCGACTGATTGACGGTAGTGTCTCTATTAATAAGCAACTCGGCATGGCTCCAACCCATAATATCCTCAAAGAGCATACGAACGAACATCTTTATCTCTCCCTCTGGATATATGCCGGCGAGACTATCAACGTAATATTTTTCTATATCCCTAACTCTGTTCGATGTTATGGGCATTGATGTTGTGTTATGTATCTCGTTCATTTCCTTCCAAAATCGGCTGGTATCTCTCCCCAATGGTCGGTGTCCCATTTGCGTATCTCTGTGCTATACCTGTTATTGTGCAGCCAAGCCTCTGCTCGGTGTATAATATCGTACAACTTTTCCGTATCGGGCGTGAGCGGCAACTTGGTTCGGCATTGTTTTGCTCTCACCCAATTGATTGCATTTACTGAGTCGGAATACAGAATCTGGCTCATTTTGTTTTTCTTCAAATAAGCCAACCCATGCACTATGGCAAGAAATTCCCCAATGTTGTTGGTCCCCACGGGTGCCTTAAAGTGGAACAACTGTGTGCGACTGGCCACATACACTCCTTGGTATTCCATCACTCCTGGATTGCCGCTACAAGCTGCGTCGACGGCTATGGCATCGAGCTCGGGTTTTGGCCCGGCAACATCTGGTCGTATCGCCGTCATTCCCTGGTCGTCAACAGTGAGCATCGACTCTCCCTTGGTCTGTCTCTCCACAACCGAAGCCGCCAGCTCTGGACCTATACGGAACGCTTGCTCGGCTAGTGTGCGACTCTCGTAGGATTTGTATTTCGCCCCTGCCACTCCCTTTATCTGTTTCTCACACTCTGCCCAACTATCGTATATCCCCGGAGCATTCCCCTGCCACACAACATAGTATTTATTCTTTTTTGCCATCAGTTTTTTTTTAGAAAAAAGAGCGGCTGCGTAAATACACAACCGCTCTTTTCTATCAATAGTATTCAGAGTACTTATGCGCCAAGCTCAAGACGTTTGAAACCGGTGCATTTCAGTTCTTTATCGGTACGGGCGATGAAATCTTTCACGCTGACCTTGCTCTCCATGATATACTCCTGATTCATCAGGGTGCTTTCCTGGAAGAACTTGTTGAGACGGCCTTTAGCAATACCCTCTACTTTTGCTTCGGGAAGCGATGCGAGAGCCTCGTTAGCAACTCTCTCTTTGATTTCGCGTGCTGTGTTGGCCTGTTCCTCTGTAATCCAGCCCTTAGCCATATTGGAGTTGATGTGGTCATCGCTGTCAACATGAGCGGGGTTGATACCAGCTTTCTTCAGAGCAGCCTCGACGGCTTTCTGAGCCAGCTCCTCTTTGGTCTTCTCGCGGTACACATTGAGCTCGCCGTCGATAACACTCTGCGGCACGCTCTGCTCGTCAAGAGCCACGGGACGCATGGCGACAACCTGCATAGCTACATTGTGTCCAACCTCATCGTAACCAGCCTTGTTCATTCCAACAACAGATGCCATACGGTTGCCCGGGTGGATATATGCATATACGGCCTCTGCCTCGACAGCCTCGAAGTGAGCAAGCTCTATCTTCTCGCCAATCTTTGCAATCTGGTCGGTAATGCAATCGCTCACTTTGCGACCACCAAGGTCCATATTGAGGACATCGTCTTTGGTCATGAGGTGAGCAGCCATGGCGGCGTCGAGAATAGATGTGGTGAAAGCCACAAAGTCGGCGTTGGTAGCAACGAAGTCGGTCTCGCAGCTAAGCATGATGACAGCACCATACTTGCCTGTGCTCTTTGCCAGGACGCAACCCTCGTTAGCATCGCGGTCAGCGCGCTTGGCGGCCATTTTCTGGCCCTTCTGACGAAGCAGCTCTATAGCTTTCTGTACATCGCCGTCGCATTCTACGAGAGCCTTCTTGCAGTCCATCATACCTACGCCAGTCAATTGACGCAGTTCATTAACTTGTTTTGCTGTGATATTTGCCATGATAAGTCTAAGCTAAAAATTACTGATTGTTGGTAGGTGTGCTTTTTCTTCTTGGACGACGGGGACGATTCTCCTCCTGTGCGTCGTTCTTGCTATCATCCTCTGCAACCTCGATGTTATCCTCTACAGCTTCTTCATCGACATTGTTGTTCTCTTTGTCGAGCATGCGCTCGTTGAGACCTTCCTGAATAGCCTCAACCATATATTTCAGGATAGCGGCAATCGACTTCGAAGCATCATCGTTGGCAGGAATCGGGAAGTCGATAAGGTCGGGATTGGTGTTGGTGTCTACCAATGCAAAAGTGGGGATGTTCAAACGACGAGCCTCTGCCACAGCAATGTGCTCCTTGTTGATATCGATAACGAAAAGGGCACTGGGAAGACGGGTGAGGTCTGCTATGCTACCAAGGTTCTTGTCAAGCTTGGCACGCTCGCGCTGAACCTGAAGGCGTTCGCGTTTGGAGATATTGTTGAAATCCTTGTCGTGCATCATCTGGTCAAGGGCGTTCATCTTCTTCACGGCCTTGCGGATGGTGGTGAAGTTGGTAAGCATTCCACCAGGCCAACGCTCGGTGACGAAAGGCATATCTACGGTCTTTACCATTTCGGCTACAACGTCTTTTGCCTGTTTCTTGGTGGCCACGAAAAGAACCTTCTTGCCTGAACGGGCAATCTGTTTCAATGCGTTGGCAGCTTCTTCTGCCTTGGCAATGGTCTTCTGAAGGTCGATAACGTGAATACCGTTGTGCTCCTTGAAGATATAGGGAGCCATTTTGGGATTCCATTTTCTTTTGAGGTGGCCAAAGTGGCAACCAGCATCGAGGAGTTCCTCAAATTTCAATTCTGTCATTGTTTACTTTCCTTATTTTTTAATTTTCGCCAACCATAGGGCAGTCCTTTAGGCCGCGTTTTTCGGCTTTATCATGCAGCGCGAACTGGCAACGCGACGGAGCATCCCAATGGTTTGGATACTAAACTTGTTTTCTCTTTTCGCAGCAGATGACTAACGTTTGCTGAACTGGAAGCGCTTACGTGCCTTGGGCTGACCGGGTTTCTTACGCTCAACCATACGTGGGTCACGCATGAGAAGGCTTTTTGCTTTCAGAGCGGGACGATCCTCTGCGTTGTTCTCGCAAAGTGCGCGGGCAATAGCCATACGGAGTGCCTCTGCCTGTCCGGTGATTCCACCACCGTCAAGATTGGCTTTTACATCCCATTTACCTTCAGCGTCAACAATCTGGAATGCCTGATTGACGATGAACTGTAGCGGACCTGTGGGAAAATATTCTTTATAATCTCTGTTGTTGACGGTGATCTTACCGCTACCTGCCTTCATATAGACACGTGCAACAGCGGTTTTTCTTCTACCTATTGTGTTGATTACTTGCTCCATTGTTATTATCTTATATCGTTAATGTTGATAACTTTAGGATTCTGACCCTGGTGCGGATGCTCGCTTCCTGCATAGATATAGAGGTTGCGATAGAGAGCAGCTCCAAGTCTGGTCTTGGGAAGCATACCGCGAATGGCGTGCTCAAGTACGCGCTCGGGATGGGTGGCAAGCACCTTTGCCGGAGTGGTCTCTCTCTGGCCGCCGGGGTAGCCTGTGTAACGCTGATAAATCTTGTCAGTCATTTTCTTACCCGTGAAAACAACTTTCTCAGCATTGATAATGATAACATTGTCACCGCAGTCAACGTGCGGAGTGAAGCAAGGCTTTGTTTTGCCTCTAAGGATGTTGGCAACACGTGTAGCCAAACGTCCAACGGTTTGATTTTCTGCATCGACAAGAACCCACTCTTTCTTTACGGTGTTCTTGTTGGCCGAAATGGTCTTGTAACTTAATGTACTCATTTTAATTTTACGATGATGTTCATTTTTTTATTTGCCGGCACCAATAAAATTTTGATGCCCGATTCCTTTTTTCTCTTGAATTCAAGGCTTATATTCAGGCTGACGGAAAACCTTCACACACTCCCATCCTTCTGATTTGGAGAATATTGAACGGGTAATCATCTTCTCCGAAACCATTTTAAGAGGGTGCAAAATTACGTACATTTTTGAAACTGACCAAATTTATTTGTTCATTTCTTTCAAAAAATGTTGATAATTTTTCTTGTCGCAACAAATAAAACCTCTCTTTTTTGTGCCTACTGTAGTGGCGATAACAAATAGTTCGCCTCCTTCCTTCAACCCCAATTGGCGTTGCAGTTCTTCGGCTCTTTTCGGATAATTCCTTGCTATCACATGTGCTTTGCCATCGGGAATTACAGTGGCAACAGCTTTTTTACTTAGTTGAATCTCACAAATCACGCAGAATATGCGACCCTTCCAGTCATACAAATCGTCACTGGTGTAAAGGTGTGTGCTGCGAGCCAGCTTCTGAACTCCCCATTGCTCACTCAGCAGTTTATATGGACCTCCTTTCATCAGCGATGCGTCAGGCTCATAGATGTAGCGTCCCACGCTCTTGCAATATACACACTCTGCCTGTGACTCTTGGGTGCGCGTAAAAGGCTCGTCGTTGTATATCCTATCGCCGGGATTTATGTTTGCACAGTGTATTCGGGCTTCTTCGCTAGTATGGCCGCAAACGAAAACCAACTCCTTGCATTCGTTTTTGACGGCCACCACATATACGTCGCTGACGTTGCCTAGCTGCTCTATTCCTTTGTCAATATCCATCATAGGCGACGCCTTAATCATCAAATGGTCGCAAAACTCTGCCAACAGCTCTCTGTGCTCCAAAACATTGGGCGTGCAGTCTTCAAAGGCTGCCACTTTCTTGCCACGCGTGTCTCTTCGCGCGGGATCAATATATATTATATCGTATTTCTGTCCACCTTGGCGTAGCCATTCTATTCCGTCGCCGCAATGTACCGCTATATTGGAGAGACCGAGAGCTTCTGCATTATGATCCATCAGTTGGCACAGATCCGCATTGCATTCCACATAGTCAACTTTGGCACCCGGCACCTTTGCAAAGGCAATGCTGTCTATACCCATTCCGCCAGTCAAGTCGGCAATTCTCAACTCGCATTGTCTCTTACCGAATATTCTCTCTACAATGTCTGTCTTGTAGGCGGATGCCTCTTCCGACGAACTCTGCTCTCTGTTAAGGCGCGGCGGATACTTGAAATACTGACAGCTTGCAAGCGTTGGCCATTTAGCCAACGCTTGCCTCTGTCCTTCTATCTGCTGCGCCACCATGGTCATATCCACATCGGGATACTTCTTTTGTTGCAGCAGCAGTTTCAAGGGATCTTCTTCCCTATGTTCGCGGACGAATTCTATAAGCTTTTCAAAATCCAAAAGCTACTATCGTCTATGTTTACATTTATCAATAAACTCCCTGTTCATGCAGTTTCCTCAAGCGTTCCACTACCATGGGGCGGTCCTCTTTGTAGGTGACTCCAAACCACTGTGCCGTTGTTTTGAGCACGCGCATGGTTGCATATCCGCTGGCAAGGAATGTGTTGACGGCAAAGGGAATGTAGTACTCCGATTTCATTTCGGTGCCTCGCTCTTTGAGGAATTCCACAAACAACTTTTCGCTTTCTGCGAAATAATCTGGTGTGAAACCGAAGAGATTCATCGAAACTGTGGCATCCGCTGGCAATGGGTGCATGGAGCCGTCATCGTCCTTATACTCAATACCGTTTGCTGTTCGGCCAATGCTTGTACGCTCTGTCATGCCCTCCAAAAATCCGTTATTGTCAACATTACATACTCCGCGGCTGACGGTACCGTTCTCCGAAAGTGTGTTTTCAAGACGGTAACCCACCATACAATAGTCGCCCTCCTTGCCTTCAACGGTGCGCAAATACTCACCCATTACTGCAAAAGCGTCGCGTCCATAGAAGTCGTCGGCATTGATTACTGCGAAAGGCTCATGGATAACATCCTTGGCCATAAGTATTGCATGGTTGGTTCCCCATGGTTTCTCGCGACCTTCAGGTACTTTGAAACCCTGCGGCAATTTGTCGAGCTCTTGGAACACATACTCGACAGCTATCTTGTTGCCAAAGTGTTCTGCGTTGATTCTTGCCTTGAACTCTTGTTCAAAACTGTGACGGATAACAAAAACGACTTTGCCAAATCCGGCACGGATAGCGTCGTTGATAGAATAATCCATGATGATTTCGCCGTTGGGGCCAACGCCGTCCATCTGTTTAAGTCCGCCATAACGGCTGCCCATACCGGCGGCAAGTACTAATAATGTTGGTTTCATTATAATAGGTTTAAAAATACAATCTTTTATATAATTATCTTTCTTATCTCTCAATCAATATCAAACACCTACAAAACTATAGCATACTAACAATCACATGCTTATAACATCATCTTTTCTTTTTAAAAAAATCCTTCATCAGCTGTGCGCACTCTTGTTCCAAAACTCCGCCAAGCACCTTAGTGCGGGGATGTAGCATGGCGGTGCCTATCAACGAGAACCCCTTTTTGGGATCTGCGGCGCCATACACAATACGACCCACCTGCTCCCATCCGGCTGCTCCGGCGCACATGGGACAAGGCTCTACGGTAACGTATAGTGTACAATCGGGAAGATATTTGGTGCCCAATGTGTTGGCCGCGGCTGTGAATGCTATCATTTCGGCATGGGCAGTAACATCGCGCAACCTTTCTGTCTGGTTGTGAGCCCTTGCCACCACCAAGCCGCCACAAACAACGACAGCACCTATAGGCACCTCGTCCTCGCCGTATGCGGCTTCGGCCTCTCGCAGCGCCTGTCGCATGAAGAACTCATCATCCTCTAGCGATGGCTTTTTGTCGTTGCTCATTATTTTTCCCATGGGTCGTCTTTGCTAAAAATGTCGCTGTCTACAGGTATATATTTGTATGTTGTATAGTGCATTACCACACTCTCTCCCACTCGATAGCTTTCTATATTGGGCAGAAGCGATTTGTCAAAGGGCATATATTCATGATATCCATGAAAATCAGCGTGGTCGTATGTCTTGTTGTTGGTGTAACTGGAATATTTTGATGTTACCTCCGAAAGGAAAAGCATCCCTGTTTTACGTTCAAAATAGTAAATGGTGTTATACACATAAGGGGTCTCCACCATAATACGAATGGCCGGAAATCCGTTGAACAATGTGTCGCCCATATAGCTTAGCTCGGCCCCATCGGCTTTCCAATTGTACAGGCGTCCGCGAAAATCATATCCTGGGGTGCGCTCATAGTATAGTTCTCTGGTGACATTCATCCAGTCAATATCTATCGTCTCCGGATCATACATACGGTATATGCCGCGGCCATCGGTGTAGGAGCCATGCACCAATGTGTCGTGGTAACGCAGCTCCATCCTAAAACGGTTGGGGGCTTGGTAGCAGCGTATCATAACCATCGTGTCGCCAGGCAAATCTGTATTGGTCATCGTAGTTTCCATATACAATATACTGTCGCCTCGTAGCGCGCCGATATTCAACAAACCCAAATACCTCTCCACAACCTTCTCGGCAAACTCGGCATTCGAGATCTTCTGCGCCGTCGCAACTCCGCCAGTCAGCAGCAAAAGTATAATCACAAAAACAAGTTTTTTCATATCGTTATAGTTTTTTGCATCGCGATGGAACTGAATAGGGAAATCCCTGTGGTATACCAAACGAATACTTGTCAATCATAAGTGTCGTGGACACATTGAGTTTCGGGCTCGTCAATCGTATACCTATGGCCGACGGCATCGATCCCACGTTAGCACCTGTGCGAGTAGTGTATTCACAACGAATATTTTGTCTGCCGCCCTTATCGGCAAGTTCCGATGATACTATTTTGCTTGTGGCGGCGTTTTTCACAACCAATATGCGTCGCTGAGGATACTTGGGTTGGCTGAAATTGACTGTTACATTCTCCCCCTCTTTTTTTATCTTGCCGTCCGACACACAACCCTCGGGCAAATCGCCCAGCAGCAACGCCTGCAGGGTCGCAAAATCAACATCTATACCCCATCTACGCGCTATCTCGTCATATCCGCCATCAAAATACACACCCGGTATACGGACAAATCCTTTCACTCTCGTCGGGGTGGCAACTATTCGCCCCATTTCAACAAATTTGTTGACACTTATCCATATTATGCTGTCCCGCATCATTCTTATCTGCCCCGTAACTGCTATCCCTTCCACCGTGCATCCATAATTCGCTGTCATGCTTGCACATTGCGAGTTGTCCACCTCGTCAAGACGGGGTTCTGGCTTGGGTGGCTCCGGACGCTCAGCGACTCCTCTGTTGTCTACATCCGGTTGCTCAGGACTTTTCAGATGCCTGCTTGCCCGGCACGAGGTCATCGTCACCAAAACGGCCGTCAAAGCTATGATATAGATATTCTTAAACTTGGGCATATCCTATTATTTATTATCATTCATATTGTTTTACGGCTTCCCAATGTTCCTTGACCTCTTCGCTCGTCTCTGAGCGGCTCATAGCGCGCTTGATATATTGAGCCGCCTCCTTATTCCTTCCCATCTTATACAAAATCCATCCATAAGTGTCAAGATAATAGGCATTATCCGGCTCTTTCTGCAAGGTGCGCTTCGACATCTTCTCGGCCCTCTCCAGCTCTTTGTTGTCCACAGCCAGACGATAGGCATAACTGTTCATCGTGTTTACGTCATCGGGATTAATCGCCAGCAACTTCTCATAATACTCATAGCAAAGCGGGTTGTCAAGTTGGTTATAGCACATGGCCATAAGTTCGTATGTCTCCACTTTGAGATAATCCTTTTCGAACCCCAGATTCTCACACTTTTGTGCCATTTCGACAGCGTCACCATAACGTTTCTGCTCATATAGAGCTACCGCCTGAACATAATATGGCAGTTGATGAAGGGGAAACAGCGCCGAAGCTCGGCTGCCATGCGAGGCAAGAATACTGTTGTCGGCGCCATACGACAACTCGCTTATAAGCAATGCCTCCCATATCTCGTACTTTGAACTGTCAGCTGAAAGCGCCAGCGCAAATTGGTGCGCGGCCTCAACATACTTTCTTTGTCGCATAAGTGCGTCGCCATAGAATGCTGCGTACGAGGTACTGTCGTCGGCAGCCTTCATCGCCACATCAAGAAGGTCAAAAGCATAGCGCGAGTGTATTCCATAAAACTCATCGCTGGTATAGAAATTGGTCAGCACCTTGAGCTTGTTGGTCGTAGAGAGGTTCTTCTGTTGCATCCCCACCCTTAGCTCCTCGTACGCCTTGCGGGGTTGCCCCACAGCCTTATAATATTCCGCCAAGGAAATATGCACATACTCATCGTCAGGATTGGTGGCCAAAACACGATCATAGCATTGCTTTGCCTTCTCATACTGGCCCGTCGACATATACGACTCTGCAAGAATCGAATTATATCGGCTGTCATTGGGCATTGTTTTCACCAGCGCCTCCATCTCCGCCATAGCCTTGCTCTCGTTACCCGCCAAGCTCCAAATGCGGGCCTTCTCGACCGACACCGCCTCCGTCACGCCTATCTTTTTCTCCACGCGGTTCAATGTGGCTATCGCGTTCTTGGTGTCGTGCGCCCTGTTATACGCGCTGGTAAGCTCCATATAGTATTCTATCACATCGGGATGAGCGTTCACAATTGCCTGCCACGTCTTCGCACTCCACTCATTCATGTTCGCATAACGGTAAATATTGGCCAGATTCATGCCATACCAAACATTGCTTCGGTCAGCGTCAAAAGCCTTTCTTGCATGAACAAGGGCATTGATGGTCGAACCCGAGGCGGATAGCAGACGGCTCATTTCATAATTGGCGGCAGCGCAATTCGAATCCAATGCCAGCACCTGACGCAACAATGCCATAGCCTCATCCCTTTTGCCAACCTCTGCCTTCATAGTGGCATCGATAATCATCGACTCAAACTTAAGACGCTCGTCGGTCGTCTCCACCTGCGGCGCCCTCGCGTATGGCGACGCCTTCTGCTGCGCCTTCTTCGTGCTCGTGCAGGAAGACAACACAACAAACAACGACAACGCAAACAACAACGACGTCCAACGACAACTACTATAATGATTTAACAACATTAATTATTATATATTTTGAAAATATTACATCAATCAACCAAGCCCAGGCCACAAAGAAGCCACACACCTCTCCTCGTCATTCGTCATCCACACAACTCTTAGCGAACCCATAGCGAACCCATAGCGGACTTTATTAATGAAATCAACATCTATAAAACTCACATTATCGCTTTTTATTTTGCACAACAAGAAAAATTCAAAAAAAATCAAAAATTTTTTGTCATAATGTTTTTTTGTACTAAATTTGCATTGAAAAATAAAAGAAGCACCCATTGTATATGTACCACATTATACACTGTGCCTCAAAATGTTATATTGATAATTAAAACGAAATTTTTTATTAATCAAAATTCAATTACAATGAAAAAAACATTAACGGTTCTCGGTTTTGCCTTGTGCGCTACCCTTGCTTTCGCACAGACAAACGTGATGACGACCTCAAACAAGGTCGTTGACAAAGCCAGCCACACTGTCGATGCTGTCAATCCCAGCTCCGCCAATGGCTACACTGGCTCCATCTTCACCAAAGAGGGCGAAATTTTCTACTGCGACTTCAGCACCAGCAGCAGCTCAATGTACACCACCGGTGTCGCCACTGCCAACATGTTGGTAGGTGGTCAGCCCATCCCTCAGCACACCAACCAGGGTGTTTACGGTACTTGGCACCGCATTGCAGATACCACCATCGCTACTCTGCAAACTTTGGTCAACCAATACCCTGCCACTCTGAGCCGTTTCAGCGCTTTCTTCACCATCATCAACAGTGACACCCCCAACAACGGTTTCATGATGATGACCATGATCGACAACTACACCGCTTGGGGTGGTGACGGCGACAATGGCGTTTTCGACGCTTTCATCAGCTTCTCACCTTTCTCAACCGTAGGCAACGACATGATCCGTACCCGCTTCTATCGCGTATACCGCAAATTCAACTACGACAAGGTATACATCGACTACAGCACCAACGGCACCACTTGGAACTCCATCGAGTACGATGTCAAGGGCGTTGACGTCGCTGTTAACGGTAATATCTATGGTTGGAAATCTGTCACCCTTCCCGCTGCCCTTGGCAACCAGCAAAGCGTCTACCTCCGCCTCCGCTATGTCGACGAGTCAACCGACGACGCTCGCGCACAGGGTTACGATGGTGGTTACTTCTGCATGGTCGACGACTTCAGCATCATCGACGTTCCCCAGCACAGCCGCCGTCTCGTCTCCAACCAATATTTCGAAGGCTTCTATCAGATGATGCCTAAAGACCTCCAACTCCCTGTTGTTTGGGCAGCCGAACTGATCAACGACGGTCAGCAACCCCTCAACAACGTTACCGGTCACATCTACAACTACGCTAGCGGTCAGGCTGCTTCCGAGCTCCTCAACACCACCATCGGAACCGTTCCCGCCGACGCTGCCACCACCAAGTCAATCGTCGTCGACCCACTGGGTTGGTATGACGTTTCAACCGAATATCACGGCTGGGGCTACCACGCTGAAAACCAAAGCACCGGCAACGCCTACTATCTGCCCACCGCAAATACCGGCGTATACCACTACTTCTCCGATATCACCATGAGCAACTTCAACCCCGTTCACGTCTATGGCGACACCGCCACTTTCGACACCATGCGCTATGAAGTCAACTGGATGAATATCACCGACCAGACCAACACCACCCGCCCCGCAGGCGTTTGGGCTCGCGACAACGGTATGCTCCGCAGCGGTAGCTACTACTGCTCCGGCCTTGTAACCGAAAGCGGTTACTCCACCGATCCCGAAGAAACCCACTGGAATGAAGGTGGCTACGGCGTCCTCGTTTCCTACGTCACCGGCAACACCGTTCCCCAGGGTTGGAAAATCCTCGGTATGGAACTCGTTGCTTCCACCGAAGCTGGCATGAACGCCGTTGGTGCCAAACTGAACCCCGTCCTCTGGTACGACCACGTTAACGATACCAACCGCAACTACATTGGTTTCCGCGAAGTCAGCACTGGTGCCAGCACCTATACCGTCCAACAGAGCGACGTTTTCTCAGCTACCAACCTCGCTATGCTCGAATACGAAGCCAACAACTACCCCACCATCCGCATCCTCTTCCCCAACCAGCCCGAACTCGAAGCCAACCACGCTTACCGTGTAGGTTATCAGCTCGCTGAAGACGCCGACTTCGCTGTCGCTATCGGAACCAACTACTACACCCGCAACGACTCCACCTTCTACTTCTCAGAAGAAGAAGGCCTCAAGAACTACGGCCACTCCCTCGGCATCAACAACCGTTACACCTGCATGGTTCTCGACGCTTACGATGGCGACGTCCACTGGTTCTCCAGCCCCACCCAGTATCCTATGATCCGCCTCATCGTCGGACCTGGCTACTATGTTGCAAAGACCTACGTCAGCTTCGAGTGCGACGATCCTAACAAGGGTACCTTCCAGGATGGCGACTACAACATCCTCTGCGGTGAAATCGACAGCATCCCCGTTGGCGGTTCAGCTTCCTACTATGTAATGCCCGAAGAGGGTTACGACATCGACACCGTCTTCCTCAATGGTCAGCCCATCCAGTACCAGGCCGTTACCGACAATAACGGCAACGTCACCCACGGTATCGTAACCATCGAGAATGTTAACGAACCTGCTGTTCTCCGTTGCAAATTCAAAGTTCACCAAACTGGTGGTTTCGACATTGCTAACAATGTTACTTTGAGACTCCAACCCAACCCCGCAACCTCAGTTGTTCGCGTTTCTATGAACGGCGTTAGCGGTAAAGTCAACATGGCTCTCATCGACATGAGCGGCCGCGTTGTCAGCACATCTGACTTCAACGCTGAGAACGGTACCACCATCAACGTTTCCAACCTTGCTAAGGGTGCTTACTTCGTACGCATCACCAACAACAACTTCAGCAAGATCGAGAAACTCATCGTTCGCTAATAATCGCATCCTGCGATAACATAAAAGAAGCTCGCCATCAGGCGGGCTTCTTTTTTCATACCCACCTTTTACCCATCACAATATATACATCCCTTTATATATTATATATATTGTACATTATAATAAAGCACCTCCCATCCGAAAGCCAACAACACCAACAATCTTTCAAAACAAAAAAGACAAACACATAATAAAGACAACATTTTTCTGTTATCAATAATATAACACACCCACAAAAGAACAAGGAGGTCCTATGATATCGCAGAAGCAGAAAATGAAAATGCAGCAGAAGCTGACACCACAGCAACTTATGCTTATGAGCTTACTCCAATTGCCAGTGACCAGCCTCGAGCAACGCATCAAAGAGGAAATGGAGAAAAACCCCATGCTTGAAGTGGACAGCAACCAGAACACAGAATCCGACTACAACGACACCGACAGTCGCCCCAACGACGACAGCAACGATAACGACAGCGACTTCAAAGGCATCGACATCGACGAATACTACGACGATGACGACTATAGCTACCGCGAACGCGAGGAGCGCGACAAAAACATCGAAACCCGCAGCTATGAGCCAGGCAGCAACGAGTCGTTCACCGAGTCGCTCCTGCGACAATTGGCCATGCAAAACCTCACAGAGCACGAGCACACAATAGCCACCGAGATTATAGGATGCATCGACGGCTCCGGCTATCTGGGTCGCGACATACAACTCATCGCAAACGATATGGCCTTCAGAAAAGGCATCGAAGTAGAGGAGGCGGAAATCGAACAAGTGCTCAAAATCATCCAATCATTCGACCCCGCAGGTGTCGGAGCTCGCAACCTGCAAGAGAACCTCAGCATACAACTCCACCGCATGCCCAGCGACAAAACCACCGAGTTGGCCATTACCATAGTAGAGAAGTATTTCACCCACCTCACCAACCGCCACTATAATGTATTGGCAAAATCGCTGAAAGTCGACGAGGCAACACTCAACGCGGCAATAAACAAGATACGCCATCTCAACCCCAAACCAGGTTGGGGACGCGAAGAGGAGAACCGGGGAGCACACTACATCCTGCCCGACTTCATCGTCTCCAACGAAGGCGACACACTTTCATTCACACTTAACGACCGCAACACACCCCAGCTCCAAATAAGCGAAACCTACTCCGATCTTCGCAAAGAGCTCACCAGCAAAAAGAAAAACACCGAAGAAGAGCGCAAAACGCTCCAATTCATAACCAGCAAAACCGAAGCCGCCCAACAACTCATCGAAGCCCTCGAACAGCGTCAGCAGACCCTCGCCACCATAATGTCGGCAATACTCACCTACCAGAAAGAGTACTTCCTGACAGGCGACAATCGCAACCTGCTCCCCATGAAGTTGAAGGACATCGCCGAAAAGACAGGTTATGATGAGTCAACAGTATCTCGCGTCGTCAACCAGAAATACGTACAGACAAAATATGGCACCATCCTCCTCAAAGAGCTGTTTTCAAAAGCAGTCGTAACCGAAAGCGGAGACATAAAAGCCATCAAACACATAAAAGAAACCCTCAAGCAAATCATCGACAAAGAGGACAAAAGCAACCCCCTCTCCGACGAGGCGTTGACAGCGGAGCTGAAGAGTCACGGCTACAGTATTTCACGACGCACAGTAACAAAATACCGCGAAAGCATGGGTATCCCCGTACAACGACTGAGAAAAGAGCTGCAAGCATGAGGCTATTAGCAACGACCATAGCAATATTGTTCGTGATGTCGCTACCCCTAGGCGAAGCACAGGCGCAGAAAGACACCGCGTCAGGGACAAGGTTCTACAAAGAGGGCGAGATGAGAGTCAAGGAATGGGACCTTTTCTACCACGACCACATGGACGGCTCGGCTGTGCGCCTACGCAATATGTCGCTCGACTCCCTTCCAGACGAGCTAGTGCTACGACTAATAACCGACTCGACACAATTCTGCTTTCCAATGAAAAACATCATCACCTCACCTTACG
This sequence comes from uncultured Bacteroidales bacterium, assembly GCA_900316965.1. Classification (GTDB taxonomy): domain Bacteria; phylum Bacteroidota; class Bacteroidia; order Bacteroidales; family P3; genus Colimorpha. The sequence goes on from ONEY01000004.1 coordinate 98,503, forward strand.
GATGGCGAGAGCGATGGCAACGTCCCCACCGAGGAGTAGATATCCTGCTGAGAACGGGCGACCCCGTAAGAGCCTGTTTCCCAGGAGTGGTACGCATAGCGCGCGTCGTGGGCGGATATGGCTATTGCGTGGTTTTGAGGCACCCCAATGGGCTCGAAACCCTCTACGGGCATATGTCCAAACTATTAGTCAAACCGCACCAGATAGTCAACGCCGGCGACATAGTAGGATTAGGCGGCAGCACAGGACATTCCACAGGCCCCCATCTACATTTTGAAGTGCGATTCCAATACGAGCCCTTCGACCCCGAATGGATACTCGACTTTAAGACATACTCCCTGCGCACACGCAAGCTGCACCTCGACAAAACCTACTTCGGCATAAGCCGCCCAACAGGCAGAAGACCACAAGCCTTCAAAGCCGACAAAAGCATCATCAAAGAAGTTTTTGACAAACCCAAGCAACACAAAGAAGCCTACTATACCGCCCGCAGCGGCGACACATTCCAGAAAATAGCCGAATTGTACAACATCAACGAATTCAAACTCAGAGACCTAAACCCCAGCATAAAAAAAATCAAATCAGGCACAAAAATACGAATACGATAAAGTGCGGAGAGATATGACAAAATCGACTTTAACGCGATAATCTCAAATAAAAACATATACAATGAAGAAAACCAATCTTTCCGAATACGACCCCACACAGGTACCCTCGGGAAAAGACTACACAATTGGTATAGCCGTTGCCGAATGGAACAGCGAAATAACCCACGCCCTAGCACAAGGAGCCCTGGAGACATTGCGACAATACGATGTTAAAGAAGATAACATCAAACTGTACCACGTACCCGGAAGTTTTGAATTGACAACAGCCGCCGACCTCATGCTCACCAACGACAAGAAGATGGACGCCGTCATCTGCATAGGATGTGTGATACAAGGCGAGACGCGCCATTTTGACTTCATCTGCGAAGCTGTGTCGCAGGGAGTGACAAATGTGTCGATAAAACACGGCAAACCAGTAATCTTTAGTTTGTTGACGACCAACGATATGCAGCAAGCCAAAGATAGAGCTGGTGGCAAGCACGGCAACAAAGGCGTTGAAGGCGCCGTCACCGCATTGAAGATGGTGGCATTCCAAAAGCAGCTTGAGAGCCAGAAGAGCTGAGACAACCTGTAACCTAGTAGCAACGCCAAAGTCGTCACACCACAGTCGACGACACACAATCGCAGCAGAGACAAGAGCCATTAGCGCGAGAGCGTCAAACCAACAAAGCGAAAGAGACAAAAATAAAAAGAATGAGCCAGAGAATAGTATTTATGGGGACCCCGGACTTTGCGGTCACCATACTGCAAGCGCTGATAGAGGCGAAACTAGATGTCGCCGCAGTAGTCACCGTACCCGACCGCCAGTCGGGACGAGGGTTGAAAGTGACCCCCTCGCCAGTTAAAATATATGCACAAGAGCAGGGATTGCCAATACTGCAGCCAGAGAAACTTCGCGACGAGACATTCCTAGGACAACTGAGAGCGATCAACGCCGACCTCTTCATAGTAGTAGCATTCAGAATGCTACCCCAAGTGGTGTGGGCGATGCCAAGACTGGGCACCTTCAACCTCCACGCCTCACTATTGCCCCAGTATCGAGGGGCCGCACCCATAAACTGGGCCATCATCAATGGAGAGAAAGAGACAGGCGTAACCACATTCATGCTCAACGAGCGCATAGACGAAGGCAGCATAATAATGCAGCGCAGCATAGCCATAGGCGAAGAAGACAACGCCGAGACAGTACACGACCGGTTGGCCGAGATTGGAGCCGAGCTCACAGTAGAGACAGCGCGAGCCATATTAGCAGGGAGCGCCAAGACACAACCCCAGCGAGAGAGCGCCGAGCTGAAACCCGCGCCCAAAATATTCAAGCAAGACTGTGTGATAGATTGGAGCAAAGATGGCAAAGAGATACACAACTTTATAAGAGGGCTCTCCCCCTACCCTGCCGCCACAACGACATTCACCAATGGCAAAGGCGAAAGTATAGGAATGAAAATATTCGATACGCGCTTTGAGGGAAAAGAGCATAAAAAGCCCGTTGGAAGTATAGAAAGCGACAACAAAAAAAGTCTGAAAATCTTAGTAAAAGGCGGATTTATTGAGATTTTATCGCTGCAAGTGAATGGAAAAAGAAAAATTACAATTGATGAATTTTTAAGAGGTTACAATATAACAGACTGGAGATTAGATATTTAATTTTATTTTAAATATTTTTTTCAAAAAAAACTTAAAAAAAACTTTTTTTTCAAAAAAAATATCTATATTTGCAGCGTCAAAAAAAGATTGTTTAACCCTCAAATTCATCAACATGAACAAAACTGAATTAATCGCTGCCATAGCCGCCAAGGCCGAGATGACCAAGGTTGATGCAGCTAAAGCTTTCAACGCTCTTCTTGCAGTCACTAAAGAAGAAATGAAAAAGAAAGACGGCAAAATCTCCATCATTGGTTTTGGTACTTTCTCAAAACAGCACAGAGCAAAACGTAATGGCAAGAACCCGCAGACCGGCAAGAAGATTGTCATCCCTGCAAAGGATGTCATGAAATTCAAAGTCAGCAAGGCTTTCTAATTTGACTCTTGCATGCCCAAAAGAAAGCATCCTGTTCGGGATGCTTTCTTTTTTTTATCAACGATAGGTACCAAAAATAATAACCCCGAGCGAAAAGAGCTGGGGGAATCAAGACAAAAAAGGAGAGCGACATCCTAAGTCAACTATGGCGGCCATCAATCCAAGTCAAGAGTTCCATCACTACGATTCAAGAGAGTCATCACTACGAGATGATGTAGTCATCACTCAGCGGCTAAGAAGCCATAACACCAGAATGAGGGAGATATCACTCAGGGTCGAAGAAGCGATCCTCGAAGTTGAGGAGATAGACTTTGTGAGAGGCGCGAGTCAGAGCGGTATAGATCCAACGGAGGTAGTCGCGGTCAATCATATCGTCGGACAGATAGCCCTGCTCGACGAAGACCACCGGCCATTGACCGCCCTGAGTTTTGTGGCAAGTTAGCGAATAGGCGAATTTGACCTGCAAAGCGTTAAAGTACTCATTGTTGCGGACAGCATTGAGCTGTTCAGCGCGAGTAGGCAAATCGACATAATCGGCCAAGACCGCGTTGAAGAGTCGCAGCGACTCGTCGCGAGTCAGCGAAGGAGACTCAGAATGTATAGTTTCGAGCAATAGTTTGCAATCCACATCAGGCATATCAGGATAGTCGACGAACCGGAGCGACACATCGACGAAATGGAAACCGTAGAGTTCCTCATAATGGCGGGCAGAGAGGACCTCGACGATGTCGCCGTTGGCGATAAAGCCCATATCAGAGTTCTCGTCGAGCCAATGGTAATTGTTTTTCACCACCATCAAGAAGTCGCCAGTTCCCACCTCGTCGTCGCGGAAAAGGATGCGGTTGCGTATAGCCTGGTTGTAGAGGTTAGCCCTTTTGTTGCTGCGGCAGATCACGGCGACGCCCTCCTGACCGAAATTGCCATACTCGACGTTGAGAGCCTCCTCGAGGTCGGCGCCATGGAGGCGGCACACATCCCCTTTGGGGTGGATATTGAAAAGAGGGAGAGGTATGTCGTCAGCGTTGTCGAAGGCCGCAATTTTGTGACGGATAGCGGTAGCATTGGAGAGGATGCCCGAATCGGAGAGTTGTCTGACCACCTCGACAAGTTCGGCAGAGTGGACATTGAGGTCGGCAAAGTTGTGAAGGAAGTCGGGAGAGAGCGCCGGGCTTTCGGAGGAGCCCACCGGAGGGAGCTGAGCGCCATCGCCGATAAGCATAAGACGGCAATGAGAGCCGTCGTAGACAAAATCTATCAAATCCTCGAGGAGAGAATGTCTGCCGACATATCCGCCATCTTCGGGGACAGCGCTAATCATCGAAGCCTCGTCGACAATAAAAAGAGTATAGGAGTATTTGTTTTGAGCTCGTACAGAGCGCATGATGCCGGAAGAATCGGTTACAGAGATGTAAATTTTTTTGTGAATGGTATAAGCCTTGCGGCCAGAGAAGCCCGACAGCACTTTAGCCGCGCGGCCAGTGGGAGCCAGCAAGACAGTACGAATTTTGAGTTTAGGAGCCGTTTTGATTAGCGCCGACACGAGAGAAGTCTTACCGGTACCCGCGTAGCCTTTAAGGATGAAAGCCGACGAAGGGTCGTTGTCGAATAGGAAGCGCACCATCTCGTCGCACGCAGCCCTTTGGCCCTCGGTAGGGACATGAGGGAGATTAGAGAGGATAATATCGGCTACAGAAGGCATAAGAGGAATGAGGATAAGACAAGTTGGATAATAGAAATCAGACAGAAGATGAGATGAAAAAAAAGAGATTTGCCTAGCAGCAAACCTCAATTTTTCGCATTTAGAAGAACAGAGCCCAGCTTATTGAGCGTCGGGGGCAGGCTGAGACTGTTCGACGGGAGCCTGTTGAGACTGAGCGGCGTCAGCTGCAGAAGGCATAGCGACCTCTTCGGTATTGACGGCGTTTTTCTGAGTAGCAGCCTTGTTGCCCGAATGGATAGTGATAGTAGCGATAAGGCTTAATACCACCAAAGCTATAGCGAGGCCCCAGGTCATTTTTTCAAGGAAGTCAGTAGTTTTGCGGACACCCATAATCTGGTTAGGAGCAGAGAAATTGGCTGCGAGACCGCCGCCTTTAGAGTTTTGGACCAATACAACCAAAGCCAAGAGCACGCTGACAATCAGAATGAGTATTACGATAAAATTGTACATATTGTTTATAATTTTTAAATTTCGTAGATAGATTAAAAGGGATAAAAAAACGAATTACTTATTGTTATCCAATTTCATTTTCAATTCAGAAATTCGAATTGCAAAAGTACTACTTTTTTCTGGATTTTTGGCAATTAATTTTCGATACACCTCCATAGCCTGAGCGAACTTGCCCTGTTTTTCGTATATAACAGCCAGAGTTTCAGTTTCTAAAGGAGACGAGTTAGAGACACTCTTTTTACCCAAATCTTCGACAGAAATGTTGCTAGGCTCGCCGAGATCCTCCTCCTTATAGTTGCCAGTTTCAAGAAATTTGGACAGGATAACACTTTTAGGAGCCGTTTTGAAGGCGACCTCCTGATAGGAGTTGATTTCCTCCATGATATCGAAAGAGTCCTGCTCGTCGGCATTAAACTCCTTGTCCTTAGCGACCTCGACCTGTTCCTTAGCTCTGATGTCGGCCGGAGTTTGGATATCGGCGAGAGAGACCTGCTGGAGGCAGGAGAAGAACTTAGAGGAGTCGAACAAATAGAGAGAGGCCTTAGGGAGGAAACGTTCTTCCCAGTGGGAAGTACCAGTAGCCTTGTCGGAGAGGATGTCCATAGCCTGAAGGAGAACACAATAGGGGTGGCGAGTTTTTTCCAACTGAATATCCGCCTTATCCTGTATCGTGTAAGAGCACATGTCGCGCATTTTGGCATTAAACGCTGATTTATCCATCTTTTCGGTAAAATTACAAGATTTTTTGAAAATGCAAATGTACATCTTTTTTCCGAAATGGGAAATGGAGTAGAAAATAATATTTTTATAAACCTGAGATACAACATATTGCAGAAGAAAAAAAGATTTTATAAACATTTTTTGTTCGTAATATAGAAAAAATGTGTACTTTTGCACTTCCAAATTTGAGTAAAAATGAAGAGAACATTTCAACCATCACGCAGAAAAAGAGCAAATAAGCACGGATTTCGTCAGAGAATGTCGACGGCAAATGGCCGAAAAGTTCTGGCCGCACGCCGCAGAAAAGGCAGAAAGAAACTAACCGTTTCAGACGAACGCTAGTGCAGACAGCCCTCCAAGGGAGGGTGTCGATTTGCCACAGAGTACGAGAAGTATTGACGCCAATACTTCTTTTTTTGTATACAGACCACTGTTGAGAGACAGAGAGCGGTCAAGAGAAAGGAAAAAAGTCACAAAAGAAGCAGACGAGGCCATGAGCAGAAACAAGAAAAACATCATAGTTAGCGACGTAGAAGTAACCGACGCAGGAGCAGAGGGCAACGCCATAGTGCGCGTAGAAGGGATGGTGGTATTTGTCCCATACGTAGTGCCCGGGGACATCATAGACCTTAATATCTACAAGAAAAAGAAGAGTTATGCCGAAGGGCGTGCCATAGCGTTGAAGAAGGCGTCGCCACTGCGGACAGAGGCGCCCTGCGAGCATTTTGGAGTGTGCGGAGGGTGCAAATGGCAGATGATGGAGTACGGAGCGCAGCTGAGATACAAGCAGCAGCAAGTGCGAGACGCGCTAGAGAGATTGGGGCATATAGACACTAGCGGTATGCAGCCGATATGCGGAGCCGACAGACAATACAACTATCGCAACAAGCTAGAGTTCACCTTTTCGAGCAAGAGATGGTTGGCGGCAGGAGAAGTTCGCGACCCCGAGGATCGCGGCGATGTAGGTTTTCATGTGCCGGGGGTGTTTGACAAAGTGCTGCCGATAAGAGAGTGCCACCTGCAGGGAGCACCCTCGAACGAGATACGCAACGCACTACGCGACTATGCCATTGAGCATCAGCTGCCCTTTTACGACATAAGGAATCACACAGGATATCTACGCAACGTAGTGATACGCAACACGACAACGGGCGAGCTGATGGTGATAGTGATAGTGGCAGAAGACCGACCCGAGTGGCTAGAGCCGATGATGGAGCATATAAGAGAGAGATTTCCAGAGATAACGTCGTTGCTATACATTATAAACCAAAAGATGAACGACTCTTATTCCGACCTAGAAGTGCGCACATACTCAGGGCAAGGATACATCACCGAAGAGATGCCGCGGCCGTTTGGAGGAGAGCCGCTGAAATTCCGAATCAATCCCAAATCGTTCTACCAGACCAATTCGGCACAGGCATACAAGCTGTATTCCTATGTTGCGGAGTTTGCCGAGCTGAAGGGAGACGAGACGCTATACGACCTATACACAGGGACGGGTACGATAGGACAGTTTTTGGCCAGCAAATGTGGACGCGTGGTAGGAATAGAATATGTAGAGGCGGCGATAAAAGACGCGCGGTTGAACGCTAAAATAAACGGATTTGAGAACTGCACATTTTATGCGGGAGATATGGCCGAAGTGCTGACAGAAGAGTTTGTGAGAGAGAACGGGAAGCCCGACATCGTTGTCACCGACCCACCGCGAGCCGGAATGCACGACAAAGTGATAGGACAGCTGTTGAACATAAGAGCGCCGAGGATAGTATACGTGAGCTGCAATCCCGCCACACAAGCCAGAGACCTTTCGATGTTGAGCGAAGCATACAGCATAGGGAGGATACAACCTGTGGATATGTTTCCGCACACCCACCATGTAGAGAACGTAGTAGAGCTAATATTGAGAAACAAAAAATAAAAAAAAACAGCCATAATAAAAAAAAATACTATCTTTGCATGTTGATAGATTAAGCGCACAAGAGGCGGTTTTTCTATCATATAATTGATACCCAACAGATTGAATAAAAATAAAAAAATAGTATAACAATATTAAATCTTTGTTGAAAGATGAAAAAAAGAGTATTCCTCATGCTGTTTGCGGCAATGTTCCTGCCCTTTGCAATTAACGCGCAAGTCAATTCATCGGTGCATATAGACTCAACGATAGTCGCATGCGACAGCTACACATGGTCGATAGACGGTCAGACGTATACGACATCAGGTGTTCACACCCACATCCAGGGCGACACACTGTATATACTTGACTTGACCATCAACAATTCTATAGACACCGTGATTGCGACCCCCCTGCATGGTGGATGCACCTTCACATGGGGAGACAGCACCTACCACACACAGGGAGTGCACACAAGAGTATTTCAGAGCCAGTCGGGTTGCGACAGCACAGTGACCATCAACCTGCAGCTTACCGGTCAGGCCACCAAGACCTACACTGTTACCGCTTGTGAGAGCTACATCTGGAAGGGTGACACCTTGACAGCGACAAACACCTATAACAAGAACTTCACCGACACAGTCAACAACTGTGACTCGATACTGACGTTGAACCTAACGGTGATGACACCCGCCGCTATAGCCTACGACACCACGGTAGTGGCCTGCGAGCAGACCCGTTATCGTTTCCATATGTCGCAGAGCTGGACCAATGTGACCCAGAACGGATACACGATGACCTCAGAGGCATTTGGCAACACCAGCACCGGAAGAGGCATCTTCCATCCCCGCACAGCAGAGAAATGCTTTGACAGCATAGTGACCGTGCACTTCAACATCAAGAAAAACGTGAATAACGTCATTGTTGCCAACAATCAGTGCGATGAATATACCCTTGTAATCAACGACTCGACCTCGAAGACATTCACATACAGCATAGTTGATACCACCACGTTGAAACGTGAGGCATCAAACGGCTGCGACAGCCTTATCATACTGCAGTTGAACTTGAGCAAGAGTCCCGTGCCTTACATCACAGGCGACCTCAACGTAGCACCTGGCAGCAGCGCAACACTTCACGCCAACTGTGACCAAGATAGTGTCACCTACACCTGGAGCACCGGAAGCCACGACAACGACATCACCCTCACCAACCTTAGCGGCAACCAGGATGTTACCCTGAACGCAAAGAACAACGGCACCGGATGTGAGGGTACCGCATACGTGACCATCAGAGCCAACGTCTCGATTGAAAATGTGGAAGACGCAGATATGGCAGTATACCCCAATCCTACATCAGCATTTGTCAACATCACCACCAATGAGAATGTTAAGAATGTAAGCATTTACAATGTGATGGGACAGCAGGTGATGAGTGTGAATGGCAGCAAGGTCATCGACCTCCGCAGCCTGAACAACGGCACCTATGTTATGCGTGTACAGCTTGAGAATGGTGTTGTCGCAACCCGTACAATCCTTCTGAGCAAATAATAAAATCATAGCAGATAAGAAAAGCGTTCGGAGAACCGGACGCTTTTTTTATATAGAGGGAGATGACGGATGAAGGGCGTTGTGTATATTGTGGAGAGGGAAGAATATATATAAGGAATAATCCATTACGAAAAACAATTTGTCGAGTATGCACAAAACAATACTAATAGCGGCAATGGCGGCAATAATGCTGCAAGGCTGCATGGGCAAGAAAAACGGAGAGGAGCCGATACGCATAAACGGATTGGCCCAAGGGACATACTATAGCGTAATATATTACGATGAGAAAGGGCGGAATTTGCAGGGGGAGATAGACTCGATACTGAAAGACTTCGACCAGACAGCATCGCTATGGGTAGACTCGTCGATGATAAGACGGGTGAACGAGAACAAAGACAGCGTTGTCAACGAATTGTTCGCCACATTGACCGAGCTGTCGACAGAGATGAACAGCTATACCAGCGGTGCCTTTGACTGTACGGTAGGAGGGCTGGTGAAAGCATGGGGATTCAGTTTCAGCGACAGCGTGACGATAAGCGACGAGATGGTAGACAGTTTGCTGCGATACACTGGGAAACAGCCCGTGATAGTGGATAACGGCGGCAGGAAGATAGTGCGCAAGGGGTCGCCGGAAGTGACCTTCGACTTCAACGCGATAGCACAAGGGTATAGTACCGACATGATATGCAGATTTTTGGAGACGAAAGGGATAGAGAACTACATTGTGGACATAGGAGGCGAGGTGAGAGCCAAGGGAGCCAAAGCCGACGGAAGCCGATGGAAGGTGGGAGTGGAAAAGCCATCGAAGAGCAGCGAGAGCGGAAGAGAGGTGCAGGCGTCGATATACCTGCAAGACCAGTCGATAGTAACGTCAGGGAACTACCGCAAATACAGAGAGAAAGACGGGGTGAGATATAGCCACACGATAGATCCCACGACGGGGCGTCCGGTGGAGCACACGTTGCTGAGTGTGTCGGTGGTAGACACCGCGGCGTGGCGCGCGGACGCATTGGCGACAGCATTTATGGTTATGGGGCTGGAGAAATCGCTGAAATTCATAGAAGAGCATAGTGAAGACCCCGGGACAAGGGCTGTGTATTTTATATACAACGAAGAGGGCGAAAACAAGACGTACTCGACGCCAGGTTTTGAGAAGCTGATGGCGGAATAGCATAAAAAGATATTAATAAAATTATTTGAAAGCAGAGAATTATGAAATCGATGACAGGATTTGCCAAAAAGACAGCAACTGTTGGAGGCAAGAGTTACACAATAGAGATAAAATCGTTGAACAGCAAGCAGATGGACGCAGCGGTAAAGCTGCCGACGACAATGAAACACCTGGAGCTGGAGATAAGAGCGTTGATAGGTAAGCTGGAGCGCGGGAAAGTGGATTTTCTATTGAGCGAAGAGAATCCCAGCACAACGACGACAACGATAGACAGCCAGACAGCGATAAGCAGATACCAGCAGCTGAGTGAGCTGGCGGAAAGCCTGAATGCCGGAGTGGGGAAAGAGACGATATTCACCATCGTCATGCAGCAGAGCGACATCTGGGTTGCCAACCAGACGGTGACAATAGACGAGAAGGAGAAAGAGGAGCTGATGAGAGTCATTGAGGAGGCTTTAGACGAACTTGACGCTACAAGACGGCATGAGGGAGAGATAATGAAGATAGATATCGCGAAGCATGTGGACCAGATAGAGGAGTATCTGGGTCAGATACCGCCCTACGAGCAGGAGCGGATAACGACAGCGAAAGAGAGGATGCGCAGTTATCTGGCAGAGTCGGCCGTGAAGGACGTCGACGAGAACAGGTTTGAGCAAGAGCTGATATATTACCTTGAGAAGCTGGACATCACCGAGGAGAAGGTGCGACTGGCGAAACATATAAACTATTTTCGCGACGTTATGGAGCATGAGGAGTCGTCGGGAAAGAAGCTGGGCTTCATAGCGCAGGAGATGGGACGCGAGATAAACACTACGGGATCGAAGGCGAACCATGTGGAGATACAGAGATTGGTGGTGGGGATGAAGGATGAGCTGGAGAAGATCAAGGAGCAGCTAGGGAATATTCTGTAGGTCTGCGGCAAGGTTAACGTTATCTTTTGGATACAAAATGCTTTTGCTTGCGGGCGAACGCATATATTATTCATTACAGAAGTTGGGAAAAACGTAAATTGCTTGCTACGATCGCCCCTCTTTTTCATGACGGTAATAAACGGAAATTGCTTGCCTGCGGCAAGGGTCTACGGCAAGGTTATCTATTGGATACAAATTGCTTTTGCTCGGGGGCGAGAGCTAGGCAGGACGATCTCATATTGATTCTCTGAAACTGAAATCAAACGGATAATCTTGGGGTTGGGATTTCAGGCTGGAAAGGCGAGGATGAAGAGGTGAGAAGAGGGGGAATAGAGATGGGGAAAAAATATTTTTCGGTGTAAGAGTATCAACATAAAAGATTTTTTGTAACTTTGCCATTTCCAACCGCATTGTCCGGAGGGCTGAAAACGCTCCGAACAATATGGTTTATAGTTATATGCAATAAAATAAATAAATAATAAATAATAGTAAAACAATGAAGATTTACCAGACCTCTGACATCCGCAACATCGCCCTTGTGGGTGGTGCCAAGGCGGGCAAAACTACGATGGCCGAAGCAATGGCCTTCTGCGGCGGGCTAATCAACCGACGTGGAACGGTGGACGGCAAGAACACGATAAGCGACTACCGCGACATCGAATTGGATCGCAAATACTCGGTTGAGACAACGTTGATGTACACCGAATTTGGCGGCAAGAAGATCAACATACTTGACGTACCTGGCTTTGCCGACTATCAGGGGGAGCTTGACGCTGCACTGAACGTAGTAGAGGCCGCAGTAGTGGTAGTCAACGCACAGAGCGGCGTGGAAGTTGGCACAGAGATAGCCAACCGCTATGCCACGAAGTTGGAGACACCGATGCTGTTTGTTATGAATCATCTTGATGCAGAGAAAGCCAATTTTGACGAGAGTGTTAATCAGCTGAAAGATTTCTTTGGAGGCAAGTGCACAGTGTTGCAGTTTCCGACGAACGCAGGACTAGGATTCAACCAGATCATCGACATAGTAGCCAACAAGATGTACACCTTCAACGGAGACAAGATGGAGGAGGCAGAGATACCGTCGCAGTATGCCGACAAGGCTGCAGAGATGCGCGAGGCATTGGTAGAGGAAGCCGCTGCTGCCGACGACGAGTTGATGGAGAAATTTTTTGAGAACGGCGACCTCACTCCCGAGGAGCTGACCAAGGCTTTGAAGCTTGCCATAGACAAGAGAGATCTCTTCCCAATCCTGTGCACCAGTGCCAAGGAGAATATGGGAGTAGCCCGCTTGTTGGAGTTCATCTGCCAGAATGTACCCGCACCGAACGAGGTAGCCGAGTGCAAGAAGACCAAAGGCGGCAAGGAGCTGAAGAACGAGAGCGGCAACGCCACAGTAGCTTTTGCTTTCAAGAGCGCCAAGGACAAGAATCTGGGCGAGATCACCTATCTGCGTATCTATGATGGCGAGTTGGCCGAGAGCCAGGATGTTATCAACGCCTGCAACCAGAGCAAGGAGCGTGTGAGCCAGGTGCTGGTGTGCAGCGGCAAGGACCGTCAGAGAGTAGAGAAAGCATGCGCTGGTGATATTGTTTGCACCATCAAACTGAAAGATGTTAAGATCAACCACACCTTGACGACGCCGAAGAACACCGACGACGCTGTTGAGGAGATAGAGTTCCCGACACCGATATACACCGTAGCCGTGAAGGCCGCCAACAGCAACGACGACGAGAAAGTCGGAGCCGCATTGAAAGACCTTTCGACCTACGACCGCAGCCTTTCGTTGGAGAACAGCCGCGAGCTGCGTCAGACCATTTTGGGCTGCCAGGGTGAGTTGCACCTGAACACAGTGAAATGGTATTTTGAGAACCAGTACAAGCTTGGAGTGAACTTCACAGCGCCCAACATTCCCTATCGTGAGACCATCACAAAGAGTGCCGAGGCAATGTATCGCCATAAGAAGCAGTCGGGTGGTAGCGGTCAGTTTGGAGAGGTTCACATGCTCATCGAGCCTTACTACGATGGTATGCCCAACCAGACCAAGTATCCTATCCGCGACACCCAGGAGTATCCGCTGGAGTGGGGAGGCAAGCTGGTATTCAACAACTGTATCGTAGGAGGTGCTATCGACGCACGCTTCATGCCCGCCATTTTGAAGGGTATCATGGAGAAGATGGAGCAGGGCCCACTGACCGGATCGTACGCTCGCGACATTGTTGTGAACATCTACGATGGTAAGATGCACCCGGTAGACTCGAACGAGACCGCGTTCAAGATTGCCGGTCGTACGGCATTCCGCGAGGCCTTCAAGCTTGCCAATCCGAAGATTAAAGAGCCTATCTATGACGTAGCCGTCACCGTACCCACCGAGAGCCAGGGAGGTGTTATGACCGACCTACAGGGCCGCAGAGCCATGGTTCTTGGCATGGATGCCGAAGGCAAGTACACGACGTTGCGCGCCAAGGCACCTTTGGCCGAGATGAACCGTTACTGCACCGCGTTGAGCTCACTGACCAGCGGTCGCGGAACCTTCACGATGACCTTCAGCGGCTATGAGCTTGTACCCACCGATGTACAGCAAGCCCTTCTCAAGGCATACGAAGAGGCCGCCAGCGAGGAAGAATAGTCGATTGGTTATTCGAATCGCCGATAATAGAAAAAGTGTCCATAAAAGATATGGGCACTTTTTTTGTTGTTTGTGAGAGGCACAGGGGCGAGGGAGAGAAAAGGGCGAGGGATTATAGGGAGAACGCAGAGGGGAAAGAGGAATGCTATTGCTTTGACAGACTGCGAGATACAAGAGCAGACAAGAGAGGGCGAGGAAGAAAAATGGTGAGAAGAGAGAAAAAAAGTGTAAATTTGCAGTCGTAACGGACAGACAATTATCAATCAGAATAAAAACAGGAAAACGATGATACTATATTTTTCGGGGACAGGTAACAGTTTAGCTATAAGCCGCGAGATAGCCGTAGAGACCGGCGACAGAGTGATGGCCATGGGCGAGGAGAGCGATTTGAGAGGCGAGAGACGAGTCGGGTTGGTGTATCCTTGCTATTGGTTCAATGCGCCGCGCGCAGTAATGGAGCGAGTGAGGAAGATGGAGATATCGAGAGAGGCGTATGTGTTTATAGTGATAAGCTGTGGGGCGCAAGCGGGGAATGCGATATGGAGTGTGAGGAAGGTACTGGAAGAGAAAGGAGTAGAGGTAGCGTACAGCAACAAGATAAGAGAGCCCGACAACAGCGCTATCGGTTTTGGGCGGAATCCGAACGAGCAGGGGTGGAAGTTTGAGAAGTATGCGGGGCGGATGAGGAGTATAGCAATGGACGTTGCCAGAGAAGAGCGCAAGTTGCGCTATGGGTGGTGGGGACCGATAGGAGCGTTGTGTGGCGGGAAGAGGATGCAGGGGTGGACGTTGCCGATGTTGACGCCGAAGGTAAGCGAGGAGAAGTGTGTAGGGTGCGGGATATGCGCAGGAGTGTGTCCGCAAGGCAACATAAAGATGGAGGGAGGCAAGGCGCGCTGTGGAGGAGAATGTACGCAATGCCTGGCGTGTGTGCATTTTTGTCCGCATCAGGCTATGGAGCTAGGGAAGCGAGGTACGCCGAAGGAGCATCAGTATCATCACCCCGGGGTGACGATGAGAGATTTGATGAGAGGCGGAAATTAGCGGGGGAAGCGAAAAGGGGCAGAGGCCTAGTGAAAGCGAAAATGCGGCCTACCTGATTATGTGTAAAGAATAGGTATGGCAATTATCTAATAAAACCACGTTGGGAGAATGGCGTGAGGAATTGGTGATTTATAGAAGAGAGAGCAAGATGTCAAAGAACGCGAGGGGGAGTGGGGATTGGGGTGTTGTCTTTTACTGATTATGGTTGACATTTTTTTGCTCTTTTCCTAATATGGTTACCTCCAAAAAGTCGGTGTCCACAGCAGTCACTTGTTTTCCTAAACAAGTGGACAATTTCCTGACATCGTTGACAGTATTCCTGAAAAGATTGACAACCGCGAAATTTCTCGAATGCAAAGATAGGGGAAAAACAGCATATTGTCTGATGGGGGTGATGGTTAACAGGCTCACAATTAACGGGGTCGCTTATTGTTGCTAGAAGAGTATGAGGGTGATGGCGGTAGAGATAATTTTGATACGAAAAGTTGGGATAAAAGGGATTTTTTGTATTTTTGCAAACAGAATGAGTCGCGGAATATTCAGACATATTGCCTCTATAGTGCTACTGGCCACATATTTGCCAATGGTGGTGCTGTCGTCGGTGCATGTGCATCATGACACAATTGACGCAAAAGACGAGTGCAACCAGTGTGTGGGGCATATAGAGAAGGCTCATCACCATGAACACGACTGCCTGTACTGCCACTTCCTAAATATGGAGTATGAGGGCGAGGCGGGCGAAATGAGGGCAGCCACGCTGCCTGCCGCCGAGAACATGGTGTCGGCCACCTGCGAGGGGGTTGAGACACATGTGTACGGAGTGGCGCTGCTGAGGGCTCCGCCGAGAGGATGATAATAGACTATTTTTTATGTTTGGCTTGTAGGCCACCATATCGCCACGCTGCGAAAGAGGCAGCGCGGCGGTGGAGATTTTTGTTAGGTTGTGGCCGAAGCAAAAAGAATGTATAATTATCATCATAACAATCTTATTTACAAAATGAAGAACAAATGGAATCTGTTCTTGGGGAAGAGATACTCGAGAATGCAATATAAATTTTGGGCGATAATGGTCGCCATGAATATGTTTTACTTTTTGCCGCTGACGGCATGGGGTCAGGGACATCACGACACGCTGAGGCTGAAGCAGGTGGTGGTGACGGCGACACAGCATGCCACAACGAGAGATGAAGCGCCGAGTGTGGTGGGGGTTATTGACGGGAAGCAGATGGAGGCGGCGAGTGCTGTGAACCTGGGCGAGGCGCTGAGATGCGGCACGGGATTGAGGGTTGAGAACACCTGCCAGAACTGTGGCGCCAACGAGGTGAGGATAAACGGATTGGGGCAGGCGTACTCGCAGATACTGATAGACAGCAGGCCAGTGAACAGCGCATTGGCAGGGATATACCTGATGGAGCAGCTGCCGACGGCGCTGATAGAGAGGATAGAGGTGTTGAGAGGTGGCGGATCGGCGCTATATGGCAGCAACGCCATAGCCGGAGTGGTGAACATAATAACCCACGAGCCGCGGAAGAACGGCGCGAGCGTTGGGAACATAACGAAGATGATAGGCGGCAAGGCGTGGGACATAGGGAACTCGTTTAACGCATCGGTGGTGAGCGATGACCGCAGGGCAGGCATAGCCGTGTTTGGGCACAACCGCAATAGAGAGGGCTACGACCACAACGGAGACGGATACTCGGAGGTGGGACAGCTGAAGGCGCGGATGGTAGGATTTAGAGGCTATCTGAGGACGTCGGATTATACAAAGCTGAACCTAGAATACCACAACATACACGATTTTCGTCGCGGAGGCGACAGATTTGACTTGCCGTCGCCGATGGCCCACATATCGGAGGGAGGAGAGCACGACATAAACTGCGCCAACTTGAAATGGGACTGGCTGCCGGCGAGCGGAGTGCGCCACGCGTCGCTGTTTGCGTCGCTGCAGCATGTGGACAGAGAGAGTTACTATGGAGAGCGCGAGGAGGGGGAGCCGATAGGGACGGCATACGGATATACGCAGGATTTGACGCTGAACTACGGGAGTATGTATAGCCGCCACTTTGACACACTGTGGTTTATGCCGGCGGAGTTTACCGTTGGCGTGGAGCACACGGTTGACGGCATGAGAGACTACACCATGGGCAGCGGCGACACGCTTAGGCAGAAGATAGGCGTTGTGAGCGCGTATGTGCAGAACGAATGGACGGATCGGAGATGGAGTGTGCTGATAGGCGGCAGATTGGACAAGCACACGATGATAGCGTCGCCGGTGGTGAGTCCGCGAGTGAATGTGAGATATGCCATAAACGACCACGTGTCGCTGAGGGGAGGATACTCGTCGGGATTCAGGGCGCCGCAAGTGTATGACGAAGACCTGCATGTGGGCGCCGTAAGCGGCGAGCTGTACAAGATAACGAACGCGGCGGACTTGAAGATGGAGCGGTCGCACTCGCTGACGGGATCGGCGAATGTGTGTATGCATGTGGGCGAGGTTGAGGCCGACTTGCTGGTGGAAGGTTTTTACACGCGCATAAACAATGCCTTTGTGAACGAGCTTTTGTTTGACGACACAGTGAGCGGCTATATGCACTATGAGCGCCGCAACGCCGAGGGGGCGGAAGTGATGGGATTGAATGTGGAGATGATGGTGTCGCCGCTGGAGGATATGCGACTGCAGCTGGGCGGCACATGGCAGAGGAGTATGTATAGCGGCATGGGGAAAGAGTGGAGCGAGGGTCTGTATGAGCGGAGGATGGAGCGCGCGCCGGACTTTTACGCATACCTGACGGGAGAGTATAGACCTTGGAGCAACCTAGTGCTGACGATGACAGGGACCTTTACGGGACCGATGCTGGTGTATCACCACAAGGCTGAGGAGGAGGCGCCAGCAGGGTCGAAACACGGAGGCGAGGGGCATGTGGAGAAGGTGATTACGGATTCGTTTTTCGACTTGTCGATGAAGGCGGCATACAGTATTCCTTTTGGCAAGGGCTCGGAACTGGAGCTGAGCCTGGGTGTGCAGAACATTCTGAACAGCTACCAGAAGGATTTGGATTGCGGCCAGGAGCGCGACGCAGCATACATCTACGGGCCGTCGCTGCCAAGGACTATATTCTTTGGAGCGAGGGTGAAGATGGGAAGTTGATGTTAACGCGTTAACATCAACTTTAACCTTAACGTTAACTTTAACTTTGACGAATTGCTTTTGCTCGCGGGCGCTCGCGTCTCTTTTCATTACGGAAAAAGACAGAAAAGACGGAAATAAACGCAATAGTTTGCCTGCGGCAACGTTGACTTTAACCTTGACGTTAACTATAGCCCTAACTTTGACGAAAAAAGCCTGCGGTTATCCACCCCGCAGGCTTTTTTGTGCTTTGAACCGTTTTTGCTTTGACTCGGATGAAGGGAGTCGTTATTGTTTAGTTGTAAGCGTGGATGCCTCCCAGAATGAAGTTGACTCCGAAGTAGGTGATGATGACCGAAAGGAAGGCTATGAAGCAATAGATGTGGAATCGAGTGGGGCTACTGTTGTGCTGGTGATTGATGAGTGGAAATAGATAGACGATGAGGGTTATGAGAGCCCAAACTTCCTTTGGATCCCAGCTCCAATAGTTGCCCCATGATATGTTGGCCCAAAGAGCTCCAATGACGATGCCGACAGCGAGGAGGGCTGTGGCTGGATAGAGCATAAGGAGGCTGACGCGTTGCATAGCGGCAGCGTGACGGCGAAGGATGATAGCCGCCAATCCGTTGAGGGCTATGAAGAAGAAGAGAGCGTAGGAGATCATTATGACCGTTACGTGGAGAGTGAGGAGCGGCGAGCTGAGGACAGGCATAAGATGGGTTACGGGCGGATTGCTGCCGCTCATCATGGCCACCAAGAGACAGAAGCCCATGGAGAGGAGGCCGATGGAGGGGGCTATGGGGTAGCGACGGGCGAGAGAGACACAAACGATGCCGATGACGATGGCGGTGAGGTTCATGCTATCGAAACCGCCAGCCATAGGGATGTGTCCGCCGGCGACCCAACGGAGAGAGAAGATGAGGATGAGAAAGAGGGTGAGAGCCAAGACGAGAGCGGCGCCGAGATGGGTGGAGATGTTGCGAGGGCGCGAGGAGGACGAAGAGCGGAAGATGGCGATGGCGAAAAAGAGGAGTCCCAGAGAGACGGCAAGCATGGCGAGCCAACGGCCGGTGGTGAGGCGATTGTAGAGACGCTCGGCGTTGAAGCGAGAAGACGGGGGCAGGACATCGCCGGCGACCTTATGCTGAAAGACGATGGTTTTGTCGAAGACACGCTCCAGCTGGTCGAAGTCGCCGTTGACGACGAGCTCCTGGCAATAGCCCAGTTGCTTGCGAATGAAAAGGAAATTGTCGTCGGGGGTATAGAGAGGGAGTTTGTCGTTTTGTGCGAACCATGAGACAGAGCCGGCAGAGTCGGCGACGGGGTAGATTTTGAGGAATTTGCCGCCGAGGAGCATTTGGATGATGTTGAATTTTTCGCTTGCGGCGCGGAGAGTTTTGGACATAGAGCCAGAGGCAGGAGGCATAGCCATAGGTGCGCCAGAGGCGGGAGAGGCGAAGGCATCCTGATGGGCAAAGAGGTCGTTGTAGGAGACCCGGCGGTTGGTGGAGCCCAGCAGCTGATGGACATCGTCGCCCTTGACCTTGATCATAGGTTCGTCGGCCCACTGGCTGAAATAGAAGAGCCATCCGCTGAGGACCTGTTCGGGGGTCAAGCCCTGATAGCGAGCGTTGCCGCAGAGTTTGGTGGTGAAGTCCTTGGCCAAAGTCTGCATTGGGCAGATGCGGCCCTTGTAGAGGACATAGATGCGGCCCATTATGTCGGCAGTGGAGCGGGGCAGAGTTTGCGGGGCGGCGTGAGCCTCGGCGGCGGCGAGAGAGAGGAGCAAGAGGACGGGCAAAGAGCCCTTGGCCAGCTGGCGGAAACGCGAGGAGCGCGAGACGAATAGGAGCACGATGCCCAGAGCCAGGAAGAGATAGCCGATGTAGGTCACGGCGATGCCCCAGGGGTCGTGAGAGACGCTGAGGACCGAGTTGCCCTCGTCGTCGTAGTCCTCCTGATAGAAACGGAAGCCAGAGCGCTTGAAGATGTTGTTCATAGAAACGTCGACACTCTCGCCATCGACAGACAAGTGGCTGACGAAATCCATAGGCGACCTAGTGCCAGGATAGGGGATGACCTCGAAGCGGTCGAGAGTGAGAGAGAAAGGGAGATGGCAAAGCTGGCCCTTGTCGGTGGTGAAGCTGTTGGCCGGGACACCGGGGTGAAGAGAGAGAGAGCCAGAGCGCCCCGTGGTGGCGGTGAGCAAGCCGCCCATGAGGACGAAAAGGACAGAGAGGTAGAGAGAGAGGCGGTAAGGTTTGTGCCACATGCGCTCGCTGACGATGGACCAAAGGACAAAGATGCCTACGGCGGCCAAGAGGAGATAGAACCACCAGGCGCCATAGATGTAAGAGGCCGCCCAATCGTGGCCCTTAAATTTCTCAAAAATGGTGCCTGCCGCGAGGACAGCGACGACAGGCACCATGATGAAAAGACACAAGGTCTTAGAATGTTTCATAGAAATAATATATTACCAGTGCGTTAATAATGGGGATGAATTACAATATAATATAGATCATAGTCAGAACAAGAGAGATAACGCACCAATATTAAAAAAAATATTAAATAGCGTCGATAAATTTCACCACCGCGTCGCGGTCGGCTTTGCTAAGTTTGCGGAACTTCTCGACGGTCCAGCGGGCGTCGCTCTGCGGTGCGCCGTGCCACATGATAGCCTCGATGACATTGCGAGCGCGGGCGTCGTGAAGGCGGTCGCTATGGCCGCTGCAGAGAGGTGCGAGGCCGCGTCCCCAGAGAGGAGTGGTGCGGCACCAACCAGTGCGGATGTCGTTGACCATAAAGAGGCGATGCTGAACGAAGTCGCTATAGGGCCAAATTTTTTGGTGAGGATAGCGAGGGAGGCGAGCGTCGGCCGTTTGGAAGAAGCCCGTGGGGTCGGTGAACTCGTCGTTGCCGGTGGTCCAACTGGGGCGATGGCAAGAGGCGCAACCCAATTCGCGGAACAGTTTTCTGCCACGCTGGACCTCGGGGTCGTTGAGGTTGCGAGCGGCAGGGACAGCCAAGCCGCGGTGCCAAACCATGAAGTTGACATAGTCGCGGTCGCTCATCTCGGCGGGGAGAGTGTCGCAGAGGAGATAGTTGCGGATATCGGTGGCGGGGTTGCCCGTTTTGTTCCACTGAGGGAAATAGGAGTAGAACCGAGCCTGAACATCGGGGTCGTTGGCAGAGGCGTCGGCGTAGATAGAGGGCGTGAGGCTTAGGTAATGGCTGCGCTTGTTGCTACGGTTGACGTTGGTGATATTCCATATGGCGTTGCTGCCCGGGGCATCCTGGAGAGGGCCACGGGAGAGCGCATAGGTGAAGCGCTTGGGGTGGTTGGTGTTGCCATAGTAGGCCGAGGGGGCCCAGTCGTTGCCCGCCCAGAAAGCCGGGTTGAGGTTGGCGCCGGCGTCGTATTCCCGCTGATACTGAGCTTTGAGCGAATCGTCGGGGATGGCATCGATGAGACCAGTGCCGTAGATGCCGATGGTAGTTTCGAGGCGGAAAGCCAACTGGCCGTAGGGAGTTACCAAAGGAGCGTAGAAAGCATCCTCGGGGATGTAGACCTCGGGATAGATGAGGCTGTAGCTTTCGCCGTCGTCGAACTTGTTGCCCCACTCGTCGGTGTAGTTGAGCCAGGAGATCTGGATTTTATCTTCGTCGATGGGAGCCTTGAAAGGCGGGACAGCCTTAGTTTGAGGCATGCCAGCGACAGAGGGTTCGTAGCCGTTGGTGGCGCTGTTGTATACGACGAGGAGGTAGCCGTTGGCCCAGTCGTCGGCGCGGTAGCGCTCCATGCGTCGGCCGTGGCCATAGCCCGGGTGGCAGGTTTCGCAGCTAGAGCGGACATAGACGGGGCCCAAGCCGTTGAAAGGCGGGTTGTTTTGAGTTACGGTATGTTCGAAAAACATTTCGCCATACTTGAAAGCCGTGGCCATACCAGCGCGTTCGGTGGCAGGAGAAGGGTCCTCGTAGGCCGAAGCCGATTGATTGAAAGTGGTGCCGAGCTCGCCGCCGGCGAGAGTTTCCTCGGCGACCCAGTCGGGTTGGTTGGGGTCGGAAGGAGAAGGCTCGACAGGGTCATCCTTGCAAGAGACGATGCCCACCGACAGCAGCAAAGTTGCTAAAAAGAGAGGAATACGAGTGTTCATAGTTGTTAATTTAGATGGATTAAAAAAATATGGTAAAAATGACGGAAAGTGCATTACATATTTCTTATAGCGTCGATAGCCTCATCGATAGCCTCGCTCAATTGGGCGCAAGCCTCGACAGCCTCGCCGTTGGCGGGGTCGCTGAAATGGAGAGCGAAGGGAGCAGGCATAGCAAGGATTTTGGCCAAGGCGTTGTCGATTTTGGTCATGACCTTGGCATCCAAGTCGGCATTGATAGCCGAGACAAAGGCATGCAAAGACTTAGAGTTGTCGCGCTGGCCCTCGACGCCGCCCATCCAAACGTTTTGGATGCTGCGGATGTTGTTGGCGAAGTCGGTGATAGACATATAGCTGTAGGGAGACTCGATATAGGTAATATCCTCGCCGTGCCAAGCGGAGTAGATTTTGGAGCTGCCCACCTCGTCGGCGATATCGACGCAACCTTGGAGGATGGCGACGAGAGCGGCGGTGCGGGTGCCATAGGTACTTCCAGGCTTGCCGGCATTTTTGATGTTCCAGCCATAGCTGTTGCCAGAGCCAGCGACGTCGTAGGCAAGCTCGATGTCGTCGAGTTTATCGATATGGCTTTGAGGGGCGTTGTCGCCCAGCCAGCTGACTTCAAGCTGATAGCAGCGGTTGCGGAGGTCGCCGGCCACAGCGACGACATAGGTCCACTCGTCGGCAGAGATATCGGAGACCTGCTTAGGCTGTCCATTGGCAAAAAGGATGAACTCGATGCCATGGAAACCGAGCAAGGCATTGCCGAGGCGCTCGCCAGCGACGACATCGCCGTCATCGGCGTTGAGAGCGGCTATCATAGCAGGACTGCTCATAAGAGTGTTGAAGGCACTTTCGTCCAAGGGCCAAGAATCGATGTGAGGGTCGATACCGAAATCGCCGGCGGCGCCGAAGAGGAAGGCCTCGCTCCTCTCCCACCAAGCGCGAGCCTCGAGGAAAGTCTCGCAAGCGGAATTCAAGCCATTCTGAGACGGGTTGATTTTGAGAGCGGCCAGCTGGTCGGCCAAAGAGCCTGCCGCTTGAGCCAAAGCCGAATAGGTGGGAGTGACGGTGTGGTCGACGAACTGAGAAGCGATGGCGGCGGCGTTTTCGTCGTTGTCGACATTGACCGAAGGTTTCTCATCGTCCTTGCAAGAAGTGAAAAGCATTGTAGTGGCGGCAACGACCGTCAGCAAAGAAAGTTTAAGATAGTTGAATTTCATTATACAATAGTTTTTTAAGATTAGAATCAATGATTGAAAAAGCCCGTCCAGGTGATGGCCAGAGCGACGAAAGGTTCGTTGTTGTACTGAGCATCCAGGAGGCGGACGCCGCCCTCGACTTTGACAACAATCTCAGGCAAGGGAATATAGTTGACGCCAAGCGAGAGGCATTGACGTTCGGCCCATTCCACGTCGGTCAAACCGTTGGCGGGGACGAAGCTGTCGTAGTGGTCATAGCGGCCGAAGAGATACAATTTGGCGTGAGAGTTGGAGGGAGCCAGAAGGTTGACGCCAGCCTCGATGGAGGCGTCCCAGGCGCACTCGCCGACGGTGGAGTGAGGATAAGGGTTGCCCGTCATGGTAGTTTGGTTTTTGTTGCGGCTAGATATCAGCGCGGCGTCACCGAGATGGCCGTAGTCGGCATTGCCGCGGAGGGTAAGCCAACGGTTATTGTAGGCGAAGTCGAAAGCGCCAATAAGGACGGTGCCTTTGGCACCGAAATAGCGCGACGACTCGGAGTAGACAGTCGTGGTGATGTCGTTGTTGAAGCTATTGCCGGCATAGCCGCTGAGGCTGAGGCGGAGGCCTTTGACGCCCGTCCAGTCGACACGCGCCGCGGTGCTGACGCCGTTGGCGGGGCGGAATTCGTAGGGAGAGGCCGAGCCGTTGTGAATCCAACCAGCATCGTTGAAGAGGTTGCTGTTGAGCAGGGCGATAGACGCCAAAGAAGCGGTTAGGCGTATGGTTGTTGTTGGTCATGCCGACAGGGACGACGATGTGGCCGGCGCGGATGTTGAGATGAGGGCCGAAGCTTTTCTGGACCCAGAACTGCTCGAGGGCGACCTCGCCGCCGCGCTCAATCTCCTGCTCAAACTCGCCAGTTTCCTCGGTTTCCTTCTCGACGGCAGCTTCCACGCCCCCATGCTCGAACTCGATTTCGGTGCCCACCGACCAACCGCGGCCGAAGTCATAGCCCAACATGATGACTGCGTGAGGGATATCGACGCGGCCAAAGCCAGGCGCATCCTTGTAGCGGTCGGCGTGGCTGTAGCGGAAGACATTGTCGCTATAGAAGTGATGGCTATAGGCAGCCTCGCCATAGCCGCCAACAATGAGGTGCGATTTGCGCAATGAGGTGTCGCTCTGAGCCGAAAGAGAGCCGGCGACGCAGAGCATAAAACAAGCACAAATAATTGATAACAAAACCCTTCTGTTCATTTTTCATGCGTATTTTCAAGATGCAAATATCCACAATGGCCAAAGTGTGGACAATCACTAAAAATAGTGATTATGGCGTTATGAATAGTTATCATTTAGGTTGTGTGGCGCGCCGAGGAGGGTTGATTATACTTATCTATAATGAGATGCGAGGAGAGTGATTATTGCGATTAATGCTGGTTTTGGGGGATTATTGCAACTTAAAGGTTGGGGGGATTACAATATTTTTAGGATTCTTGCGTATTTCTTTGAAATGTCATAACGAATAACAATAGTTTTTTTGAAGGATGGGTGTAATAGCACGACAAAGTATACGAGGGGCGCTGGCAAACTACCTAGGAGTGGCGATAGGATTTTTCACCACTTTCTTCGTGCTTACCGACTGTTTGAGCCAAGAAGAGATAGGATTGACACGCGTCATGGTAGACGCCGCAATGCTTTTCAGCGGCCTGGCACAGCTGGGCACCAACGCTTCAATAATAAAGTTTTTCCCTTTCTTCAAGTCGGAAGACGGCAAAAACCACGGCATATTTGGTTGGTCAATACTCATACCCTTTATTGGATTCTGCATCTTCGCTCTATGTTTCTTCATATTCAAGGCCGACATTATTGATCTTTATTCGCAGAAATCGCCACTTATGGCCAACTATTGTTACCTGCTGCTGCCATTGACATTCTTTGCCCTTTACTTAGCTGTGTTTGAGACAAACGCCAGCGTTCTGTTACGTATCACCGTACCCAAACTGGTTAGAGAAGTCGGCATACGAATTTTCAATCTTGTGTGCTATATCCTATATGGCAAAGAGATCATATCGCTTGACACTTTTGTGATACTCTTCTGCATGTCGTATGGCATAGCTATGCTTATCAACTTTTTCTACCTGCTGTCGTTAGGGAAGATATCATTCCGCATTGACTGGAAATTTATTACGCGGGAGAGGATGAAGGAAATAGTGCTGTATACGCTTTTTATGACGGCGACGGTGCTGGCGGGGAACATACCGCTGATAAACACGCTATTTTTGGGAGCGCAGACAGGGTTGGCGCTAACCGGAGTATATACCATAGCATTTTATATAGCCAACATTGTGGAAGTGCCCTACAGATCGCTTGGGGCCATATCGAGGCCTATGATATCGCAAGCTGTGAGGGAGGGCAACTGGAGCGAAGTGAACCGGTTGGGGAAACAAGTGTCGCTGCACCAATTTCTAGTGAGCACGCTGATTTTGCTGCTGATATGGGTGAACTTGGAAGCGTTGTTTGACGTCATACCACACGGAGAGGAGTATGTGGGCGGCATGAGAGTAGTGTTGTTTTTGGGATTGGCGAAGATAGTGAACTCGTCGCTGAGCATAGGGACAGATATTCTGAATTTTTCGAAATACTATCCGCTGTCGCTGTTTTTCATTGTGGTGCTGACGATGTCGGCAATTGTTTTCAACCGTTGGCTGATACCACTGTGGGGAATAGACGGATCGGCATGCGCAACGTTGTTTTCATACCTGCTATATTTCGCATGTCTGCTTGTCTTTCTGAAGAAGAAGCTGGATGTAGGACTTTTCTGCCGAAAGCAGTTGTTTGTGGCACTCTTTATCCTTGCGCTCTTTGGCTTAGGAGAGTTGTGGGATGTGACTGTGCTGAGTGTGATGAGGGGTATAGTAGGAAACCCAATAGTGGCAACGCTGCTGAACGCCCTGCTGAAGACAGTGGTCTTGCTGGGGATAATACTAGTGGTTTTGAAAAGGGCACATATCTCGAAGGATATTGACGCGATATTGGAGAAGGTGAAGTTAGGGCCTGCGGCACGAAAACGATAACAAAAACGGGCCTACGGCAACGTTAACCTTGACATTAACGTTTTGGAATACAAATAGTGCGAAGGAGCACGAATGGGGTCGCTTGCGGGCGCTAGCAACACATACTCACCTCTACTCTACCCTATTCATCTCGACGCGCTACTTCGTTACAGAGACTGGGGGCGAGAGGAGAATGCCGGAGGCTTGATGAAGTTCTGGCAGGGATGTATTAGCCTTTGATTTGGACGGCGAAGCCTTCGTCGATGAGAGGTGCGAGGAGAGTTCGAATCTCGTCGGCAGGGATTTTCTGCAAGCCTTGGGCGGGAGTTGGGCGGTCGATGGTGTAGGCCATAAGCTCACGAGGATGGAGCAGACGCACGATGTCGAGCATGGGCAAAAGGACTTCGGGAGCGGAGGAATCGAAGTCGGAACTGCGCAGAAGACACCATTGGAGGATGAAGTCGCCCTTGAATTGCTTTAGAGCCTCGATGACACGGGCAATGTCGTAGCCTGGTGCGGGATTGTTGATTTTGGCGACAAGGTCGTTGGTTGGGGCGTCGATTTTCATTATGGGGTTGTCGACGCGACGCAAGGCTTGGAAGATGTCGGGGATGTGGACGCGAGTGGCATTGCTGAGGACAGAGACTTTGGCAGATGGGGCATACTGGTCGCGAAGGGCGAGGGTGTCGTCGATGATTTTGGGGAACTCGGGGTTGATGGTTGGCTCGCCGTCGCCGCTGAAGGTGATGGAGTCGACTTTGACCTGTTGCCGCTCGAGGCGTTGCAACATAGCTTGGAGGTCGGAAAAGACCTTGGATGCGGAGGGGAGGACGGTGTCGTTGCGTCCGTCGCGGTTCCAACCGCATTCGCAATAGATACAATCGAAATTGCATAGTTTGCCTTTTTCGGGCAGGAGGTTGATGCCCAAAGATGTTCCGAGGCGGCGACTATGGATGGGTCCGAAGACTGTTTCTTCTCTTAGCATGGTTATAGGACAAGTGGTTAAGAGGTTGATGGTTGAGGGAAGTAATTTTTGCAAAAATACACATTTTTTTTGACATTCGATGTTATTGAGTAACTTTGCAGCGCCTTGTGGAAGAGTTGTGGAGCGATAGGGATGTGATTAACAATGCTCCACCCGTTACAGAAGGTACATAAAGGAATGCAAAAATATCGAAGTTACATACTACCCATAGCTATTGTTCTTGGATTGATACTGCACAAGTATTGTGCCATGTTCAGTTTCATGGTGCCCTACATTATCTTCACCATACTGCTGCTGACATTCTCGGCTGTGGACATAAAGCGGCTAAGGATGGGGTGGCTTGACGTATGGCTTATGCTGTTCCAAATCGTGGTAAGTTTGGGATCGTTTGTGGTATTGAAATGGTGCGGAGCCAGCGATGTGGTGGCCGAGGGGGTGCTGATAGGAGTGCTGTGTCCGGTGGCGTCGTCGGTGGCGGTGATAAGCTGTATGCTTGGCGCCAACCGAGAGACAGTGACGGCATACACAATAATAGGCAATTTGATGGTGGCTGTTGTGGCGCCGATATATTTCTCGTTTATCGGGAATCAGCAAGAAATGCCATTCCTAGAGTCGTTTTGGATGATACTGAAACGCATAGGGACCGTCATAGGGCTACCCTTCTTTATAGCATGGGCATTGGAGGCATGGATGCCGAAGGCGAGCGAGTGGCTGAGGAGATACAAAGGATTGTCGTTTTACCTGTGGTCTCTTGCGCTGCTCTTCACACTGGGGCAGACGATAGATTTCATATTCCTTCACGGAGAGGGCAACTGGGGGAGCATAGTGTGGCTGGGAGTGGCGTCGCTGCTGTTTTGCGTTGTGCAGTTTGGTTTCGGACGCTGGCTGGGAGGACGCTATGGCGACAAGATCAGCGGGGGGCAGCTGTTGGGGCAGAAGAACACCGCAATGGGTATATGGATGGCCAACTACTACCTGACGCCGCTGGCGTCGGTTTTCATGGCATTTTACTCGGTGTTTCAGAATGTATGGAACAGCTGGCAGATGTGGGAAGTAGGCAAAAAACAAAGAGATAGAAACCCTAAATAACAACCAATGAAAACACACATTATTATGACCGCGGCAATGGCATTAGTTATGTTATGCGCCTGCACGAGCAACAATGAAAACAAAGAAGAGACATCGGACGCCGTCACTTTTGACGAGGTGCTGAAAAGTCGTCGCAGCGTACGCAGTTACGACGCAACGAAAACCATCAGCGAAGCCGAAGTGCGCAACCTGCTCATTGCCACACAAGAAGCGCCATCGTGGGCTAACCAGCAGCCCTCGAAATACTATGTAGCCATGAGTGCCGAAAAAATAGAGGCCATCCAGAACCTTGTGGGCGAGCGCAACAAGCAGAACATAGCCGGAGCCCCAGTGCTGATAGTGTCGACCTACGAGAAAGGCAAGTCGGGATTTTTCCAAGGCCAGCAGACCAACGAGATAGGTGACGGATGGGGAGCCTATGACAATGGTCTCAGCAATGCCTATTTCATTCTGGCAGCCCGTGCCAAAGGATACGACACATTGATTATGGGTATGCGCGATAGCGACGAGCTCCGCAAACTATGCAACATACCCGAGAACGAAGTCGTAATGGCAGTGATTTCGCTCGGCTACAGAGCCGACGAGCCCAAACAGCCCACCCATCGTCCGCTGAACGAAGTGGTACAATTCATATAAAAAATAAAGAAAAAAACTATTGGACCTATCCATCGCTACTGTCAGCGGCGGATAGGTTCATCATTTTCTATTGAGTCGAGAATATTCAGATAGTTCTGATAGCGCTCCTCGCTTATTTGGCCCGAAAAGACGGCGGCTTTGACGGCACAGCCAGGCTCGTGGCGATGGGTGCAGTTGGCGAAATGGCAGTCGTGGAGCACCTTGCGCATCTCGGGAAAGAAGTGCGACAATTCCTCGGGGGTGAAGTCGACCATACCAAACTCCTTGATGCCGGGAGTGTCGACGAGGAAAGAGGGTTTGACTTTGTCATCGTTGGCATTGATAGGGAAAAGTTCGGCGAAAGTTGTGGTGTGTTTGCCTTTGAGGCTCCACTCGCTGACCTCGCCCGTTTTGAGGTGGAGAGAGGGGTCGATGGCGTTGAGGAGAGCCGATTTGCCGACACCACTGTGGCCGCTGAAGAGAGAGACTTTGCCAGAGATGAGTTTTTTGATTGTATCGACGCCCATACCGGAGAGAGCAGAGACCTCGAAGACAGGGTAGCCGGCGTTGGTATAGATAGCTTTGATTTCGTTGTGGATAGCCCAAAGCTCGTCGTTGTAGAGGTCGCACTTGTTGAAGATGATGACCGAGGGGATATGGTAGGCCTCGGCGGTGACGAGGAGGCGGTCGATAAAGCCAGTAGAGGTGCGCGGGAAGCCGAGGGTGGCGACAATACAGAGTTGGTCGATATTGGCGGCGATGACGTGAGTTTGCTTGCTGAGTTTGGTAGCGCGACGAATGATGCAGTTGCGGCGCTCATTGATTGCGGTGATAAAACCCGTGCCATCGTCGAGGATTTGGAAGGCAACATGGTCGCCGACGGCGATGGGGTTGGTTTGCTTGTTGCCGCGAATGCGGAAATTGCCCCTCAGGCGGCAGGTGAAAGTATCGCCGCCGTCGGTCAGCACATTATACCAACTACCTGTAGTTCTGACAACTAAACCATTCAGTACATCATTACTATCCATATTGCATCTTGACTGTTGCTTTTGCAAAAATACATTTTTTTAGGGAATTGGAGAAAAATCAGTATTTTTGCATCTCAAAAAACAACGTGACAATGATAACCAAAAGAATACTGACACTGATTGCTTTGCTGCTAGTCGCCAACAGCGCTATTGGCCAACACGACTACTGGGACGACCTAAAGGTGTACGAGGTCGGCAAGGTGGCGCCGCACGCCGACATCATACCTGCCGACAGCCATTGGGTTATGGACCTTGAAGGAATGTGGTCGTTTTTGTATTATGAGCGGGCAGAGTATGTGCACAGAGGGTTGGAAAAGGGAGCATACATAATGCCCGACTTCGACCCGAAGCAAGATTTGAGGCGATGGGACAGTATCATCGTTCCTGGCAACCTAGAGCTGCAAGGCTACGGAGTGCCGGTATACGTGAACATGAAGAACGAGTTTCCGAGCAATCCTCCGCATGCGCCAAGGGGATACAATCCGACAGGGGTTTACGCTCGCGACGTTGAGATAGCCGAAGAGTGGATTGGGCGCAGCGTATATTTCAGAATAGGCGCGGCGGCGTCGGCGGTGGAGCTATATGTGAACGGCGAGTTTGTGGGTTACAGCGAGGACTCGAAGACGCCAGCGGAATGGGAGATTGGACGATATGTGAAGAGTGGAAAGAACCGCATATGCATAATATTACATCGTTGGAGCGACGGCAGCTATCTGGAATGTCAGGATATGTGGAGGATGAGCGGCATAACAAGAGATGTGACAATGTACTGCCTGCCGAAAAGCCATATAACCGACTACCGCATCGACGCCCTGCTGGACACCGTGGACTATGGCAACGGCAAGGTGAACGTAACAATATACGGACAAGGCCACAGCGACGGCCTGCTCGCAGAAGTATCGCTACCCGCTCTTGGCATCGGGAGAACGCTGCCTTTCTTCGAACTCGACACCGCTTTACTGCTCAGTCATACGGAATTAAGAATCGCCGGCGTAAAACCTTGGTCGGCAGAGAGTCCTGATCTCTATGCCATCACTATCAAGCTGAAAGACAAGAACGGCCGCACCATTCAAACCATTGAGAAACAGATTGGATTCCGCACAGTGGAGATCAAGGACGGTCTGCTGTGCGTCAACGGCAAGCCCGTGACCATAAAGGGCGTGAACCGCCACGAGCACAACGCCTGGACGGGTCATGTGGTAAGCCGCGAACAGATGGAGAATGACATTAGATTGATGAAAGAGAACAACATCAACGCCGTGCGCACCAGCCACTATCCCGACGACGAATACTGGTATGAACTCTGTGACCGCTACGGCCTGTACGTATGGGACGAGGCCAACAACGAGAGCCACGCGCAAGGATATGGGGAACATAGCCTGGCTAAGAAGGCCGAGTGGACCGAGCCAATATGGTACCGCGTGAACAATATGATACAACGCGACCGCAACCATCCGTCGGTGATTGTTTGGTCGATGGGCAACGAGTGCGGCAACGGCATTTGCTTCGAAGAGGCCTATAGACGCGCCAAAGCCACAGACCCGACACGCCCGGTCAGCTATGAGCGAGCCGAGCTGGATTGGAACACCGATATAGTAGGAATAATGTATCCAAGTGTGGATTTTCTGTCGGAATACGCACGCAACGACACCAGTGGCAGACCTTATATCATGGTCGAATACTGTCATGCGATGGGCAACAGCCTGGGAGGACTGAGCGACTATTGGGACACCATAGACAAATATCCTTCACTGCAAGGCGGATTTATATGGGACTGGCAGGATCAAGGATTGGATCGCACGCCGGCAATGGAGATGCCAACGAATGGTGGCATTGTTGACGTTTTTTTCAGGTATCCGCAAGTCTCGTTGGGAGGCGACATGGGAGAGCTGCCGGGTATTGAGGACGATGGTGACTTCTGCGCCAACGGCATCTGCGACGCCTACGGCAACCCTTACACCTGTATGGAGGAGGTAAAGGCTGTTTACGGGGATAGAGCCAACGTTAACGAGAACCTTAACAGTGAAGGTATAATGAGGGGGTATAGGAAGAAGAAGACTGGAGCCACGATAATAGTGAAGAAGTGTGACAACGGAGCGGTGCAAATGAAGGGAGAAGACTTTGAGATAGAGATTGATGTAGAGAGAGGGGAAGTGGCACGATATGAGTGGAAAGGAGAAGAGATGTTGAGGAATGTACGTCTGAACCTTTGGCGGCCACCAACGCAGAACGACCGCGCAGACCGCAACGGCGCAAGAGCATGGGAGGGGTTGGAGAAGCTGAAGATTAACATGTTGAGTGTCGATATCAAAGATATCACCAAAGACACTACACGCTATGCCACATCAGAGGTGGTGATGGACTATCTAATGACCAATGAGGCTGGCGAGTCGATGCCTGTGCGCGAAGTGGTAGAGGTGGCCGACGATGGGGCAATGCAGATAAGTGTGAGACTGCAAGGCGAAGGTGTTTTCCCCACTTTTGCCCGAGTAGGACTGCAGGGCAAACTGCCAAACGAGTTTGTCGACGCAACATGGTTAGGTTACGATGCCGAGCGATATCCTGATCGGCGCACTGCCGGGAAATACGGTTTATGGTACTATTACAACTGGAGAAACACCACCGAATACCACGCCGTTCCACAAGAGGAGGGTAACCGCGAGGCAGTACGGCTGTTTATTGTCAACCCCCAAAAGCAAAAGGCAATGCGGTTCACTATTGACAACAGCACCCTGTTGAATTTCAGCATACACGAATACGAAGACAGCGTTGTGGCCGCATACGACCGTTGGTGGAAAATGCCCGCTCCCGACGACAAATACAGCATAATAAACATCGACAGCCGTATTGCAGGCCTCGGAACTGCCACCTGCGGTCCGGGAGTAAGAGAAAAATACCGTCTGAGCGGCGACAGCACATACACATTTCGATTTACAATCACACCACTGGATTGGAGAAGTTTTACAACAGACTCCATGCCAAACTGCGCCCCGTTCGGACACAACGAACTTATCGATGTCCCGATGCCATCGACAAACAAAACCATCAACATAAAAAACATCAAAGCATCGAAAGGTCCGAGCAAGCAGTATGGCAACGCATTCCCAGGTGCGCTATACGACGGCAAGCGTGCCATTGCCGGTGACTACAGCGAAGGTTGGACGGGATGGAGCGGAATGGACACACTAACACTCAATGTGAATACAAGCATACGGCACACTCAGAGCATCACTATAGGCACCTGCCATGCCCCCGACGACTGGGTGCTGACGCCAACAAAAGTTGAGATTTGGGACACTCACAGAAAAGTTTGGCAGGAGTGCGCGAGGACAACCATCAACGACGAGCGCCAAGGAAGACAACGAGTAGTTTTCCAATGTGAACCGCGCTACAAGATGCTTCGGTGTTTGTTAGGTAAGCACTTATGCCATTATAGAACCGTCTATCCAACAAAGAAAATAACGATACGCATCATCCACCCCTCTACCCTTCCCGACTGGCACACATACAAGGGCGAGAAGGCGTGGCTGATGATAGACGAAATAGAAGTAAAATAGCGATAGTTGGAGCCATTGAAGCGACACAAGGAGAGCCTGTAGATTAGCCTTGGCAGAGAAGTCGGAGACAGACGACAGTTGAGACAGAAGAGATCTTTTTGCTAAAAAAAATGGATTAGAAAGGGCGAATTATTAATTTTTTTAATATCTTTGCCATTATCTTTCGCAGCAGGCAATATAATATATTTTATTAATCCATAATACAATACACCATGTACAGAATCGAAAGCCATCCTATTCTCGACATTCCGCAAAGCGAAGTCGTTGAATTTCTTTTCAATGGTCAGAAGGTTCAGGGTCGTCGAGGCTACACCATAGCCGCCGCCCTACATCAAGCAGGATTTCCAGTGCACAGCCACAGCGTTGACGGCAAGCCACGCAGTTTGGAATGCGGCATAGGCAAATGTGGAGCATGTGAAATGCTCGTTGACGGCCGCATACGCCGCATATGCATAACCCCTGTTGACAACGTTCACGAAGTTCGCGAGCTCAGCAAGGATTATCTGCCAGAGGTGACGCCTGTAAAAGACAAAGAGGTGAAGATATACAAGACCAAAGTCGCCATTATCGGTGCCGGTCCCGCAGGGTTGGCGTGCCGCGAGCAGCTCAACGCCCTAGGTATAGACAACATAGTGGTGGACAATAACACACGCATAGGTGGACAGTTTAACATGCAAACCCACCAGTTCTTCTTTTTTGAGCGAGAGAAAAAATTTGGCGGAATGCGAGGCTTCGATATTGCTAAGACCCTTGCAGGAGACTCGACAGAGGGCATACTGCTGAACAGCACCGTGTGGGACCTCCTTGAAGGCCGCCGCATAGCCATAAAGAACACCGCCACCGACGAAGTAGCCTACATAGACGCCGACCATCTGGTTGTTGCCACCGGAGCGGTACCCTTCATGCCCACCTTTGAGAACGACGATGTGCCAGGAGTTTATACAGCCGCTGTGTTCCAAAAGATGATGAACCAAGAGCACACCCTATTGGGCAAGAATGTGCTGACCGTAGGCGCCGGAAACATAGGATACCTCACCTCGTACCAAGGTATGCAGGCAGGAGCCAATATTAGAGCCATAATAGAGGCCATGCCACGCGAAGGCGGGTTCCCTGTACAAGCCAACAGAGTGAGACGATTGGGAATACCCATTATGACGGGATACACCCTTGTGCGCGCTGTTGCCAATGCTGACAGAACCGCAATAACAGGAGCGGTGATAGCAAAATGCGAGAATTTCAAACCCATAGCAGGCACCGAGCAACTGATAGAGGGCATAGACATCATCAACATCTGCACCGGACTTGTCCCCGACAACCAGCTGTTGGTGAAAGGACGTGATGTTTTTGGTATAAACACATACGCCGCAGGCGACGCAGTGCGCATAGGAGAAGGCACCAGCGCAGTGTTGCGTGGTCGTCAAGCCGCATACGAAGTGGCGCAAAATATGGGCATACGATATAACTATGACGACTACCTTGACATATCACGTCAATACATAGACTCACAGCAACACCCAATAAAGTTGTTAGAGAAGCCCAACCTACCCTCGGCAGAGCGGCAAAAGATGAAACCCTTTGTGCAGATGGACTGCCTGTATGGCTTTGCCTGCAATCCGTGCTCGTTCTCATGCCCGCAGGGAGCCATAAGCAAGCCCACAACATCGAGCACGCCGACAGTAGACTACGACAAGTGTATAGGCTGTATGGAGTGCGTATACCAATGCCCCGGTCTGGCCATATTCGGTTACAATATTGACAAACAATGGTGCTTCCTGCCAATAGAATATGCTGCGACAGAAGGGACTGAAGTATTCCTTGTCGACAACAATGGCAGCAAGATTGGAGAGGGTGTGATAGAGAAAATACTCGTCAAACCCAACAAGACCAATGTGGCTCGCGTCAAGGTGGCGACCGTAGAAGGCTCCATGACTGACATAAAAGGATTTATAGCCAAAGAACGTTATCCCAAGCCATTGGAGAACAAACATTTAAACAAAGCAGGCGAAGAAACTTACACATACGTATGTCACTGCGAGGATGTAAAATTGGAAGATTTGCTAGCAGTGATAGGAGAGCGCAAATACATATCGGTTGACGAGCTTAAGCACATCACCAGGATGGGTATGGGTCCTTGTCGCGGCAAGAGATGCATACCGAGGGCAAAGCAGATATTGCGTGCCCACGGAATTGAAGTTGTTGGCGACGCCACCCCGAGAGCGCCCCTTTCGGCGCCAGTAACGATGGGCGATGTTTTTACCGAGAAGAGCAAAGAAGTCTTTGTGTTTCCGAAGAGCAACAATGTGAGCCGCGAAGAGGTGAGAGTGCTTATTGCCGGAGGAGGCATAGCAGGCAGCGGACTATTCCGCTACTTTTCGGAGGCAGGCATGAAACCAGTCCTTATCAACTGGAGCCGTGGTGCCTCGTGGCGCAACATCGGCGGAGGCCGTCCGGCATTCTCCAATCCCGATATCGCCGACATAGCCACACACAGCCATGAGATATTCAAATCGATACAGAAGGTACACAACATAAACTACAAGCCGACAAGGTATGTGAACCTTGTTCATGACGACGCCACATACCGTGCACTTGACGCCTCACGCGCATGGAGTGACGCATACATGGTGGACCGCAAAGACTTCAAGAAAGAGATTTCGCCACTATGGGACGACAGCAAGACAACATATTCGCATGCTTTGATAACTCGCGACTGCTGGCAAGCCACTCCGGGGCGTGTGATAGACTACATACGCGGCATAGGCATTTCGCTTGGAGGACGAGTGTATGAAGACTGCGAGTTGCTCAGCGTGGCACATCATGGGGACAAATTCCTAGCGTTGGTGCGCAACCATGAAGGCAAATACATAGAATACCTAGCAGACCATTTTGTCAACTCGATGGGATGGGGGGCAGAGCGATTCACCGACATGCTTGGTATTGACACAGGTCTGTTCCCCGTCAAGCACCAAGCCTTCATCACCCGCCGGTTACCATTGATGGGTGTGAAAGGCGACTCGCTGGATATGATTATTGACCGTAGACATTACAAAGGCTTCAGCGCCGTATATGGCCAACAGTTCCTGCACACCGGCCAGATTATAGGATGCGCCTCGCCCGACACAGACGCCTACGAGACACGCCAGAACATAAAATACAACAGCAAAGAGTTTTTGGAGATAGTGTCGGAAGTTTTTGCCGAATGGATTCCCAACCTTCGTGAAGTTGGGTTCCATGCCGTATGGGCAGGCAGATACACCGAGCCTCGCTACATTGTAGACCCTTCGGTGGGTTTGCTGACAGGACTTCGCGGACACGGATTCATGCTTGGACAATATCTTGCCAAACTCTATGTTGACAAGTATCTGGGCCGTCCAGTGCCATCGTATATGGACGATTTGGCATTGACTGGCAATGGGTTGTCGGAAAACGCATTCAAGTAGACCTTTGTCTGATATTTATAAAATATGTGCAGACCTGTTTGCCGAAGATCGATCTGAGTTCCAAACCTGACGCCAAAAACGTCACAGGTCTGCACAATTATAAATACTCTTTATCGTTAATAGATTATTAGACCCGACGGATCATTGTGTCGAGTCGGCAACAATCAGCCCAAACGCATATTAATAACACATATCATACTTTAAAAATCACTAAATGAAAAAAATCAACATTCTTTTGTGCA
This sequence comes from uncultured Bacteroidales bacterium, assembly GCA_900316965.1. GTDB lineage: Bacteria > Bacteroidota > Bacteroidia > Bacteroidales > P3 > Colimorpha. The sequence continues at coordinate 135,688 of ONEY01000004.1, forward strand.
GCGCTATTTTGTCGCTTGTATTTTTTGTGTCGTGTGGATCAAAATCGAGCTACACCATTACCGGTACTGTGCCATCGTCGGTGACATCAGAATACATTTATCTCTATTCGGGGGAATCTATGGAACCCGTACTGCTTGACTCGGCACAAATCAAGAATCACGCTTTCAAATTCAAAGGCAAAGTGGATTCTATAACGCTTGTTATGCTTCACCCTGGTTCTATGAATGAAAATCCGACAGTGGTTTGGGACATTATCCTTGAACCCGGCAAGATTGTCATTGACTCGGCAAGTCGTTTCGTATCGGGGACTCCGATGAACGACGATTTCAAAGTATGGGTAGACTCCATCAACTCGTACACACAAGAGATGGATGCCCCAATCAGAGTGTCGCAATACTTTACCAATCACTGGAATGAGCATTCCTCAGACTTTTTTGGAGCTCTCATGCTCACTGTTTTCAACAGCATTCTGCCATTCCCACAGATTGACACACTGTCGAACAGCATTCCCGAGGAGATTCGTTCTCGTCAAATTTTCAAGCCTCTGTTCCAATCTATCGAAATTATGCGTAAATCAAGAGTAGGAAGTCCCTTCATAGACACACAAATGGTGAGCATTGATGGCAAACCCGCCAAACTTTCGGACTATATTGGCAAAGGCGAATATGTGCTTGTTGACTTCTGGGCATCGTGGTGCAAACCATGCCGCCAAGGCATGCCAATACTGCAAGAGATTGCGAAGAGCAACCCCAATTTGAAAGTTATAGGCATTGCCGTGAGCGACAAAGAAGAAGATGCTGTCTCGGCCATAAAAGAGATGAAAATAACATGGCCTGTACTGCTCGACCAGCCCGCCGCATCGGCTCAAGCGTATGGACTTTCAGCAATTCCCGCCATGATACTATTCTCACCCGATGGAACAATATTGCAACGCGACTTCAGAGTGGAAGACCTTGCCTCTATTCTTGAGAATAGCATGAAATAGTTATTAGTGCAAGAAGAACTATGGGCACGCGAAAAAAGAGCATTTCATCCCCAAACAGATATTCATAATGCACCTTTTTCAACGTTGCGGAATGAGGGACTTCACGCCATCAACAATAGTTATTTACTGAGGAGCAACCATATAATGCATTTTAAACCATTATACATTTAAAGTCTTTTAACACAAAATCATTATGAACAAAAAAACAATTATTACAATTGCCGCTGCACTATTGCTCGCCTTTCCGTCTTTTGCGCAGTACTGGACAACAAGAACAACTTACGATCCATTTAAAAATGGTGAAAAGCACCTAGGCGTTGCCGTTGGTTTGGGTGGATGGTTTGGAAAGGGCGAAGCTATTATCAACAACTCTATTGGCTCTCTGGCAGGTTATCGGACAACCAAAGTATCCAGGTTACCAATTTGCCCGACAGCATCAATTCACTTTAAACGTATTCTGAATGGCAAAAGAGTAGACTGGGGCAACAGTTTTTTGATTTCATTCAACAAATGGATGGGTACGGTGAAAGGTATTAACGACTCATCAGCAACCACATTCACTTCGAAATACAGTTATGCCGACATAACCATTACCGACCATTACACCTTAATGATACCCATTGGCGACAATATGCATGTCAGCGCTGGTGTTGGTATGACAATCGGTGTTAGTATTAAGCCAAAGGCCTCAATAGAATTCTCTGACGGTAATACAGAGTCGCTGAGCTATGGACTTAATGTTTCTGAGCTCCTTATCGCTCGACTGGACGCTGTTTTGGGATTCGACTATAACATCAATGACACTTTTACGCTGAATGCCATACTGGTAGGCTATCCCATAGATATATTCGGCGATATGATTAATGATAATCCCGGATATCATAATATTGGTGAGGCGATAAATGTTACCAACAAGTTTCCATTCCAGCTTATGGTTGGCTGCACTTTTGCGCTTTAGGAATTGTTTATACATCAAAAAAATAGCGACCTTTGTTCAGGTCGCTATTTTTTTGATAGAAAAGTGAAAAATCACTTATGTCAATTAGCAGCTTAGTTCGGCCAGGTGTTTGCTGACCTCTCCAATAGCTTCCTTAACAAAATATTGGCAACTATCCATGTAGCGGACATCGCGCTGGCTGTCAAGGAGGAGCAAGTATGCCATGATGATATAGCTCAGCACCTCGGTAAGAGCGCGGGTAGTGTGCTCGAAACGTTCGCTTGTTGTACCTTCGGCAGCGGCCAACTCGTATAGTTTCTTATAGTCGTCGGTAGCCTTGCGCAAAACTTCGAGGCAATGCTTCATTTCATCGGTAAGAGAAGCTGATTCAACGACTTTAGCGTCATAAGCCTCAATTTGTTTGAGATAAGCGCCGCTAGCAATACCCTTCATTGCGGCGACAACCTGAAGTTGGCTCGTTCCTTCATAGATGCAAAGAATACGAGCATCACGATAGAGGCGTTCGCAGGCATATTCCTTCATAAATCCGCTACCACCGTGAACCTGGATACAGTCGTAGGCACAACGGTTGGCAAATTCGCTGGCATTAAGTTTTACTAGAGGAGTGAGGATATCGGCGACACGGGATGCTGCCTTTGAACTTGAGGAGAGATCGACATAGCGAGCAGTCTCATACATAAGGCTACGGGCTCCATTGGTGCGTGCGCGCATTTGGCGGAGCAGATCCTGAACAGCAACAAATTTATCAATAGTGTGGCCGAACTGTTCGCGGCTCGCAGCATAGGCTTCTGCCTCACGGCAAGCGGCCTCGCAAAGACCTATAGACTGAGCTCCAACGCCCAGACGAGCACCATTCATAAGCGACATAACATACTTGATGAGGCCCAAACGGCGTTCGCCTACAATCTGGCATGGGGCATTATTAAACTGAAGTTCAGCAGTAGGACTGCCCTTGATACCCATCTTATTCTCTATACGACGAACAATCATACCACCATCGGCCTTATCGAATACAAAGTAGCTAAGTCCTCGACCATCATTGGTGCCCTCTTCGCTGCGAGCCAAAACAAGATGAAGATCGGCATCACCATTGGTGATGAAACGTTTCACGCCGTTGAGGCGCCAGCATTTGTTTTCTTCATCCCAAGTAGCCTTAAGGCGAACCGATTGCAAGTCGCTGCCGGCATCAGGTTCGGTAAGGTCCATAGAGCATGTGGCACCCTCATAGATACGAGGCAGATATTTGTTTTTCAACTCCTCATTGGCGAACTGCTGAATGGTGTCGGCACAATCTTGTAGACCCCATATAGTTGCGAAGCCAACATCAGCGCGAGCTATGATTTCGGCGGCCATAACAGCAGCAACGCGAGGAAAGTTTAGACCGTTGTATTTACGCTCAAGAGTCATGCCGTAAAGGCCCGACTGAACAAGGGCGTCGAGGTTTTTGCGAGTGCCTTTGGCATATTCGACTCGTCCGTCGACCAACTGAGGACCCTCATGGTCAACAGATTCTGCATTGGGTGCTATCACCTCACCGGCAATGTCGCCTAACAAACGCATTACGGTGTCGTATTGCTTGACAGCCTCTTCGCAATCGGCAGGAGCCTCAGGATGGGAGCCTGATTCGGCATAGTTCTTCTCTTTCACCGCTACAACTTGATCCATGTCGGGGTGATGAAGATAGAATGACAGGTTTTCGTTATCTGTGTAAAAATTCATAATTCTTTGATAATCTTAAAGTCTGATCACTAATATGGTTTCACTGACGCAGGCCAAAGGCTTATTTCAGATTCTTTTTGTAACATGCCATGAATTTGGGAATCACGGTCATAACGTCACCAATGATAGTATAGTCGGCAATGGCATTAATAGGAGCCTCTGGATCAGTATTGATGCTGATTATTTTTGCACTTTGTTCCATTCCTGCGCGATGCTGAACGGCACCACTGATACCACAGGCGATATACAGTTTGGGACGTACGGTGACACCTGTCTGGCCTATTTGACGTTCGCCCTCGCAGAATCCTGCGTCGACAGCGGCACGGGTTGCTCCCACGCTACCACCGATGAGGTGAGCAAACTCATGAAGTAAAGCAAAATTTTCTTTGCAGCCCATACCATAGCCACCAGCGACTATAATCTGAGCACCTTTGATATCGATTTTCTGCTCCTCTATTTCACGACTCAATATTTCGACAGCCTTGTCGGCTTTGTCAAGCGACTCGCTCACAGATACTGGTATGATAGTACCCTGATAGTTATTATCAAAAATATCTTTCTTCATGACACCCTCGCGAACCGTAGCCATCTGAGGACGAGTCTCGGGACAAACAATAGTGGCGATGATATTGCCTCCGAATGCAGGACGCATTTGAAGAAGAATATTGTCGTATGTCTTGTTATTTTTAGCATCTTGGTGGCTGCCTATCTCCAACGAGGTACAGTCGGCGGTAAGGCCACAGCGCAGATAAGAAGCTATGCGAGGAGCCAAGTCGCGCCCCACGCTAGAAGCACCAAAAAGCACAATCTGAGGCTGCTGATCCTCAATAAGTTTCGACAAAACATCGAAATGAGGCAAGGTGCGATAAGGCGACAGACGGTTGTCGTCAGCCAAAAAGACTTCGTCTACACCATAAGGATAGAGCGACTCTCCAGCCTTGCGCACAGCGTTGCCAATTACTGCGGCCTGCAGTTTGCAGCCAAGCTGAGAGGCAAGCTGACGACCTTTAGTGCATAGTTCGAGGCTGATATCGGCGATTTCGTTTTTCTCGGAAAGTTCGCAGTATACTAATACGTTGTTCATTATATATCAATGATTAGTGATTTGACAATAGTGGCAGGTAAAATAACAATTTGATAATCGTTTTTAGAATCACCTTTCACAATAAGCAATTCACGAAATTATAAAATATGTTCTCTAATTAGCGTTGCACTCAACTCGTTGAGAGACTCTTCTGTAGGTTGCATGACCAAAGATTCCTTGTGAGCCAAAACAACATTTTCGATTCTCTTAACTTTGGTAGGCGAGCCTTTAAGACCAAGACGATCTAGGTCGGCGTCTATACTGTCCGCATTGATCATGCGCACCTCATCCTTAGCCTGACGCAGCAAGCGATGGGCGTTGGGAAAGCGGCAGTCATCGCCGGCAGAAGTGACAGTTACCAATACGGGCATATGAGCCTTTACAACCTCTGTTCCTCGCTCAAGGCGACGACGTATTGTTATCGACTTATCGTCGACCGACAGTAGCTCCTCGGCATAAGTTATCTGAGCTATTTCAAGTTTCTCGGCAACCTGAGGACCCACCTGAGCGGTATCACCATCAATAGCCTGGCGGCCGCCAAAAATGAGGTCGACTTTACCAATCTGTTTGATAGCCTGAGAGAGAGCATAACTTGTGGCAAGCGTATCAGCACCAGCAAAACGGGCATCACTGAGGACAAAACCATCGTCGGCGCCTCGAGACATTGCGTCCTTAATGATTTCTGCAGCACGAGGAGGTCCCATAGTCACCACAGTGACAGTGGCATCACTCATCCTGTCCTTAACTCTAAGAGCCATTTCAAGAGCCTTGAGGTCTTCGGGATTGAATACTGTTGGCAAAGCGGCACGATTGACCGTGCCGTCGGCATTCATGGCGTCGGCGCCCACATTATGGGTGTCGGGTACCTGTTTCGCCAATACTACAATTCTAAATGACATATCTTTATTTGTATGTTTGCTATTTCTTTAATTTGTCTGTCGTATACAACAATCATTATTTTATTGGGCTTGGACATAACTGATGATGTCGCCGACAGTCTTGATATTTTCGGCTGCCTCTTCTGGAATGGAAATACCGAATTTTTGTTCTATAGACATTATTAGTTCAACACTGTCGAGTGAGTCTGCGCCCAAATCGTTTATCAAACTCTTCTCAGGAGTGATGTCAGCGGCGGAGACACCCAAGCGCTCCTCGATAATTGTGCTTATCTCTTCAACCAACTGTTCATTGGTCATTTCTTTAACGTTCATAGATGTTTTATTGTGTTTCTTTACATGATGTCTTGATGACAGAATCCTATCTTTTAGGTAATAACACTATTAATTGATAGCAAGACCGCCGTCGCAACTGATAACCTGACCTGTTACATAAGAGGCAAGATCGCTGGCCAGGAAAAGCGAAACATGAGCCACATCACTATCGAGACCGCCGCGACGAAGAGGTATCTTGGTCATCCAGTCCTTACGAACATCCTCAGGAAGCTGCTGAGTCATAGGAGTCTCGATAAAACCTGGAGCAACTGCGTTGCAACGGATATTGCGTGAACCCAATTCCTTGGCAATAGAACGAGTAAAGCCGATGATACCAGCCTTGGATGCCGAATAGTTGCACTGACCTGCGTTGCCGTTGAGACCAACAATAGAGCTGATGTTTATAATAGAGCCAGCGCGCTGTTTCATCATCATCGGGGCAAAAGCCTTGGTGTAGTTGAACACCGAGCGTAAGTTAACATCCATTATCAAGTTCCAATCCTCTACACTCATTCTGAGAATCAGATTGTCTTTTGTTATACCCGCATTGTTGACAAGAATGTCAAGACGACCATAGTTCTCAGCCACCCAATTGGCAACATCCTGTGCTTGCGCGTTGTCTGCAGCGTTGCTTGCCAAGAAATCAGCGCGTACACCCTTTGCTCTAAGTTCCGAAAGGAGTGAATCGCTATTCTCGTTAGCCTTAAGGTCGGTAAAGATAATATTAGCGCCTTCTTCGGCAAAAAGCAGAGCGTGGCTGCGTCCTATACCGCGCGATGCTCCGGTGATGAGTGCTGTTTTATTTTCAAGAAGTTTCATTATTAACGTTTTTGAATTATTAATTTTTTAGTGATGTTTTTAAGATGCAGTACAACCACAATAACTTGACAAACACTATTCTTTCTTGTCGACAAGAGTGAATATCAAACTACCTTTGGCACACAATTTGCCGTCAACTTTGGCTTCTGCATCAACAAAAAAAATAAGACCTCGACGTGAGGTTATTTTACCTCGCACCTCGATAGTGTCGCCCGGACGTACTTGGTTTTTAAAACGCACTTTGTCCAATCCTGAGTAGAATGTCAACCGGCCAGGGAGTTCATCCTTGATGAGGATACAACTGCATTGGCCCATAATTTCGCACATGATGACTCCGGGAACTACAGGATGACCCGGGAAATGGCCTTGCAGAAAAAATTCGTCTCCACGCACATGGTAATGTCCCACTGCAACGTCGCCCTCCATTTCCATATCATCGACAAGCAGCATAGGCTCTCTGTGAGGCAGATATTGTTTGATTTCTTCTCTTTCCATTGCGTCTTCCTTTCGAATATTTTGTATTTAAATTATTAGTTACAAAGTTGTTATTTACAAATCAATTATTAATGCTATTTGTTATTACAATTAATCATAAGTATTATTACAATCAAATTTTTCTCAGAGCAACACAAGCATTCTGGCCACCAAAACCAAACGAGTTGCTGATGGTAATATCGGCTGCAAAGTCGCGTGCAACATTAGGAGTATAGTCAAGGTCGCATTCAGGGTCGGGTTGATCCAAATGGATGGTAGGTGCCACCTTGCCTTCCGACAGTGTCTTTGCGCAAACCAAGAGCTCAACAGCACCCGTAGCGCCAAGCATATGTCCGTGCATTGATTTGGTACTGCTGATGACTGCCTTGCGAGCCTCTTCCTCACCCATAGCTTGTTTGACAGCAAGTGTCTCTGCCTTGTCGTTGAGAGGAGTACCTGTACCATGGGCATTGATATACAACTTCTCACCCGATTTGAAACCTCCCTCTTCCAATGCCAAACGGATAGCATTGGTAGCACATTTTGCATCGGCACGAGGAGCGGTGTAGTGGAAAGCATCGCATGTGTTGCCATATCCGCAAACCTCGGCATAAATGTGAGCACCACGACGCTTGGCAATCTCGTAGTCCTCAAGAATCATTACTCCCGAACCCTCACCTATCACAAAACCTTTGCGGCGAGCGTCGAAAGGCAACGATGCCGCCATAGGATCATCGCTTGTAGTCAAAGCCTTCATATTGGCAAAACCTGCGATGGCGATCTCACACACAGCCGATTCAGTACCTCCGGCTATCATTGCGTCGGCGCGGCCTTCCTTTATCATTCTGTATGCCTCTCCAACCGAATGGGTTCCTGTAGCGCACGCGGTGACAACAGGAAGGTTGGGTCCTTCTGCGTGGAACACTATAGCCACGTTGCCCGAGGCAATATTGGCAATCATCTCAGGAATGAAGAGTGGAGAAACTCGGCGAGGACCACTTTCCATAAGTGAGGTATGCTCGCGGCAAAAAGTCTGAATACCACCAATACCGCTACCAATGGCACAGCCAAAACGGCTTGAAGCAACATCTTTGTCAACAACAAGACCACTATCCTGCATGGCTTGGGTCGCTGCCGCAATGGCATAAAGGGCATAGCGGTCGTTGTGACGTATCATTGACTTCTCAATACCAAACTCCTCTGCGTTGAAATCCTTAACTTCGGCGGCCACCTTTACTGTCAGATTCTCTGTGTTTATCGATTTGATAAAATCAATGGCACAGGTGCCGTTCAGCAAATTAGACCAAAAAGTATCTATGTTATTGCCAAGTGGGGTTACACATCCCAATCCTGTTATTACTACTCGTCTCATATTATTTTATATTGCTTTTTAATTTACAAAAAAATTTGATCCCTGCGGCATCAAACAGCCGGCTCATGGACAGGTTCTTCAATTTCTGGGTAATCTATAGAGCTCCATTTCAATATAGCGGCACCTGTGACAAAACCGCCGCCAAAAGCACTGAGAAGCAGGTTCATACCATCCTTCAAGACACCACCGCGCGAAAGTTCATCCATAAGTATGGGGATACTAGCAGAAGATGTGTTGCCATATTTCTGCAAGTTCGTGGGAAACTTCTCCTTGGGTTGCTCCAAATGCTCTCGTATCGAATCAATAATACGCAAGTTGGCTTGATGCAGAAGATACATATCAATATCTTCACCCGTCATGCCGTTCTTTTCAAGGATTATGTCACAATCCTTAATACAAGCTCTTACAGCAAGTTTAAACACCTCACGTCCTTGCATAACCAAAGGAGTTGTCTTCGATTCAACACGGTCATACGGAGTTGCCTCCATTGCACGCTTGTAGTACAGCACATCGGTATGAGTGTCCGCGGTTACACGAAAGTCTTTAAATCCTTCGCCTTCGGTAACAACAACAGCACCAGCACCATCGGCAAAAAGAACAGAGGTTTCACGTTCATGCCAATTGCAGAACCTTGAAGGTTCCTCGGCGGCGACTATAAGAATATTCTTAGCACGTCCCGTCTTAATAAATGCGTCAGCAATATCAAGAGCATAGATAAAACCTGCGCATGCACCATTAAGGTCAGTACAGGGGCAGTTACAGCCTAAAAGACCCAAAATAATACTACTCATGGATGGGGTAACATAACTGTTCGCCACATTAGAGCAGATGAGATAATCAATATTTTCAGGAGCAACTCCTGATGACTCCAGAGCTGCTGTTGCTGCAGTAATTGCCAATTCACCTAAAGTCTCCTTGCTAAGAAGACGACGCGTCTTTATGCCTGTACGGGTTGTAATCCAACTGTCACTTGTTTCTAGAAAACCCGCAAGCATATCATTTGTTACGATTTTTTCGGGGAGTGCGCTACCAGTTCCAATTATTTTCATAATATAAATGTATTCTTTTTATATAATCGTAAAAAACAATTATTCATTTTGAGCGTGCAAAATAATCAAAAAACTATAAAATAATAATGTTAAAATTGATATTATACACAATAAGCGGGACTAAAGTGCGTTTTTCAGGGTAAAAAAACAATATTTTGGGTGAACAACGTGAAAAAAATTAACATTAATGACTAAACTAGACCTAAAAATACCTAAATTCCTAACCGAAAAAAAAGGCATCTGGCTCTTTTTATTCGCGACTATCATATTCGCCATTATGGTTGTTGTGATTTACAAGCCCATTGGATACATGAACACCAGCGAAGTCCTGATAAAATGGAATAGACACTTATACATTGCAATTCAATTCGTTGCGGGATTCACTCTATTAGCAATAAGCAGATTCCTGTTCAGATATGTAAACAAAAAACGACCATTAATATTCAGAGATATGATTATTTGGGTTGCATGCGAACTTGTTCTCATATCATTTACAATAACTTGTGTAGCCTCTTTTTTTAATGCAGAAAAAGAATTAGATTTCATAGAACTCCTGGAAAGAGTGTCCGTTAATATACTCTCGATATTATTAATACCCTATATCGTAACCATCCTAATACTGATGCTACGTGAACGTAGACATCAAATAGAATCGCTTAACAACATAATAGACAAACAACAAGAAAAAAGAATAGAAAACAACGAAAATCTGAACTTTTATGATCAAGGAGGAAAACTGGCATTTTCAACCAAAAAATCAAATGTCCTTTTCATAGAAGCAGCCGACAATTATAGTAATATTCACTATATGAATGAAGGCAAAGAAGACACCTTCATCCTACACAACTCTCTTAAAAAACTGGAAGACAAAGAGAAATACGAAGGCCTTTTGCGATGCCACAGAGGTTATACGGTGAATATTGAGAACATAAAACTAATTAGAAAAGACAAAGAAGGTTTAGTTATAGAATTATCGCAAATAAACAGATCCATACCCGTCTCACGAACTTATAACGAGAAAGTTGTAAGATTTTTTGCAGGAACTGAAAGCAGCGAAGAATAAACATCTTATCGTCAACTTAACATTATAACGATATATTAAAATATACAGAATTATTCATAAAAAAAAGCCACTCTAAGAGGAAACCTAGCGGACTCATAGCGAACCCATAGCGAACCCATAACCATCAATTGCAAGTTTTTTTTAAAACAGTCACACAATTCATATTCATTTGTTATATCGTTAACAAAAACGATATAACAAAACACATTCTATTCACAATAGAGCCACAGCAACATTACAACCTAGAAAAACAACAAACAATAATAGTTTAATACAAACGTTATAAAGGAAAAATAAAGATATGAAACGGTTTTTCCTATTATTGTTCATCATCTGTATTGCCAAGTCTTACGCTCAAAAAATGCAAGACAGCGACACCCTTTTGTGGAACAACCAAAAATATGCCGTCACCATCGACACCTACATACCATCCGTAGTAACGGTATACTTTCAAATAACCGGTCATCCCTCACCATTCAACTTTTGGAGCTCAAACAATAACAGAGGTCATATCGCCACACTCGAAATAATAAACGAAGAACTTATTCTAAAGAACATAGAAGCTAAAAGGTTTAAAACCCGGAAAGGCAATCTCTGGACAGAGTCGGGAATAGACACCGTGGCTGAACCCGATTATTATGGAGTAACATCATTAAACAGCAACAATCCATTCAACGACAGCATGATTGTTGCCGACTGGTATTCAGGATTACTCGAATTGACCTATATTCCAACAAACGCGAAAGAACAAAAGTCAGAAAAAGCAAAAGGGAAAAGATACCTTTACATTGTAAAAGGTAAAATAATGAAAAACATCTTTGTACAACCCGCTGACAAAACACCAAATAAAAAGAAAAGCAACCAACAACAACCCGAGATTATCGAAATTCAACAATATAAAGACGCTTTTCAATCATTCTACACACGATGCGCGTCAGACAGAGAAGTTGTAGTTTACAATGGCCACAATGGTCTATTTGACCATATACCCAATGGATTAAGCCTTGCCATGAAATACTACAACAACGATCCTTTCGAGTATTATGCCCAATGCCATAAAGGCGAAATTGTCGGCAATGCACCTTTTGGAGAATGGTTAATAGAGCGCGACTCTCTTTTTCTGACCAAAATAGAATTACATTCAGGAATTGATATATTCTCACACAAAGAATCTAACACAACAAAACCAGAGAAAAAACAATTTGCAAATTGGATAACAGGAGATTATGTAATACACTATGGAATCTGGGACACCAACGGTTTTGGAATACCAACATACACAGTATCCAAAACTCAAAAAATTCGTTTCAAAGAAGGAATTGTCATAACATCAACATTCAGCCCCTCTAATTTTGACGAAAAGGAAAACACCATGCCTGATTTCGTCCTATGCAACGAAACGAATATCTGGTCGGTCGACGACAAACAATTGGCCGAAAGCATAGGAGAATTCCCTCGTCCCAAAAACAACCCAACGTACAAAGGGAAAAAAGAAGCTCTGAGAAACTGGTTCCTCAATCATCCGCTAACCGACGAAAGAGCAAAAGAAAGACTCTTCAGAGTGCGACTAGGATTTATTGTCAACTGTAAAGGCGAAGCAGGACAATGGAGAGTGATAAGCAAGGGTAAAGGCGAATTATTCGAGTTCGCCAACATGGTAAAAGAACTTGTTGAAACAATGCCCCAGAACTGGGAGCCGGCAAAAGACAAAAAGGGAAACCCTTTGGATTGCTGGCAGATACTGGAATTCACCGTAAGCGACGGAGTTTTGACAAATGCCAACTACAAATAGTATGCTACCAATAATACTACACACACGTCGATTCCCACCCAAAAAATTCATTGCCATCACTTTATTCCCTTTCATTTTTTATAATAGCGAACAACTTGGCGATACCGATTTGCGACATGAGACAGTTCATATTTGGCAACAGCTGGCACTATTGATAATACCATTTTACATACTCTATTTATCATTCTGGATAATAGGACTTATCCGACACAAAAGCCTACTAAAAGCCTACAAAAACATCCCCTTCGAGATATCCGCCTACAAACTCGAAAGCCAACACAACACAAAAAAAATCACTCAGGCTTTCCATTGGGTTAAATGTATTAAAAAATCACTTAGCTGACTTCCATCATATTTAACACAAACTATTATCGTAAAATAATTATAATAAACATGATACTATTTTTTTCGGGATGCGGCAATAGCGAGCATATAGCCAACAGTTTGGCGAAACTGACAAACGACAACATATCAAGAATAGACACCTTAGAGCCAAACCCCACAATCAACTTAAAACAAGACGAAGCGTTAGGAATTGTATGTCCAGTATATGCCTGGGCCGTACCGCGCATTGTCGACAAATATATCGAAAAACTTAAATCCAACCAAACACCCTCCTATTGCTATTTGACATGCACTTGCGGAGACAATGTCGGCAAAACACCCGAAAAATTCTCTAAAACAATAGCAAGAAAAGGATGGCACCTCGATGCCGCTTTTTCGTTCATACTACCCGAGACATACATAAACCTCCCTGGTTTTTCGCTCGACACTAAAGAATCTGAACAACAGAAAAAAGAACGCGCCGAACAACGGTTGCCCTATGTGGCTGAAGCCATCAAACAACGCAAAAAAATCATTGATGTAGAAAGAGGCAAAATGCCCAGATTAAACACCTATGTAACAAACGCATTGTTCTATGGCCTACTTATAACCGACAAAAAATTTCATGTTAGCGACGCATGTGTAAAATGCGGCATTTGCGAGAAAATATGTCCTCTCAAAAACATCACACTTATCGACGGACACCCAAAATGGAACGGAAATTGCACAAACTGCATGGCATGCTACCACCACTGTCCTCAAAACGCCATCCATTTCGGGAAAGCCACACTTGGAAAAGGACAATACTATTATCACAAATAAAACATGCTGCAAAACCTCGGCCTGCTAGGATTATTCATAGGATGCGCTCTTTCGGCGACAATAGTGCCATTCTCATCAGAACCATTGCTGGCTGGGGCGCTGCTCTTAGATTATAATAAATGGATAGTAGTTCTAGTCGCCACCATAGGCAACACATTGGGAGGAATGGTCAGTTTTCTGTTAGGATGGCTGTGCAAATGGGAATGGATAGAAAAATACTTGAAAATAGAACAAGCCACTCTTGAGAAAACACATGCAAAAATATCGCGATATGGCCTTTGCGCAGGACTATTCACATGGCTTCCTTTTGTTGGAGATGTCATTGCAATATCAATGGGGCTCATAAGACTAAATCCATGGATGACATGCATGCTCATGTTTATTGGAAAACTGGCAAGATATATTCTAGTCACAGGTATCATCAACTTGTTTTAATAATCCTCAGCATATAACCTAGATCACAAAAAAAATAATAAAAATACCAATTAATAAATCTCATTACCATATTATGAAACGAATCATTTTGCTACTGCTAACACTATTCTGCATAGGCACAATAACAGCTCAAAACACACTCAACAACAAAGCCGATAACATAATAGGCACATATTCCGGAAAACAAGGAAGCGACAAGTTCAAAGTAAAAATTGTCAAACTCAAAAACGGCACATATCAAGGACAAGTAACATGGCTTGAACACAGCACAGACTCAAAAGGCAATAAAATTCTCGACACCAAAAATCCCGACAAAAATCTGCGCTCAAAGCCAGCCGACTGTATTGTCTTATTCAGCGGTCTTAAATACAATGCCAAAAAAAAACATTGGGACGACGCCAAGATTTATGATCCTCAGAGAGGTATAAGAGCAAATATGACAGCCGTGTTTACCTCCGACGGAAGATTAAGGATCAAAGGGTCTCTATTTGGAATTAGCGAAAGCGTATATTGGAACAAAGAGAACAAATAAACCATAGATTTTATCTCTTTATATTATCAAAAAAGTGGCTTCTGCTCCAACACAAGGCAGGACAATTTCACAATAACCTTCATTGACCAGAGGCGCCACTCTGCACTTGATATTCTAGGTTAAGTTTACCTATGCGCCAAATGAGGCCAAAAGTAATGTAGAGCGAATTTGAATGGCTCGAATTGTTAGAGAAGTATCTGAGATAAGCAACCAACATACTTTCAGATTATTATCAAGCAAATCGCTGACGCTGGCACGTAGCAACAAACGTCTATCAAGCAAGGTAGTTGATGCACCAAGTCTAATGCTGATGGCATTCTTCTCATTACTATATACGCCTAGTGAGGGATTTTTATAGCTGATATTGGTATCAATGTTCTCTTTTTTGGTCAGCTTGGCACAGAGGAGAGCATAAATTGTCCACGAGAAACGTTCCTACTAAGACTCGCCCTCCACATGATAACCCTGCTGGAAGATACTATTCAAAAACTGAGGGGATAAGATGCTCACTGATTATCATGAGACACCATACAAGTGGTCGAAAGCCAACCTATTGTCTAATTATAATTGAATAATAATCATTGCTGTCCACTAAAAATCAGTGAAAGTTCTTTGAAATTATTGTGAGTTAATTAATTGCAGAGGTTTTTCGAGTCAACGGATTTGAATTTGTATCTT
>ONEY01000006.1 GCA_900316965.1 uncultured Bacteroidales bacterium
GCTGTGGGGGCACCAGTTGCGCACACGCACGTCGTAGCTGGTGGCAGGCTGCAGGTGCTGGAGGAAGAGATAGCCGCCCATGTAGCCGGGGTTGACGTGGGGTAGCAGAGTGCCCTCGCCCTCGTTGAAACCCTCCGGACCCCACTCCACCTCGCACCACGCCGCCGAGTCGGGCAAGGACCAGGCCAGCTGGATGGTGGTGTCGGAGGCCACGAAGAGGGAGATCTCGCCGGCTGGCTCGCATCGCGGGGCAGTGCGGAATGTGGTCACGGACTGTTCGGAGTAGGCGCTGTCGTCGCTGCACCAGTTGCTGACCCTGACCTCATAGTCGGTGTTCTCGGAGAGGCCGTGGAGGGTGATTTTGTTGCCAGTGACGCCGTAGATGGCAGTGCCGCTGTCTGGGGCGAAACCTGCGGGGCCGTACTCGACACGGCTCTCGGGCAGCCAGAAGCGCGACATCCACTCCACGACGGCGGAGTCGTAGCCGATGACAGAGGCTCTCACATCATAGGGCTTGTAGCAGCCCGAAGGAGGAACAAGAATGGGGAAAATCCCCTTCCACGTTAGAGAAGTATACACACTATCATAAGGATTGGTCATGTAATGATCGGTATAATGAGGATAGCCATAACCGTCTAATAGGTTAATCCAACCAGAAAAATGGTTTTCCGCATAAGATGTTCTAATATGCAAAGGATCGAGTCCCCTGCAAAATGTGTCATTGCAGAAAAACATAAAAGTATAATCGCAATCACCGGCGACAATAAAAGAGTCGCTGACGATATATGGCTGTTCGAAATAGACCTCGAGTGTGGGGAAAGTAAGATAGGGCTCATTACTAAAGCTCTCATGAATAGAGTCGTCAAGCCAAAGGTTAGGGAAGCGGAACTTACTGTCGGTGATCATGTTCCACTCGGGTATGGCGGAGACAGAGTCTATAAGCCAAGACTGGTTAGTTTCGCTTCCTGTAGGTCTCAGCAACCACATCCTCATTTGATACCACGGGTACAACTCGGTGCGTTGTTGAAGAATGTATATCATTTCATTCCATGCGCTGTCAAAATAACTTCCTGTCTCTTCCGAAACGCTGTCGGAAATCAAAGCAAGATGCTCTATATTATGACATCCATTATTATCCCTTGGAACAGTCCATAAACCGACTGGTACCGCTATTCCATATATGGCTCTTCCACTCATATTGGCGACTATACATTTGTTAGCCATTCTGTAGTTGCCTTGAGATTCTGCTTGATTTGGTGGATAATACCTATGATATCTATGAAAAAAGGAATTACTATCGGGACTGTCATAATAGTAATAATGATTGGTCAGGAAAGGATAGCTAGACATAATCGAATCATAATAATTCAATACATTTGGTTTATGGTAGGGTTCCATATAATACCGTTGCGATGTAGGATAGTATTCCACATGCTGGGCGAAAGCGATAAATGATATGCAGCTTATTATTATATAGAGGGTGACCTTTTTCATAGCATTATTTACTATAGCATTATTGCCAATTAGACACAAAGTTAATTATCAATAAAATAGACATTATAATTACATTAATACTACTATGCAAAAATACTAAAAAAAAAGATACATACTCACAGCAATGTATAAAAAAAACCGCAAGCGGGATATATAACAAATATCCTTATGAAGAAAAGTATGAAAAAAGGCTTACATGTTTATAACACGCAAGCCTTAATATCCGGTATAGCTATTCAAAGAGGTAAAATCTAGACGTAAAAGAAAAAAAAGAGAATACCAAAAATGATAATAATACAACTTTACAACTGATTACTACATATTTATCTCTTCATTTTGAGAATTAAAAAAATGGTATTCTAGTAAATTATAGTTCTCTACCGATTTTACTGTCAAACGTATTTTATATTTGCGTTGCCAGTTTCTCCTCACCGATGAAAAGCCCTTGGTCAAATAAGCCTGAACATATGGATGAGTCATTATTGTGAGACGTTTCTCCCCCTGCGAAGACGAAAGATATCTGAGATTGGACTCTATTTCATCGACCACGACCATGCTGGATTTGATGGTTCCTGTTCCATCGCAGAATGGACATTTTTCTTGTACGTCAACCTCAATAGCAGGACGCACTCGCTGACGAGTAATCTGCATAAGGCCGAATTTACTGAGAGGCAATATTGTATGACGAGCTTTATCTTTTTTCATTTCCTCGCTCATCACATTGAAAAGTTCTTTACGATGTTCTGGTTTAAGCATATCAACGAAGTCGACAATAACAATGCCTCCCATATCTCGTAATCGAAGTTGACGAGCAATTTCCTTTGCCGACTCGATATTTACTTGAAGTGCGGTATCCTCCTGGCCAGTTCCTGCCTTAATGTGATTGCCACTATTGACATCGATGACATGCATAGCTTCAGTGTGCTCGATATAAAGATAAATACCTGATCGTATAGTCACAATACGGCCAAAAGCACGGCGAAT
The DNA here is from genome assembly GCA_900316965.1 of uncultured Bacteroidales bacterium. Classification (GTDB taxonomy): domain Bacteria; phylum Bacteroidota; class Bacteroidia; order Bacteroidales; family P3; genus Colimorpha. Next base: position 2,479 of record ONEY01000006.1, read on the forward strand.
ATCGCGCTGGACACCAAACTGCTCAAAGATTGGTGTTGTCATCTTATAGTGTTTGACAATATCTATTTTATCTGGCGCTATTGTGCGAAGATAATCACGCAGTTCATTACATACGCCCTCATTGTCACAATAAATGGTATTGAAGTCGTCAGTCAGCACATCGCGTAACAAAGCTGAGGTTGCGCCAAGTTCTGACTCTATCTTTTGTGGTCCATTGACCGTTTTTAGTTTGTCGGTCATGCGAGCCCACTTATCGAGAAGCTGTCTTAAATCCGCATCTAGTTCAGCCACAGACTTCCCTTCTGCCACAGTCCTAACGATAAGACCGAAATTATTAGGGCGTATGCTTTGGATTAGCCTACGAAGTCGGTTTCGTTCCTCGGATTTTTTGATTTTTTGAGAAATAGAAACCTTATTGGAGAATGGAGTAAGCACAAGGTAACGGCCTGCGAATGATATGTCGCCAGATAGTTTTGGACCTTTAGTGCTAATAGGTTCCTTGGCTATTTGAGTAAGAAGATATTGTCCAACCTTCATACATTCGGAAAGGTTGCCCGATTTTTCAAAAATGGGTTCCATATTGAAACTGTCCAGAGAACGAACCGAGTTGTCTCCATTCATAGCCAATTTCAAGTATTTTTGGAACGAGTTGAACTGCGGTCCCAAATCGAGATAATGCATAAACCCGTCCTTTTCATCGTTGATATCAACGAAAACAGCATTCAGTCCAGGCATTATTTTTTTCACCTTGCCAAGAACAATGTCACCAACAGCAAAACTATTGTTCTTTTTTTCCTTATGAAGCTCAACAAGCTGTTTGTCCTCCAGCAAAGCAATCTGGACTTCGTCTTCCTGAACCGATATAATTAGTTCTTTATCCATTGTTTAGTTCAGCCTATACAGCCAAAATGTAAATCTAGAAAAAATAAAAACAAATTACACAACCAAACTCATATGGAGCGTTGTGCAATTTGTTTTAGATACTGTTAGAAGTAGTCGTAAGAAGTAAATAAACACTACAATGGCTTATTTCTTCTTATGTCTGTTCTTGCGCAAACGTTTTTTACGTTTGTGCGTAGACATTTTATGTCTCTTGTGTTTTTTACCGTTTGGCATAATTATAAGATTTAAAGTTATTTCGTATTATTTTTTACTTCAACCATGAATGATTTAGCAGGCTTAAAAGCCGGAATATTGTGTGCCGGAATAATAACGGTGGTATTCTTGGATATGTTACGTCCGGTCTTTTCTGCGCGTTTTCTAACGATGAAGCTGCCAAAACCACGAAGATATACATTCTCGCCCTCGGTAAGAGAGTCCTTGATAACGGTCATAATCTCTTCGACAATGGTAAGAACAGCCATTTTCTCGATTCCTGTACTTTTGGAAATTGAATTAACTATTTCTGCCTTAGTCATTTTCTTGTAAAAAATTAATTTATTTTTGAAAATTTTAAAGTGCAAAAATACGATTTTTTTTTATATCAACAATATTTTATGAATATTTTTTTCAAGCTTACAGCTGAGAACTCAGAAAGAGAGAATGGAATGGTCTATGGTTACCACTTTCAACATCTCACATATCACTTTTCAAGTCTCTACGACTGTTCTTAGCAAAGAAAAACATGAATAAAGCCACTGCTATTGACGCACCTATCAGAGACAAATACCATGGAGCACTCAACGACTCAGTTAAACTGATGTCGACAACACCATTATATGCTAAATAGAAAAGTAAAATGGCTAGAGCGTTATTCAAAAAATGCGTCATAATATTTATCCATATTGAACCGCTGTAATAGAAGAGATACCCAAGTGCGGCACCCAACACAAAACGAGGCAAAAAAGCGAAAAGTTCACCATGGAACAAGGAGAATAAAGCTGCGGTGAGCCAAATTGCCACATGGTGGTTGGACAGCATACGACAAAAAATGTTCTGCAACGCACCCCGAAACAACAACTCCTCGCAAATTGCAGGAACAATGGCAAGAACAAAAAGATTGGCAATCAATGCGCCAAAACTAGTCCTACTTAAAAAACCATTTAATTCTATCTGAGCCTTTTCTCCCATAGAGCGCATACTTTCCTCAAAAGCAGCAAAGCATTGCGGCAGATGCCAGGAGTCGTTCAACCGTGTCAGCCAGTCAGACAAAGGCAATAGCGCAACAAGAATGAGACAGGCTACCAATAATTTCACCACCATACCATGTGTTGTACACAATCCAAGATATTTAGAGGGTTTGTCGTGAAACATATAGGCGAAAAAAAGAGCAGTGCCTGCAAAGGATACAATTTGGGTTACTGCCTGTATCACCATTTTTGAAGCCACCCCATCAAACAATGCTCCTAACGCAACTGATAATCCTACCGCAATAATAAAAAAAAGTACAAAAATAAACGCCAACGCTATCAACTGCCCACCAGGCTTTGTGTCTTTGAAAAAATCTTTTATTTGCATAAATTTCTTTATGATAAAAATCACTTATATTATTTAACGACTTGAACACTCAACACAAAAAACTTAATAACATCGCTGCAAAAATTGAAATATAACGAACAGAAAATTGCAATATGCCTTATAGTATAATGCAAAAAAAATACCACAGACACATCAAAACAATTCAACTGCAAAAGTACACTTATTTCATGACATGAGAGATGTAATACTAACACAGAAGAATATATAGAACACAACTACATTAATTTAGCGTATTTTCCCAATTATAAAAAAACAAAGCAAACATCGTTTATGATAAAGATAAGAACATTTTTTTCATCCTATTTCTATCATGGAAATAGGTAAATTTGTTTCATACCCATTAGACTCATTTTTACTTATTATTACTATATTATTTGCGTATGTCAGAAACATTATATATTTTTGCAATTCAAACACATCCAAAAAAATCATTGCTTATGAAAAAAATAATATTGTTTTTCTTTTTGACAATCACCATCTTTAGTGGTGTACTCCGTGCCCAAGATTCAATAACATTTCCCAACGGCAGCTTTGAACAATGGACCACACATCCCGGCTATAATGTGACTGTACTTTTTATGCCTATACCTGTTTTCGACTCTTTTTCCACTCCTTCCAACTGGGACTATCCTTCATACCCCGTCAATGAGAGCATCTCACTTATGGGAATGAATATCAACATCAACACTTCTGTCCCCATCGTTAAAGCCACACCAGAAAATGGTGTTGTTCCTGACGGTAACAAGGCAGTAAAGTTGCATACAATAATGCTTGACGACATCATCAATCCCACTGTGCTGAGCCTTGCCGGAGACCTTCTTGACTCGACACTCACCCAGCAGGCAATCCCTTCCATCCTTTCAACAGGCGCCGTCGACATAAATGCCTTCATACCACTTATCAGCGACCTAATGTCGGGTTCTGGTGACATATACTCTATGCTACCCACTCTGCTCACGATGGATGTCAACGACTACATTTCGGGAGGCATTGCCCTTGACGGGTTCAAACCCGGCCGTCTTACTGGCAGCTACAAATATCATTCCGCCACCAGTGGCGACAATGGAGGCGTCGTCATCTTAGGAACACACTACAACAACACCACACATCGACGCGAAATCGTTGGTGGTGGAATAAGCCTCGACTTAACAGACGCAGACAGTTACACACCATTCGAAACCGAATATATACCCCTGGGTGCTTTTATGCCTGACATGCCCAACACATCACCTGACTCTTTGATCGTAATCCTATTATCATCAGCAGGAACCAATATGCAGCAAGGTTCGTACCTCTGCATTGACGACCTCATGTTGTGGCCAGCTCCAGACACCTGCGCCTCCATTCAATATCTAACTCTAACTAACCAAGCATACGACGCCCCACCCATGATGGTACTAGAGTGGTACAGTAACCCCATCCCTGACCACTGGGAGATTGAGTACGGCCCACATGGTTTCCAAATTGGCAACGGCACTATCGTCGAAACAAACACACCTTATTTTTCCATCTACGATTTAGAAGATGCCAATATGCTACAGCCAAACACCTTGTACACTTTTTACATCAGATCTGTTTGTGGAGACAGCACCTATGGCGATTGGGATTCCATAAGCTACCGCACACCGTGCGCAACTGTTGGAGAACTAACTGTGAATAGTAACAGCGAAAGCATTGTGTTCACCATAGACAACAAGGTTAGCGGCTTAAGCATTTCATGGACCGACACTACCGATACACAAAGATGGGGAGTATACTATGGAATATACAGCCCTTATTTTCCCGACAATTGGGGTACTTTCGTCGTTGTAGACACTCCTTATTATGAATTTCCGCCTCTATCGCCTGGGAAAACATACACCGTGGAGGTTACAGCACACTGCTCCGACGACAACTATGGAGAGCCCAAATTAATTAGTTTTTCCACTCCGAAACCTGAAGGTATCTATGCCCCAACGACATCCCATTCTAAAAACCAAATCAACGTCTATCCCAATCCTGCCAAAGGGCTCTGCAATGTGGTCATTAATGGAAATCAACCTGCCGAGCTTAGGCTATACTCCGTTGACGGCCAAATAATACAGAACATCTATACTGACGGTTCTCCTGTGGTTTTGGCTCTTCCATGGCATGGATTATTCTTTCTCCAAGCCACAACAGACTCAGGTACTTCGACACAAAAAATAATAAATCAATAGCTTATCAACCATCAATCTGGTTTATATCAAAAAGACAGGGTGAAAGAATCTTTCTCCCTGTCTTTTTTAATACAACTTTGTGACCCCGGCGGGATTCTAACCCACGACTTTCGGAACCGGAATCCGACGTTCTATACAGCTGAACTACGGGGCCAATCAATTTTCAAAACGGCGACTATTGTTTTGTATTGTGTGCCGTCCAAAAAAAAATCATCAAGCGTCGGCAAACACCCTACCATCAGCCAAAGTAACCTCAAGCTTAGTGTACTCGCTATGAAAGTCGTTGCGAAGTCTGTCAAGATAGCGACGACATTCCCAATGACACATAGGCAAATCATGAAGCAGGTAGTTGCCACAAGTTTCGGGGGTTGTTGCAGGAACTTCGTTCTGTGTCAAAATCCATTCGAGACACTCAATGGTAAGAGAGCGCATATCCTCAGCAGAATAGTCCCCTGTCATAATTATGTACATACCCGTAAGACATCCCATTGGGCCAACATAAACAACGTCTTTTTTTACCGCTGAGTTACGGAACCATGTCGCCATCAAATGCTCAAGACTATGCATAGCTGCTGGAGCTACAGCAGGTTCCTTGTTAGGCTCTGTGATACGGATATCGAAAGTCGTGAAACCTTTGTCTATTCTCGAAACATAAATTCCGGGTTTCAAATGAGTATGGTCGATTGTAAAACTTTGAATTACTTCCATATATATTACATATTAATAAAAAAAACGGAGTGCAGACCTTGCGTCTCAAAGTGTTTCTAAATAAGTTTTCACAAAATGAAATGATCGGTCACACATCGATGTGAGGAAATCCTCCCACTGTTGGGCGTGGTTATCAGTACGTCCCGGGGTGTCGCTGATGACACGTAAGCTAAGAAACGGCAAACCAAGCAAGTGACAAGTTTGTGCAATGGCAGCGCTTTCCATATCACAAGCCATACCGTCAGGAAAATTATGTTTTATAACATTCTGACGCTCACGGTCGGTAATAAACTGATCTCCTGTGCAAATCAACCCACTCATCAAACGCTCGCCTTGTGCGAGAGGCACGCAAGCGGTATGATTCAAGAGATTTTTGTCGGCGTCGAATCGTTCTGGTAGCCCCTGAACCTGACCTAGGGCGCAACCTAGACCTGTGCCGCAATCAACATCATGGTACACACTCTGTGTTGCAGCCAAAACATCCATAACTTGCATCTGAACATCGATGCCTCCAGCAAGGCCAGTACTGATAATTGCGTCAGGATGATGTTCCTGCACAAGTCGCATGGTACCAACAGCAGCATTGACTTTACCGATGCCGCACTTCCACAGAACTATTTCGTTTTTCCCAAGGATGCCAGTGGCACCTCCCAGCGCATCGAGCATCTTGTTATACTCAATGTCCATCGCAACAATAAGTCCTATTTTCATATTTTATAAAAAACTTTTATTTTATTTTTTTGGTTGGGGGTCTGACGTAACATCAATACCAAGTTTCTTGAATATTTTCAAATCCACTTCGCCTAGCATGGTCGTAGTGTGCACCTGGCAACCTTTCAGAAGTGGAAGTGTGTCCAAAGCACGGCGGCAGTTGTCGTCGGAAAGGCTCAACATGGAGAGAGCCAAAAGTACCTCATCGGTATGCAGACGCGGATTTTTGCCATGAAGAAGACTTGTCTTGGTGTATTGTATAGGTTCAATATATTTCTGAGAAATGAGTTTTATATCGTGATCGATAGAAGCGAGATGCTTGATAGCATTGAGCAACATGGCTGCGCAAGCTCCAAGCAGAGGACTGGAATGGCCCGTGATGATGGTTCCATCCTCCATCTCTATCGCCGCAGATGGGGCACCCTCAAGAGCGGCACGCTCGCGAGCGGCAACAGTAGTGCGACGGAAGTCGGTAGTGATCTTCATCTGCTTCATGAGCAAAGCGTTTTTATCTACCTCCGACTCTGGGATACGTCCTTGTGCATATTTACACAATGCGGCATAGTAGCGGCGGATAATCTCATTTTTGGAAGCTGTGCAGCACACATCATCGTCGCAAATGCAGAATCCAGCCATATTGACACCCATATCGGTAGGTGACTTATAAGGATTTTCACCATATATGCCTTCAAAAATAGCGTTGAGTACGGGGAAAATCTCTATGTCGCGATTATAGTTGACTGCCGTTTCATTGTAAGCCTCAAGGTGGAACGGGTCAATCATATTTACATCATTGAGGTCGGCAGTGGCGGCCTCATAAGCCACATTGACGGGATGTTTTAATGGTATACTCCATATTGGAAATGTCTCAAATTTGGCATATCCAGCCTTCACTCCACGCTTGTTCTCTTGATAAAGCTGGCTAAGACAAACAGCCATTTTACCACTTCCTGGACCCGGAGCGGTGACTATAACCAAAGGCCGTGTGGTTTTGATATACTCGTTACGGCCAAAACCATCCTCCGAACATATCAACTCCACATTTGTAGGATAGCCATCTATAAGGTAATGATAATAAACACTTATTCCCAACCGTTCTAGACGCTCACGAAAAGCCTGGGCGCTAGGTTGACCATGATACTGAGTGATACATACCGAGCTCACCAACAAGCCCCGGTTCTGAAATTCGTCACGCAAACGAAGCACATCGTCGTCGTAGGTTATACCCAAATCGGCGCGCACCTTGTTCTTCTCTATATCACGAGCGCTGATGGCGATAACAATCTCGGCGTCGTCGCGAAGCTGCATAAGCATCTTCAGCTTGCTGTCGGGTTCAAAACCTGGTAGGACACGACTAGCATGATAATCGTCGAAAAGCTTGCCGCCGAATTCAAGATAAAGTTTGTTGCCGAACTTGGAGATACGCTCCTTGATGTGCTCGGACTGAATTTTTAGATACTTTTCGTTATCAAATCCGTGTTTCATAAAAAAAATAATAACCCTCAAACGTTACCCTCATTGGGACGTTGAGGAGGTGATATATTAAAAAATGAACTACGGGATGCAAAAATACAATTATTTTTTAAAAGAGCCGCTTTCTCCTTGAACAAAAAATAAGTCACTAACAACAAACCTTTATAAAACAAAAATTTGCATTATTTACATATACTAAAAAAACGACGACAACAACAATACAGAAAAGCAGTAGACAAGAAAAAAACACAATTATTAAAACAAAAAAATAGAATTTTCGTTAAATAATAAATCGTGGGAACAGAAGATATAGATATGAGAATTAAGCGCACAAACCACGAAAAACAATATTTGTTATATTTAGCCTTAAAGGGAACTGCCCACAACAGTATGAAGAAAATATTTTGGATTACACTAATAACCTTGTTCACCCTTGCCGCCGCAAGCCTCATGGTGGTACAGTATGTGCAGATGAAGCGCACCATAACCGTGAGCGACAACCTCTTCAACATCAGCGTCAACAACGCCATGGACGACATGATTGAACAATTGAACAGGTTGAAAGTGGAAGACTACATCGACCAAAACGACCGCTACAGGCTACTGAAATTCAAGCGAGTTGAAGAACTAAACAACCGCATGCAAAATGTCGTCAAAGAAAACTATACCACTTTTTACGACACCACAAAAGTTGAAGTGGGAATCACAATGATTGACAGCGTCAAACTGTTACCCCATGTCAAAGTCACCTCTGCCGACTCCAACGCCATTGCCCAGTACAACACCCTTCTGGCCACTCGCGACAAAATAATGAACAGCAACGACTTCTTCAATAGATTCGTATCCGACATCTCCGAATATGTCGTCGACAACATAATGACCTCAAGCAATTTCAACTTCTACCTCCTCGACTCTTTAATCACAGACAAACTCATGGTCAATGGTGTCGACATAGCGCCTTACATAGGCATTTACGATTATACCGATGACAAGTTCATTTATAGCAACGATGAGGGAAAAGAGAACAAACTGCGAGAATCTCCTTTCAAATACCGATTCCACCCCGACGGTATGATGTCGCCAAACGAATATTTCATCGTGTTGCAATTCCCTCTGTCTTCGCTCATGCTCAAAGAGAACTCAACACGCTATTTCTTACTGAGTTTCTTCCTCATATCTCTGATTCTTATTCTGTTCTACCTCTCCATACGCGCCATTTTCCGCAAAGAAAAACTTGACGAGATGAAAAACGATTTCATCAACAACATGACACACGAGATTAAAACGCCCATCGCCACCATTGGCTTGGCGTGCGAAATGCTCCAAGACCCCACAATCGGCAACGATCCCGCCACAAACAGCACCTATATCGGTATTATCGGCGACGAAAATCGCCGTATGCGCATGCTTGTGGAGACAATACTACAAAGCTCCAAGATGTCCAGCAAAAATTTCCAGCTGAATCTCAAAGAAATAGACTTCAACTCAATAATAGAGAGCGTTATCGCCAACTTCCGACCTCAAATAGAAAGTCGCGGCGGCGTAATCAAAAGCGATTACAAATGCAACCTACCCGTCATTATAGGAGATGAACTACATCTAACCAATATGGTTTACAACCTCATCGACAACGCCATCAAATACTCACCTGAAAGACTAGAGATCGAGGTGTTAACCGACAAAACCGACTCCAATATCATATTCTCTGTCAGCGACCACGGCCTTGGTATTAACAAAGAAGACCAAAAGCATATCTTTGAGCGTTTCTATCGTGTTTCCACAGGCAACGTACACGATGTCAAAGGCTTCGGCATTGGACTAAGCTACGTTCACCAAGTTGTCATGCTACACAAAGGCACCATCACAGTCGACAGCACACCTGGAGAAGGAACCACTTTCACTATCACCCTGCCTATTGAGTGAGCATCTTTTGATCGTAGCAATGTGCTCCGCACAAATACCGGCCTTCCATAGTCGACAACACTTTCTTCCTTGTCTCGACAGCTTGTGCCGGTTTGTTGTCGTAACGTGCGCAAAACTCAGGGTAAGCATACTGAATATCCTGCGCATGAACAAGATCCCCTATAAAAAGACAAAGTCCCGATTCATACATAGTGTGTCCTGGTGTATGTCCCGGCGCCAAATGTGCCACAACCCAACCGTCAACAATAGTGTCGCCATCATTGCATAGCTTTATTCGATTGGAATACACACTCAACACCTGTTTCCATTGACCGTTACGCGACGCCATAGGCCCGTCATTGCTCCATGCATTAAACTCATCGACAGAAAGATAAATATCCGCATTAGGAAAAACAGGCTTACCTTCTTTCAACAGTCCTCCTATATGATCGCCATGCAAATGAGTGAGGCACACAGCGTCGATCTCTTCCGTATTGACTCCCAGCTTATGTAACTGCTGAAGCATCATCCCTCCAGCATCCTCGCCCAAGCCAGCGTCAATAAGGATATTATGTTTGCCTCCACCATAGTTTCCTGTCGTCTTGATAAAGAAAACATTAATAGCCGAACGGGACTCCCCCTCTGGCATCAACTGGGATAACAAACTGTCATCATACGATCCCTTGAACAAGTCAATAGACATACTGCTGATTCGGTCAGTTATAGTGTATACAACCATGTCGTCCATTTCGTTTATCACCGAACATGGAGGCAACTCAACATCGGTCTTCTCCTTCATGCTGTCATTTCTTTGTTTACAAGCTACAAACAGCAATAAAACAGCAAACAAAGATAAGAAAAAATGTTTCATAGTTTTTATGGATATAAGTTTGGGATTCCAGATGACAATATAATAATTTCGTAATGGCCATATCCAGGCCTCTATCGGACCCATAGCGAACTCATAGCGGACTCATAGAGAACCTTCGAAGGTCCTTGTTTTGTTCATAAAGCCCAAATAAGAAGACCGCCCGATATTATGATACCGCTGACAAAGAGATCTATAAGACAGAAACCCATAATATCCTTGGCGTTAAGTCCTGCAATGGCCAGCGCGGGCAACGCCCAAAAAGGCTGTATCATATTGGTCCATGCGTCTCCCCACGCAATAGCCATGCCCGTAAGCCCCGGCGCCACACCCAACTCGGCTCCCGCCGTGAACATTATAGGTGCCTGTATGGCCCAATGGCCTCCTCCCGAGGGAACAAACATATTGAGCAAAGCTGCACATAAGAACGTGAGCAACGGATATGTTGTAGGCGAGGAGATACTAATACAGGCATTACTGATAACCGTGCCAAAACAAATGCCACTCTCCCCCACTCCTGTTATTATGCCCATGATACCAGCATAGAAAGGAAACTGCAGAATGATGCCGGCAGCCCCCGACGCCGCTTTGCCAAAGGCTCGGACATAAGCCACAGGTGTGCCGTGAAACAACAATCCCAAAAACAGGAAAATCATTATCACCATCCCCAAGTCAAAAGCACCCTTTTTAAAACAAAGATTTATCACCACAAAAGAGAGACCCAACAACGATATCAGCCAAGTAAGCAGACGGCTGTTTTCCACACGCTGCGCTGGAGTGGGCGACGACGAAGGTTTAGCCATGGTGACATCCGCTTCCTCCAAAAGCGAGGGATCCACCACTACAATATTACTCCCTTTGGGATGCATCATAGCGTTCACTACAGTAATAGCCACAATAACAAGCAACACCATAACCAAGTTGTATGGATGGAAGATAGTGTCCGATATAGGCAACGGATCGACAATGGCACCGCTTGTTGCCGCCGCAAGGTCAGGACCCGGAGTGGCAAGTTTGAGAGGCACAGAACCCGAAAGCCCCGCATGCCACACCACAAAGCCGCTATAAGCCGACGCTATGAGAAGCCTATAGTCAACCCCCTGCAAACGACGTGCTATGTCTTTGGCAAAAATAACTCCAACAATAAGCCCAAACCCCCAGTTAAGCCAACATGCCAACGCCGACACAGAGGTGACAAGAGCTATAGCCGAAACAGGAGTCTTTGGCAACGACGATAGCCATGCTATGCCTCGCTTCAAAGCTGGCGCCGACGCCAACGCCGAGCCGGTAACCAGCACAAGAGCCATCTGCATAGCAAAAGCAAGCAACCCCCAAACACCTCCTCCCCAATTGGAGATGACCTCAACTGGGGTTTGACGACATATAGGCATAGCCAACAAAGCTGCTATAAATGTCAATATTACAGCAAAAAGAAATGGTTCGGGCATCCATCGCTGAACCAATTTCACCGAACCGTTGATGATTTTCTGGAACACAGCAGATTAATTATTTAATATAGTTAGAACAATTATTTTTCAGCCACATCGAGAACTTTGGCAATAGCAGGCAGCAGCTCTTTCTCGAACACATCGCGACGAACAATACGGTAATGTTGGCGATAAGTGCTATTGAAGAGTTTGCTGTGATGAGTGGCATAACGGCCCGAATCAAGCAGTTGCTCTATCATCAAGCTATCCTCCCTATAATTCAATGGATGAGGAGTAACATCCTGAAGCTGCGATAGTATGGCGTGCCACTCAATTTTCCAATGGGCAATATCGGCCGAATCTATCGCCTTTGCCGACGAACTATGCAGCATGGCAGAAACAAGAGTCTCTTTAGAAAAGTATCCCTGGCGCACAAAGTTCAAGTCGACACGAACATAGTTGCTGTCAAGCAAATAATAGTAAAACACAGGATTTTGCCAGTCAGCGGAGTCGGCACATTCCAGTTCTCGCTCTATATAACTCATCGCAGCGACCGAGTCACTCATCAGATGTTCAAGTCCGAACTTGTCTTGAAAACAAAACTTGTACACATCGCACAACTGCGACTGCGGATAGGCGTTCATGTAATCCTGCAACGGGCTTCGTTCATGGCGCCCACAGCACACCATAAGAGGCATTAAAACAATGATAATTAATTTTCTCGACAACATAGACTTTGATAAAACAAACGTGCAAATTTACATAAAATCCTAGATTCAGCAAGGTCTCACATTATTTTTGAATCATAGTAACGAATAAAAACACTCAAACTGAACAACATACCATCATCAACCAATCCCTTGAGAAGGCGAAAACTCTTCTGAATCGTTCAAAGTTGAACTAAAAGAAAACGACAAACTATAAACCACGCTCTCAACGCCCTATTGTCTTTTTAAAACTTTGTATACATATTATATTAATCAAAAAATAGTATTTTTGCAATTCCAAAAGCTCGATAAAAAAAATACTATACATTTATAAAACAGTTTTTTTATACGAAAGACATTAATAATGACTAAACCAAAAATACAATCCCTGTTGCTCCTCTTTATCTTTTTTTTCAACATGGCAACAGGGCAAAACCATACAATTAGCGGTATCGTCACAGATTCGTCCAGTGGCGAGACGCTCATTGGAGCAGCCGTGATGGATATGCGCAGCGGCAAAGGCGCCCTAACCAACGCTCAAGGCCGCTACTCTCTGACCCTCAAAAGCGACAGCGCCTCACTAAGAATATCCTACATGGGATACAAGACAGTCACCGAAGATCTGCTTCTGAAAGGCAATATAAAACGGAACTACAAACTCATTTCCAGCTTGGAGCTAAAAACCGTCGTGGTTCGAGGCGAACGCATCGACAACGCCAAATCATCACAAATGAGCGCCGTACAGATACCCATAGAAAGACTCAAAGCCGTACCTGTGCTCTTTGGCGAAGCCGACATAGTAAAAGCTCTTCAGCTGCTGCCCGGTGTCCAAAGCGGATCGGAGGGCAACAGCGGCTTCTATGTTCGAGGTGGAGGCCCCGACGAGAACCTCTTTCTCCTCGACGGCGTCCCCATCTACAATGTAAGCCACATGGGTGGATTCTTCTCTGCTTTCAACACCGATGCCGTGAAAAACGTGACACTCTACAAAGGCAGTTTCCCTGCACATTTCAGCGGCCGCTTGAGCAGCGTGCTCGACGTCACCACCAACAACGGTAACGACAAACATTTGCACGGCAACGCCTCTATTGGTTTCATATCGGCCAAACTAAACCTTGAAGGTCCCATACGCACCGAACGCACCACCTTATGCCTTTCGGCGCGACGCACCTACGCCGACTTCCTCCTGCAACCATTGGTAAAAAAACTCGCCGACAATCGCGACTACAAGCTCCGTGCCGGATACTATTTCTACGACCTTAACGGAAAACTCACCCATCGCTTCAACGACCGCAGCCGCCTCTTCGCAAGCTACTATATGGGGTCGGATGTGGTTTACACCCGCATTCGCACCTTGGCAACTGATGTTCAGGAACAGTACCTCAACTTCGACACCAAATGGGGCAACATCGTCGCTTCGGCACGATGGAACTACGAGCTGACTCCCAAATTGTTTATGAACGTCACCGGAGCCTACACACGCTACAACAACACCATAGGGGTCAACTACGAAACCACCACCCTGGCCACCGAAGAAAGCGAAAGCCAAACCTCGGAGTTCAAAATGAACTATCTCTCGAAAATAAACGATGTCAGCCTCCGCGCCGACATGGAATACAACCCCGACCCTAACCATATTGTCAAATTCGGAGCCTCAGCCATCCATCATATCTTCCAACCCGAAGTGGCCGACATGCACCTCAACGCCTTCAGCGCCGAAGTGATGAACAGCTCTTTTACACTCGACACCACCGTTAATCACAGCGACATCCACGCCAACGAAATGTCACTCTACGCCGAAGACGACTGGAGCGTCAACGAAACTGTGAAAGTCAACTACGGACTTAACCTTAGCGGCTTCGCCGTACACAACAAATTCTACCCCACCCTTCAGCCTCGTCTGTCGGGTCGTGTCATGCTGGGCGAAGGCCTGTCGCTAAAAGCCGGATACGCCTACATGACCCAATTCATGCACCTTCTTTCAACCACCAGCGTAAGCATGCCCACCGACCTCTGGGTGCCTGTCACCGAAAACATAGCGCCCATGTATTCCCACCAAGTCGCCGCAGGCCTTTTCTATGAAATGGGGGGCGTCGGCGACCTCTCTGTTGAAGGTTATTATAAAAAAATGCACAACCTGCTGGAATATAAAGACGGAGCCTCCTTCTTTGGCAGCGACGAAAGCTGGGAGGAAAAAGTGGTCATCGGCGACGGTTGGGCCTACGGCATAGAGCTATTGTTGCAACGCAACTTTGGTAATCTTACTGGCTGGATAGGCTACACCTGGAGCAAAACCATGCGACTCTTCGACCGTCCTGGCCAAGAGCTCAACAACGGAGAAGCCTTCCCCGCCAAATACGACCGTCGTCACGATTTGAGCATAGTGCTAAGCTACAAGCTCAACGACAAAATCGACTTTAGCGCCACTTGGGTGTTCAGCTCCGGCAACGCAGCCACACTCAGCATGCAAGAATACGCACAGGCTCAGGAAACCGCCGACGGCTATGCCAACATCGACCACAATGGATGGTCGGGATACCTCTCCAACCCCGGCAAACGCAACAACTTCCGTATGCCCGACTACCACCGTATGGATATCGGCGCCAACTTCCACCGCAACTTCAAAAACTGCTCTCGCACCATCAGCGTCAGCGTCTACAACCTCTACAACCGCAAAAACCCATACATGATATACGAGAGTCACGAGCACCGCTACCAAAACTACAACGGCGCTCTAGTACAACTATCCATATTCCCAATACTGCCCTCCGTGGCATACACTCTGAAATTTTGATAACAAACATAACCTGCAAGAAAATGAGAATACAAAAAATATTAAACCGATGCTTATTGCTTTTAATGACCGCCCTTTCCTCAGTAGCGATACAGTCGTGCGAGAAAGTTGTCGAATTTGATGTCGAAGACCTTCAACAAAGTGTCGTTGTCAACGCTCTGCCCTGCACCGACAGTCTCTTTTTTGTCAACATCACATATAGCCGTTTTTTCCTTGACAACAAAGACTTCACCCCTGTCGACAACGCCACAGTAACACTCGACATCAACGGCACCTCAACATCTTTCACCTCACGCGACGGCGCCAATTACTATTTTGGATACAACGCCACAGCTGGCGACACACTGACTCTTTCTGTCGATGTGCCCGGACATCCCACTATAACAGGAGGCACACGGGTTCCTGCTTTGCCCAACATGTCATTTCCTCTTGCAGAGCTTGACACTCTGCTGCCTTTCAACACCGCCGAAATCAGTTTCACCCTCACCGACCCCATCGGCGAAAACTACTACTACATCTATGTCATGGAACGCGACAGCGGCAGCAGATGGAACGACTGGGATAAAGTATGGGACACCATCGATACCGTCAGACATGCCTACTTCAACTGTATCAACAAAGAAATTACCAACCCCGAGGTAAACAGCGCCGAAGGTCTTATGGATTACTTCACAAAACTATTGTTTACAGACAAAAACATAGAAGGTGCAAGTACCGAAGTTCTGTTATCAATAATGATGCTCAAAGACACAGCCGAGCATCCCATGCTTCACGAATACACTCTAGTTGTAGAGAGCCTGTCTCCCGAAGCATTCCGATATACCAAAGACGTGCTGAACTCTCAAGGTGCGGCGAGCTATTTTGCCGAGCCGGCACGCATATACAGCAACCTAAGCAGCCAAATAGGTATCTTTGCCGGCATAGCTCGACGCCAATACCCACTAACATTTACCTACAAAGAGCCTACTATCAACAGAATGGCAAAGACACTCAAACCTAGCTCTGCTTCAGCTGTTCAACATAGTCGTTGATGCGCCGCATCTGCTCTGGGATATTGATACTTTGGGGGCATTCGCTCACACAATGTCCACAACCTATACAGTGGTCGGCCTGACGCACAGAAGGCACAGTGCGGTCGTAATCGACAAGGAAAGCACGACGGGCCTTGCGGAATGCACGTTTCTCGTCACTGTCAGTACCAATGTCATTAAGCACTTTACCCTCGTTGAGACACTTGTTATAATGAGCAAAAATAGCAGGAATATCTATACCATAAGGACACGGCATACAATATTTGCAACCTGTACACGGAACAGTTTTGAAATTTGCAAAAACATCGGCAATTTCCTCTAACATTTTCAATTCGTCTTCAGCCAAAGGTTTATGAGGCGAATAGGTGCGAATATTGTCCTGTAGATGCTCCATATAGGTCATGCCACTCAACACAGTAAGAATACGCGGCTGGTTGCCGGCAAAACGGAAAGCCCACGAAGCCACAGAAGCCTGAGGGTCACGCTGCTTGAGAAGCTCGACAGCATGGTCATTAAGATTGGCCAGCTGACCGCCCAAAAGGGGTTCCATGACAAAGACTGGGATATTACGTTTCTCAAGTTCGGCATAAAGGTAACTTGAGTTAGTGTTGCTCTCGTTGATCAGTTTGGAATGATTCCAGTCGACATAGTTATGCTGGATGAGAACATGATCCCAATGGTATTTGCCATCATCCTGGAGTGAAAGAAGATAGTCGAACACCTTGATATCGCCATGGTAGGAAAAACCAAGATTATGGATATGACCTTTCTCACGTTCCTCACACAGATAATCGAGCATACCATTGTCGATGAAGCGACGGCGTAAAGTCTCCATCGAATCGAGTTCATTACCAGCGGCGTCGCGGCGTGTGCCTCCTATACTATGGAGCATATAGTAGTCGAGGTAATCTACCTGAAGCTCCTTCATTGAATTGTGATACATCTTGATACTCTCCTCACGGCTCCATGTGCTAGGCGAGAAATTGGAGAGCTTGGTGGAGACAAAATACTCTTCACGCTTATGACGGCTAAGAGCAATGCCAACGGCATGCTCAGAACGTCCTTTACAATATGGAGGAGCTGTGTCGTAGAGGTTAACACCATGAGCAATGGCATAGTCGACAAGTTGGTTCACAGCATCTTGGTCGAGAGGCAGGTCTTGTTCGCGGCCACTTTCTCCCTCAACAGTAGGGAAACGCATACAGCCATATCCCAACAAGGACACCTTTTCACCATGAAGGTTATCACGCATGGTCATTTTGTCGCTAGGCACTTCGCCAAGGCTCACACCCTCTGCTTTCGTCTCGCGACTAGGAGAGCAACCTGCCGCAACAACAGCCGTTGCCAAAGCTCCGGCTCCAGCAACTTTAATAAAATCTCGTCTGTCGATATCTTTCAAAATGATAGTGTTTATGGTTTTAAATACTAGAAGAAATAGCCACCGAAAGAGGTGGAATGATAGTTATTCGGGCCGTATAGCGGCGAAGTGAAAAGAAGTGGACTCAAAGTACCCGCGCGGTCGTCGACAAAAGTCATATGAATATCCAGAAAGTTATCTTTGCCAATACGATAGCGCATAGAGGCAGTAAAGGCCGTAGCATCAATATTGACAGGCATGTCGGGAAGCCAAGGATTGACAATGCTTGCCGTTGCCAAGTTGCCACCCATGTGCAACAACGAGGCTGCGATCCAAAGTCTGTCGTTGGCTTTGTATGTTGCCGACACAGCCACAGCACCAGCAATAGCGTCAGGTTGGCGATATGGGGCAAGGCTGTGCACATTGCGTCCTCCAACATAGTAGCCGTTGGGTGCCAACGAATAAGAGTGCATCATCGACGCCGTCGCTTTGAAAGTCCATTTTTCGCTAGGACGATATATAATTGTCGGTGTTATGCCCGAATAAGTAGCGGTATTATACTTGTTGCCCGCAATTCCACCTCCCATAGCAAGGCGGAAATCCCATTTGCGGATGGTGTCTAATAGTTTGGATGAATTTTCAAGATGATGCATTGGACGCTCAGAGGGTATCAAGGATGAGGTGAGTCCCGGCGACATCGAAATAATCGAGTCCTGCTGAGCTTTTACCGTCAACAAGGGCGTGACAGCCATCAACAAGATAATTATCAGTCGTTTCTTATTCATATTATTCTGTTTTACTTATAAACGAATAATTTCGATTTTTATTTTTTAGCACACCATAAAATATCAAGCAAAAAGAGCCCGGAACGCCTCTTCGATAACAGAGATCTCAACAATATCAATACCAAAACGTTTCTTTACAACACCTTTAGTGTTGTACTTTGATACGAAAATCTTTTCAAAACCAAGTCTGTCAGCTTCGGAGATACGGTGTTCGACACGGCTTACAGGACGAACCTCGCCGCTAAGGCCCATCTCGGCTGCGAAACAATAGCGCGGAGATATTGGAATGTCGACATTGGAGGAGAGTATGGAACAAGCCACTGCAAGGTCGATGGCTGGGTCGTTGACACGTATTCCTCCAGCAATGTTAAGGAATACATCCTTGGCTGCAAGTTTGAAACCGCAACGTTTTTCTAGGACGGCGAGTAGCATGGACAAACGGCGGAAATCAAAACCATTGGCATTTCGCTGAGGTGTGCCGTAGACAGCCGACGAAACCAGCGACTGAACCTCTATAAACATAGGTCGTGCTCCTTCGAGAGTGGCTGCGACTGAACAACCGCTCAAGTTCTCGTCGCGTTGCGAAAGCAGAAATTCAGAAGGATTAGACACCTGCCTGAGTCCGTCGCCCAGCATTTCAAAAATACCCATTTCGGCCGTTGAGCCGAAACGATTCTTTAACGAACGCAACAAACGATAGCCATAGTTGCGGTCGCCCTCAAACTGAAGCACACAGTCGACAATATGTTCCATAACCTTTGGACCGGCTAGATTGCCGTCCTTTGTTATGTGCCCCACCAAAAGAACAGGCACGGCATTCTCTTTGGCATAGCGCTGGAACTCTGCCGTACATTCACGGATCTGAGATATGCTGCCTGCCGACGAATCGATATTCTCCGTGCAAATGGTTTGTATAGAATCTACAATAAGCAAATCGGGGTGAACCTCATCAACATGCTCGAAGATGCGCTGTGTGACAGTCTCCGAAACGACAAAGCATTCGCCTTGACAAACTTCACCCGACTGCATAATGCGGTCTGCGCGCATCTTAATCTGCTGCTCACTTTCCTCTCCACTAACATAAAGTATGCGTTTGCCGGGAATGGCAAGGGCTGTCTGCAGTAGTAATGTCGACTTGCCAATGCCTGGCTCTCCTCCAAGCAAAAGTAACGAACCTGGCACTATACCGCCACCCAAAACCCTATCAAATTCGGCGCATCCGGTAGGTATACGTACCGTCTCGTTGGTAGAAACCTCGTGAATAAGCTTTGGCTTAGTAGAGGTTATCCCAGATCGCGACTTGGCAGTCACTAATGGTGATTTGGCAGCTTGAACCACCTCTTCTGTAAAGGTGTTCCATTTACCGCACTCAGGACATTTACCGAGCCAAGAGCTACTTTGGTAGCCACACTCTGAGCAGAAAAAAAATGATTTTGTCTTAGCCATTTCTGTTATTTTACACCCAACGTTAAAACTCATCAACTATTTGGTCGATTCGGTAGAGTTTATCGCCACGATGCAGAGTCTCAGAAGTTGCGAAACTGAATCGGTCGCCCTGTTTCACCTCTGGTACTGGGTCTCGATCAAGACGTAGTTCTGTCACCGTGGCGCGATATACGCCAGTTGTTTCACCAATGACCATAATTTCGTCGCCAGGACGAAGAGTCTGAGCTGTCTGCATTTGTGCCTCTGCTACACTAATGCGGCCAAAGAAGTTGCGCACCAAACCAAGGTATACCTTATTCTCGGTTGCTTGACTTCCATACCGTTCCGTCCACTCTCCCATCTTGCGACCCAAATAGTAGCCTTCCCAAAAGCCTCTGTTGAAGACTGTGGAGAGCCTTTTTTTCCATTCGGCAATGCGGTTCTGGGAATAAGTGCCGTCGGCTATGGCGGCGACGGCCTCCTTATAGCATTCTGTTACAGTCTTTACGTAGTCGGCGCTTCGTCCACGACCCTCAATTTTGAGAACTTTGACACCTGCATGGACAATCTTGTCGAGAAAATCGATGGTGCACAGATCCTTTGGCGACATAATATACTTGTTGTCAACTACCAATTCCAAATCCGACTCTAGATCTTTGACCAAATACTCGCGACGGCACAATTGAAGACAGGCTCCTCTATTGGCGCTATAGTTATAATTGTCAAGACTAAGATAGCATTTGCCACTAACCGACATGCAGAGAGCACCATGTGCGAAAATCTCAATTTGCACAAGCTCACCCTTAGGACCACGAATATCGTTATCGCGAATAAACTGCGTTATCTCCGCCACCTGGCGCAAAGGCAACTCACGTGCCGTAACCATCACATCGGCAAAACGGGAATAGTAACGGACTGCTTCTACATTGCTAATATTGCACTGGGTAGAGATATGGACCTCAATGCCAATATGGTTGGCATAGGTTATAACGGCCATATCACTGGCAATGATGGCGCTGACACCTACACGCTTGGCGGTGTCGAGGAGCGTATGCATTTCCTCGATTTCATTATTGTAGATTATAGTATTGACCGTCAGATAGGTGCGCACAGAATGACTGTGAGCGATAGAACATATCTTTTCTAGATCGTCGAGGTTGAAATTGTTGGCTGAACGTGAGCGCATGTTAAGATTGCCCACGCCAAAATAAACAGCGTCAGCACCTGCTTGAATAGCAGCAGACAGAGACTCATAGGAGCCAACAGGAGACATTATTTCCAAAGCACAAAGAGTTTAAATAGTTATTATAACTTGTTGTTTACATTAATATTATATCAGAGTCAAACCATAATCTCATCTCAGCGACATCGTCATGTCACTTCATTCCTCTCGCCTGCTTGATGCTTTCGTAGGCCTCATTAATTTCTCTAAACTGGGCTTCAGCATTACGTTTCACCTCTTCACCCAAGCCCTCCACTTTGTCGGGGTGGTACTTCATAGCCATTCTACGATAAGCCTTCTTGACCTCTTCGTCGGTGGCACTGCTGTTAATGCCAAGCACAGAATAGGGATCTTTGCCAGAAGAATACGTAGTATTACCACGTGAATAGCCTTCCGAAGAGCTATAGCGTGAAGCGGTATGGCGCGACGAGATTGAGATAAAATCGCTCATACTTATGCCCAATCCGTTGGAGATTGTCCGCAAAAGTAGCTGCTCGGGGCTAGACACGTCGCCATCGCTACCGGCAATACTGAAAAGGAAATCAAGCATGTGGTAGCGTGTGGTATAGTCGGTATTGACCTTTATTTGACGACAGAGATCCTGAACGGGTATCTTTTGATCCTTGAGATCGCGCAAACGTAATAGCAGTTCCTTTCCTCTTTCTTCACCATAATTGCTAAGCAGGAAGCGCTTAACCATGTCGAGCTCTGATTTTTTGACTACACTATCGGCATTCATCACAGCCGCAATGAGCACCAGCAATGCAGCCGACAAATCAGCGTCGTTGCCTGTATTTTGATAACGCCAGTGCGACCATTTCTGGTTTGAAGACGACGAGTTGTAGTTTCCGCTATTGATACGTTGACCACCCATGTCATCTGTTTTGTTCTCAAGTTTTTTCCCAACAAGATAGCCTATAATGGCTCCAACAGGACCCATCATTGTCCATCCAAGACCAGTCAATATCCATTTACCTATTCCCATTTACATAGATAGTTTTGTATAGTTGTATAATTTCACTAAATCATGAAATAATATTTAGGACTCATTTTTACTCTACGTCATTACCGACCTCTTCATTATTTTTCATCTCTGAATTGATGACATAACCCGACCTGTCGACAGCATTTTCGAGAGCACCTATCTTTAGTTGTCTCTCTGTTACACCCTGTTCAGAGAAAAACCTTCTGACAAAATCGTTGCGATGATTGGCCAAAATCTCAAGACTCGACTGAGCCGCTTCACGAGGATAGAGTTTGTCAGCAAGTCGCTGGACATCCTTGTCGCTCGGCTTGCGGGATGAGATTCCTTTGCGATGTAGGAATGCAACAAATCCGGTATCTTTAACTGATATTTGGCTAACTTCATCATAAAGAAAACCTTGAGGCAGAATCGCCGACTTAGCTTTTTCAGGATGCTTTGTCATGTAGTATTCTTCCTTGAGAAGATATAGACTTTCCTGCTTGTACGACTGTGCCATATTGATTTGTGGCACCAGTGTTATGACGATATTTGTATCGTATTGAAGCACATCCACAATCTTGTTAAGGACACTATATTGTTCAGAAGTCAAGGGTACATTTAGGGGATTATATGCTATGAAGTCGAGCTCTCCTGTTTGACCCAATGCCTTGGCGACGGCTCGGAATGGCGAAGTGGCCACCTTGACAATAAGGTTACCCAAAGTCTTCCATACAATTTTCATGTATGAGAACTCGGGAGAGTCAATGTTGCCTTTGACGGGAACATCAAGTTCTACCTTGCCATCCTTGTCCTTCAATACGTATAGGGCTGCCTTAAGGGGTATGTTGACTTCAGCGTCGACATCCTTACGTTTTTCGCCGACCTCAGGATTGAAGAGGTCAACTTTGTTGATACCTTCTAGCTGACTGTAAATAATTTTGTTGTCGCTAGTGAACGAAAATGTACCATCGGTAAATGGCGAACCCAGGTAGGCGACAGAGTACGGAGAAAGGTCTTTCAGCTGCAGATTTCTGATGTTCAACACCAAACTTTGATTTTGTTTCCAATTATCAATGTTGCCATGCCAACGCACCATCATAGTTCCACCATGAGGCAGCATAGCAAGAATTCGGGCATTGTTGTCTCCACTGGTAGAGATATTTTCGGCGGCAATGTTAATTTTCTTTACAGGAAATGAGAATTTGTCAGGCAGAGTATTGTCGTTGTACGTAAACTCGGCATCGTTGACAGCGAAATGGCCCACATTAAGTTTGAATGGCTTTGTTTCAACGGGTTTATTGTTTTCAGTAACCTCTACCTTTTCAGGCTCAGCATTGCTCTCCGACGACGAAGATGTTGAGAAAAGGCGAGAGAAGGTGTTGCCGTCGCTATAAAGATCAAAATGAGACGACAGGCCATCAAGAATTACCGACTTTATATCATATAGATTGTCGTCAATGCTAATTTTATTGAGCACCACGGCAAGTTTGTTAAAGGATGCTACCGACTCATTCTTTTTGTCGCGGATGTCCACACCTTTTATAGCAAGTTTGCCGGTGATGACCATCTTCATTATGTCGCCAAGATTGCCGTTAACATCTATATCCGCGTCGAGAAGTCCATCCATTTTACCCACATTCATGATATCTGCAAGATAGGCTTTTGCATTAGAAATGGCGAACTTTTCAAGTTGGAGGTTGACTTTAAAATCATTATTCTCCATGTTCATTGACGCTTCAGTTCGCAACACACCTCCATCAGCAAGCTGCAGTGCCAATCCTGCGTCAGTATTCTCTGCACCATCAAAGTACACACCAGGTATTTTGACATTCAAATTCTTCAAATCCCATTCACTTCCCAAGCCTGCGTCGGCATAATAGACCTCGCCATCACTAAGTCTGATATTGTAGAAACCCAGTTTCCAAGCGCTCGAAGTAGTGTCTGTGTCGGGTTCTTCCTCGTCGGAGGCAAAATGGTCTATTATCGAACTGAAATTGAAACGGTCTTTATTCTGAATCACCCTGACATGAGGTCCGGCCAAAGTTATATGACGAACATATAGCTCACTTCGAAGAAGCTTACGCAACTTGACCGAGACGTCGAGGGTGTCAAACGAAAAGAAAGAGGTAGTATCGTCATCTTCGTATACTGTCATGTCATAGATACGCACCCTACCTGCCAACAGATTGGCACGAAGTTTTTCCACATGAATTTCGCGTCCTATTAGTTCTTTGCCATGTTTATTGACATAACCTTTGGCTATAGGAGACACTAAAAATAGCGCCAACACGAGAAGAGCAAGAAGCGAAGCAACTATTATAAGTGTGATTTTCAACCACTTTTTCATCTTTTCATTATTTTATTTAAAGAGCAAAAATAATAAAAAAAACAGAATCCTATGGAAAGGTGATGTGAGATGATTTCGTTTTTTGTTCTAACCATATCAATCAACTCTCTGACTTAAACAGACTTTGACTGCCAAAAAAGGTATAAACAGCAAGAATACCACAGAAATCATACTCGTATCTATATTTTCCATAAACATCTGAAATCACTACGCCTGCAATTGTTTTATCGGAACGACTGTTTGTAATCAAAATAGTAACGTTATTACTTTGCATTAAAAGTATCGATGTTTTTCGTAAATTTGCATTTGATTTTTACATTTGAAACAATACAACATACATATTGATATGCAAACAATTGCCGTCATTCTTGCAGGTGGTACAGGAAGCAGGATGAATGCTGAAATACCAAAACAGTTTTTAACACTCGACGATGGTAGAACCATATTAGAGCATTCCGTATATGCCTTTGAAAGAAATGATATAATCGACGAAATATGCATTGTTTCTCATCCCGATTGGATTGAGAAAACCAAAGAGATTGCAAACCAAAATGGCTGGCAAAAAGTGAAGCATATCGTCGCCGGAGGCAGTGAGAGATACCTCTCAACATTGGCAGCCATAGAATGCTATATCGAAGATGCTGACGAACATTTTAACATAATTCTTCACGACGCAGCTCGCCCATTTGTGTCGCAAAAAACAATAATTGAAACAGTAGAAGCATGCAAACAGTATGGAGCAGCGGCAGCAGGCATACCTTCGACCGACACCATTTGGCAAGTCAACGTGTTCAACTCCACAATAATGCGCATTCCTGAACGCAGCCAAATGTGGCAGGCTCAAACTCCGCAAGCGTTCCGGTTTGACATACTGAGAGATGCCTACCAAAGAGCGCTCCAAGACCCTCA
Source organism: uncultured Bacteroidales bacterium (assembly GCA_900316965.1). Classification (GTDB taxonomy): domain Bacteria; phylum Bacteroidota; class Bacteroidia; order Bacteroidales; family P3; genus Colimorpha. Next base: position 27,785 of record ONEY01000006.1, read on the forward strand.
ACTAGCGGCCACCGACGATTGTGGGGTTGTTGCCCATTACATGCCTGAAATAAAAATACACATTGTTAAAGGATCACCCGACAACATAAAAATCACTTATAAAAACGACACCAAGAAACAAATCAATCCTGAGCAATGAAAGCAAAAGTTTTATTCGACCATCTTGACGCCACTTTTCTTCCTGAATACCAAGAAACTTACGACAATGCGGGATTCCTTATCGGCGATGGTAACACTGAGATTAATGGTGTCCTAGTCGCTCTTGATGTAACCGATGCCGTAGTCGACGAGGCAATCGCAAAAGGTTTCAATGTCATCGTTAGCCACCATCCCATTATTTTTGGCGGAATAAAGAGGATAACAACATCGAACCCAACAGGGCAACTAATAACAAAACTCATAAAAAACAACATAGCGGTATATGCCGCCCATACCAACCTCGACAATCTACAGTGTGGCGTCAACGGCATACTTGCCGAAAAGATAGGTCTGTGCCAATGTCAAATATTGCGTCCAATGGATGGCGTTCTGCGTAAATTGGTGACATACGTACCCATCTCGTACGCCGACAATGTAAGGTCGACTCTGTTCGCCGCTGGTGCCGGACACATTGCTTCCAATAGCCAATCGAGTTACGACTGCTGCAGCTTCAACAGCGATGGTGAAGGGACTTTTCGAGCAGGCAATGGAAGCAATCCTTTCTGTGGCGAGATAGGGCACCTGCATCACGAAAAAGAGACACGAATAGAGGTGATATACGAAAAACGCATAGAGCGCCAACTATTGCAACAACTTCGAGAAGCACACCCCTATGAAGAACCCGCAATCGACTGTTTTGCTCTCACCAACCCAATGCCTACCGTTGGATCGGGTATGATAGGTTTTTTACAACAAGCCATGACACTTGTCGATTTTTATGAAATGGTCAAAAAGAAACTGAATCTACCATTCATACGCACCTCTAAAGAATCATCGTCCAACACATTACGTTCTGTAAAAAAAATCGCAATTTGCGGCGGTGCCGGGGGATTCCTATTGAACGATGCCAAAGCCAAACATGCCGACATCTTTTTGACTTCCGACCTAAAATACCATGATTTCCAAGCAGCGGCAAACGACATTATTCTCGCCGACATAGGACATTTTGAAAGCGAACAATTTGCAAAAGAAATAATATATCGCACAATATCAGAAAAATTTTGTAACTTTGTCTGCCAAATTTCAAGCCATGGCAACAGCTATATCAGTTATATGTAATTAATAAATAAAGAGATATAACACCAATGCTGTTGCAATACCATCTGTAAAAAAAACAAAAATAATCATACAATGGCAAAAAAAGTCACAACCAAAAAAGAAACCTCACAAGAGTCCGCTGCCATAAACCAGCAGAATGAAAACATCGCCCGTCAACTTGATGTCGACATCGCCGTCGAAAAAAGACTCGTAGCACTCTACACCCTTCAAACCGTAGATTCCGAGATTGACAAAATCAAAATCATTCGTGGCGAACTGCCTCAAGCCATCCAAGACCTCGAAGACGAAATTGCCGGTCTCGAAACCCGTATTCAGAACTTCAACAACGACATCGCTGAAACAAACCAGAGAATTGCCAACGAGAAGAACGAGATTGCTGAGCATGGCGAGATGATCAAAAAATACCAAAAGCAGCAGGATAACGTGCGCAACAACCGTGAATTCGAAGCCATCAACAAAGAGATAGAATACAAAGACCTTCAGATTCAACTCTGCGAGCGTCATCTCAAAGAAGCCAATGCCCACATCAAAGAGGTTCAACAGCACATTTCCGCCGCTGAGCTTTTGCTTGAGAACCGTCACAAAGACCTTCAAATCAAAAAAGACGAGCTCGAGGACATCACCAAAGAGACCGAAAAAGACGAGCAACGCCTACGCGCCAAATCGGAAGAACAAGAACAATTTATTGAGCCTCGCTATCTGACAGCCTACAAACGCATACGCAAAGCTGCCCGCAACGGTCTTGCCGTCGTTACCATCGACCGTGACGCCTGTGGCGGATGCTTCAGCAAAATACCACCACAACGCCAAACCGAAATCAAGATGCACAAAAAGGTTATCGTATGCGAACACTGCGGTCGTATACTTGTCGATGACGACATCGCTGAACGCGCAAAAGCCACTTTAGCATAAAAATTTGTCAATCTGACATACAAGGGAAAAAGCATCACCTCGCTATACAAATAAAACTTAATAATCACATGATATTTAACCTCAACCCCGACGAAAAACTGACTCTTGCCAGAGTCAAACAAATAATAGATGGTCACATGACCCTCCAACTCAGCGACGAGGCTAAACGCCGCATCGAGAAATGCCGCAACTACCTCAACCAGAAGATGGAAACCCAGAAAGAGCCCATCTATGGCGTAACAACAGGTTTCGGCAGCCTCTGCAACATCAGCATCAGCAAAGAACAACTTAGCCAACTCCAAAAGAATCTCGTCATGAGCCACGCCTGCGGTGTCGGCGACGAAGTGCCCCAAGATGTTGTGCGTCTCATGCTCCTCCTCAAAGCACAAAATTTCTGTTTTGGTTACAGCGGAGCCCAGCTTCAAACAGTTCAACGCCTTATCGACTGCTTCAACGACGACATACTGCCAGTAGTTTACCAGCAAGGTAGCCTAGGCGCCAGCGGTGACCTCTGCCCCCTTGCCAATCTCATGCTCCCCGCCATACTTGGAATGGGCGAAGTGTATTGGAAAGGCCGTCGCTGCGAAGCCAGCGAAGTGTATGCCGCAAAAGGTTGGCAGCCAATAGTCTTGCAGAGCAAAGAAGGCTTAGCCCTCCTCAACGGAACACAGTTCATGAGCAGCTATGCAGTGTGGAGTCTTCTCAAAGCACAGCGTCTCAGCCAACAAGCCGACATGATCCTTAGTCTTAGCCTCGACGCTTTCGATGGCCGCATAGAGCCATTCTACGAAAGTCTCCATATGGTGCGTCCACACAAAGGTCAGCTCCAAACCGCTGAGGCCGTACGTCGCTATACTGATGGCAGCGACATCATTCGCCGCCACAAAGAACACGTCCAAGACCCATACAGCTTCCGCTGCGCTCCTCAAGTTCACGGTGCCGCTAAAGATACTATTGCATATGTCACTAGCGTCGTAGAGACAGAGATCAACTCCACAACTGACAACCCCATTGTACTGCCCGACGAAGATATGGTTATTAGTGGCGGACATTTCCACGGTGAACCCCTTGCCATGGTGCTCGACTTCCTTGCAATAGCAGTTGCCGAACTTGGAGCCATCAGCGAACGCCGTACCTATCAGCTTATCGATGCCAAACGTGGCCTTCCCAGTTTCCTCGTTGCTAAACCGGGTCTCAACAGCGGTTTCATGATTCCTCAATATACCGCTGCAGCCATCGTAAGCCAAACCAAGCAGCTCTGCACTCCATGCAGCGTTGACAGCATACCCAGCAGTCAAAACCAGGAAGACCTCGTCAGCATGGGCGGCAACGCAGCAACAAAATGCTACCGCGTAATGGAGAATGTCGAGCGCGTCCTAGCCATCGAACTTTTCAATGCAGCTCAAGCTCTCGAGTTTCGTCATCAAGAAGGTCTCAAAAGTAGTCCTTTCATCGAAAAACTATTCGCAGATTTCCGCAAATGCGTCAACTTTGTCGACATCGACGAAATCATGTACAAACACATTCACAACAGCGTCCACTTCCTGCAGGAAATGACAATAAGCGAATAATCCATTTTTCGAATCCATAAAACAAAAGACGACCAACCTTTTTTTGGTCGTCTTTTTATTTTTCTCAAATCAAACAGATTTATACTATTATATGTGTGTTTCATCTCACAACCTCGATGACACCTCTATGCTCAACAAAACGACCCGAGTTGTGAAGAGCCTTGAAAAGGAAGAAATAGGTGCCGTCAGGAGTTTCAGTATCGACTGGATTCCATGTATTATAGTTATGGTGCATATTCTCAGCTTCGAAAATCTTACGTCCCCACCTATCGAAAATCCAGTATGAGACATATGCGAAATCGTACGAATCGGAAAGTCCCACTATACCCCAAAAATCATTCACTCCGTCGCCATTGGGAGTGACAACATTGGGAAAACGAAGCGCAACAACATGCAAGACAAGAGTGTACGTGCTGTCACAACCATTTCGGTCAATAAAAACATGCTGATACACACCCGACTGATTCTCGTCGAAATCCATATGTTGATACCTGTCGCCCAGCATAATTTCCGACTCTATAGTATCGGAGAATATCTCATTTCGTTTGAATTCAAGTGCAAACAAGCTGTCACAGCCGTCCACTGTGTAGTACGAAACAGTATAAAAACCCGTTGTATCAACCGAGAAAAGGTTATCATGGTACGATTCGTCGCATGTGACCGCCACAGCAGTGTCGTAATAAGAAGGATTCACTGTAAGAACTATCGTCATAAGCGAGTCACACCCATATTGGCTATACATCCGATTGGTATAAATGCCTGATTCCGTCACAACAGAGAAAGAGAAGCCAAGTGTGTCGCAATATCCCTGACAGATTGAAAGAGACAAAGTGTCGTCATAATGAGGTTGTACGGAGACATGATGATCAATATGATATGAGCAACCATGATATACAGCAGTAAGAGACACTGTAGTGTCAGAAAGCACAGTGATAGTGGTCGAAGATTCTGAGCTACTGTCGTTCCATAACAAGAGATAATCTTGAGATGGGAAAAGATCAGCCAGAAAGGTCACCTGATCTCCATAGCAACATAAATCGGGAGCCACAATTGCATGTCGATGGTAACTATCAAAAATAATATCTTCATGTATACTGTCGACACATGCCGACTCGCTAAGATTGCAGAATAGAGTAACGCTGCACAGACGATTGGTATCGATTGTCAACGAAAGGCTGTCACCATGCATGACAACGCCATCAATAATCCACCACACACTATCTATATACTGCCTTACATATTTACTGAAATTGGTATCAATATCGACATAACTATCGTTATAAAGGATTAACTTTTGGCCGCAAGTATCTATGCGATAATGCATATCCGCTTTAGGATATGGCAGCGCCGCATAAGCTGTGACGGTAAAGCCACAGTCTCCCCTACCTAAGAATGTAGCTTTGCAGCGGTACAGAGCAGTGTCGGCAGGGACAACAATTTCGTTTTCGGTGGAAAAAACTGTGGTATCGTCGCCTTTTGTCCATTGATATTCAAATCCCACTGGAGCGCGAAGACGGACAGAATCATTATTATCACATAAGTTGACCAGTGCGATGCGACGGCTATCGCAGTCGATAGTGAAATAGGCATAGCCGAAATGACCTCCATCGGCACAATCTTTGGTAGTGAAACGTATCTTAATATTCTGATTATGATAGGGTGAAATGTCCAATCCTATTGTTGTCCAATCTTTCCAAATTACATTGCTGCCAGTAACAGTGTTCCACCCCAAATCGCCGGCGGCATAGAAGTCGGCATGAAAGCAATTGCTGTCAAGAAGATTGCCATTCATGTCAAGTATTTCAAGAGTAAAATGGGGCTGATTATCGCTGTTGTGATTAGGATTCTGAAGCACTACGGCATATTTAACGACAAGCATATCCTTGTCGAGTGTGTCAACAAGATAGTCAAAAGTAACGGTCTCTCCTTCCGCGCCGACATTGTCGTTACCCAATCGGAATGATATATCCCCGCCTGGCGGGACGCAATGCAAAGTATTGAGAGTGTTAGGGTCACGAAGCGTAGCATCGACAATTGGCACATGACGCTCGTCACCAGAAGTGGCGTATTGCATAGGGTTATGATATGTTCCACTTGTCATATGGATAGTAGACATATCACTAAAATCGATGTAATTAATACAGCCCTCAACATCTGTTCTAAAATAATTGCGTGAAATTCTGCAACCAGTAGTAGTGCCACCGCACAACAGATAGATACTAAACTCATAAATGGTATGTGGTGACAGATTGGTAACCATATATGTGGTCACACCATGTGGCAGGGTGTCCAATACCTCTTCATGAGGATACTGAATGCCATGGTTTATTATTGTCAAGACATAAAGATCAGTCTCATTGCCGGTATCGTGCCATTGAAGTGATATACTATTGCTGGTTCTGCCCGTCATCTGTATTGCACCCACCGTTCTTTGACACCCCCCTTGTGGAATGTCAACCCAGTTGCTGCTGCATGTTTCGTTTTCACAATTGCCGTTTACTATTGCCACATCGCCGTTACATAGGCTGTAATCGTACGGCACCGTAATCTCCATAATATGGCCAGCAACAATAGTGTCGATACCAATACCAGCTATTATGATGCGCCAAAAATCCGCTACTGTGTCGGTCTCCCATACTATCCGGATGCTGTCAGACAATGCCACGTAAGAGACAGACAGCGGTCTAATACAAGGACAGACATATGGTTCGCTTGGTGGTATTATCGTGCCATTATTATTATTGTAGCACCCTGACGCACCTTGCGATAGCAGACGGTATAGAACATTCCAACCATCTGGAACACTATCCAGATAAAAATAGGGAGTGCTAAGGTAAACAGTGTTATAATTTGTCGATGTGTCAAAGAATGTGTTAGGATTGGTGCCATTGGTGTCAAAGGCATAATCCAGTACCCAAACCGCATTGGTATCCGATTCATGCCATGTAATCTCCACTGTTGAACTATCAGAATAGTCGGTATGAATGTTTCCAGGGTCATATTGTACATATTCACAAAGTATAACTTTAAAACCATCCGTCGGGAAATCATCGTCTGCCGTAAATGATATTGTAACAGTATTGCCGGTGCTGTAATATATGCCTCCATATCCCGTAGGGAACATACAAATGATAGAGCCGCCCACATTATTGGTTATAGTCAATAAGGCATTACCCGAAGGATGGACAAGTTGACTCTGAACCTCTATACGATAACGGCCCAAAGCGTTTGTGGTATGGAATGTATATGTAGCGTTGCACGACGACGAATAAGTACCCCCGGGACCTCCATCATCATAGACCTCAGCATAACTCATAACGGTATCACCAGAACCATGTGCCGGCATAATAACGGTTTGACACAAAGTGTCATTCAAAGAGCAGAGCAAAAACGCGAAAAAGAGACAATACAATATATGTGTGCAGGCTAAAAAATCTCTATGATAATTCAGCCCTACATTAAAACAATGATTGATACATATCCCATTTTTCATAAAAAACTATTTTTTCTCTTTATCCTTCTTCTCATATGGATCGGCATAAGGATTGTCTTTCTGGTGGTTCTCAAGATAATGCTCTATAAATTTCAGTATCCAATTAATAAACAAAATAACGCTCACAGCAACAACAGCCTCAAGCCAAAGGCCATAGCCGCATAGCGAACCCACAGCCGCCGAGCACCACAGCGTGGCTGCTGAATTAAGACCGTGAATGGTAAACCCATCACGCAATATGACGCCGGCACCCAAGAAACCGATGCCGGTAACAATCTGTGCCAAAACACGTAGGTTGTCGTTATTAACAAGACCTCCATCGGCGACAGCATTAGCTATGACAGTCTCAGAGATTAGGATGAAAATGCATGCTCCAACCGACACCAACGAGTTGGTCGTCAGACCTGCGCTACGCTGGCGCAACTGACGTTCAAGGCCGATAAGAATACCACATATCAAAGCGGCGACAAGGCGCATGGCAAATATTGACAAATTCATAATTACTATAGTTTTAAACTCTTGATATAACTATCTAGATGTGCTTTTTTCAACGCAGCTCTTATTGATGGCTGCATTTCACGCTTATAGAAGAAAAACATTTGATTTTGTTCACGTTTCTCGTTGGGGTGCCGCGCCACATACACAGGTTCCATAGTAGCCGGATTGATACCGGTATAATACATCTCGGTGGAGAGTGTCATCGGAGTAGGTGTGAAATCCTGTATTTGCTCTAGACGATAGCCCATCTGCTGCATCTTCAAAGCCAAATCGGCCATATCTTTAAGGCGGCAGCCAGGATGTGAGCTGATAAAATAAGGAATTAACTGATAGCGCAAGCCAGCTTGTTTACAAATACGGTCAAATTCACTTTTTGTCTTGATGAATAGGTCGAAAGCAGGTTTTCGCATCAACTTCAAAACCTTGTCGGAAGTATGTTCCGGAGCCACTTTTAGTCGTCCGCTGACATGATTTCTAACCACATCGGCAAAATATTCCCAGCCGTGGTTTTCATTTGTGAAAAGGTCACAACGAATACCGCTACCAATATACACATGCTTTATTTCCGGCATTTTGCTGACCTTTCTATATAGATCCATAATAGGTTTATGGTCACATTCAAGGTTGCGGCAAATAGATGGTTGAATGCAGCTGAAACGGCTGCATTTGAGACAAAGATCTTTGTTCCTTCCCCCCATTCGGTACATATTGGCAGAAGGTCCACCAAGATCGGTAATAACGCCAGTGAAACCCTCTTGCTTTATCATCTGTCGTATTTCGGCAAGGATTGAGCGTTCGCTGCGGCTAGCTATCTGTTTGCCTTGATGGGCGCTGATAGTACAAAACGAGCAACCTCCAAAACATCCACGGTGGATGTTGACGGAGTTTTTAATCATTTCGAAAGCCGGGATCGCTCCACGCTTCTTGTATTTGGGGTGCGGTTGCCGAAGGTAGGGCAAATCAAACGAGGCATCGATCTCTTCTGTAGTCATAGGTGGTTCTGGGGGATTGACAACAATATAGCTGTCGCCATGACGCTGAACAAGAGTCGCAGCCTCTATCTTGTTGCTCTCAAGTTCGATGACATGGTAGTTCTCGGCTTCATCGTGTTTTGACTTCAAACAATCCTCAAAGGAATGAAGCTCTATAATATTTCCCGACAAACCTTTCAATTCATTGCTTTTTATCTTATATGCCACTTGAGGCAGAGATCTCAGTTCTTCAATCGGTCGTCCTTGATCGAAGATGCGGGCAATTTTCAACGTTGTCTTCTCCCCCATTCCGTAATTAAGCAAATCGGCCGGAGTATCGGCAAGAATAGAAGGGAATAGTTTGTCGTCCCAATAGTCGTAGTGAGCCAGGCGGCGCATGCTAGCTTCAATGCCAGCAATAATTACAGGGACATCTGGGTATATTTGTTTAAGGATACGAGAGTAGACGTATGTAGCCCTGTCGGGGCGGAAGCCGGCTTGGCCTCCAGGAGTGTATGCGTCGTCGTGGCGAAGGCGGCGGGCAGCGGTATAATGGTTCACCATGCTGTCCATAGCACCACTTGTTACGCCAAAGAAAAGACGAGGTGCACCAAACTTGCGGAAATCGCGCAAGTCGTCGCGCCAGTTGGGTTGGGGTATCACAGCCACACGATAGCCCGCAGCTTCGAGTGTGCGTCCGATGACAGCGGTACCAAAGGCAGGATGATCAATATAGGCATCGCCAGTTATGAGGACAACGTCGGCCTGATCCCAACCGAGCCGCTTCATTTCATCCAATGTTATAGGTAAAAAGTGGCTCATATAAAAAAAGGTTCTTAAGGTCCCGAAGGGCCTTAAGAACCATGTAGTAAAATATTATTATTCTTTAATAGCTTTGATGCCGGGGAGGACTTTGCCTTCGAGGTATTCGAGCATAGCGCCACCACCGGTAGAGACATAGCTCATCTGGTCGGCGAGGTGCATCTGCTTGACGGCAGCCACGCTGTCGCCACCGCCAACAGCGGCGAAACAACCTTGCTTGCAAGCGTCCGCGACGCTCTGGGCAATGTGATTGGTACCCTTGGCAAAGGTTTCGAGTTCGAAGACACCGGCAGGACCATTCCAAAGGATAGTCTTGGAAGCCATAATGATGTCACGGATAGCCTTGCAACTCTCGGGACCGCAATCCATGCTTTCCCAACCATCGGGGACCTCACCGCTGGGCACAATCTGAGTGTTGGCGTCGTTACCAAATTTGTCGCCAATGACACTATCGACTGGCAGATAATACTTGACACCCTTATCATCCATACGACGCATAAGCTCGCGAGCCAAATCGAGTTTGTCGTCCTCGCAAATGCTGTTGCCAATCTTGCCGCCAAGGGCTTTGGTGAAGGTGTAACGCATACCACCGATAATAATCATATTGTCGACCTTGTCGAGAAGATTTTCCAGAATACCTATCTTGCTGCTCACCTTGCTGCCACCAATGATAGCGGTGAATGGGCGAGGAGGATTTTGCATAAGTTTCTCAAGGTTGCGGACTTCGTTTTCCATAAGGAAACCGAAATATTTATCGTTGGGGAAGAAGCGTGCAATGACAGCCGTGGAGCTGTGTTCACGGTGAGCGGCACCAAAAGCGTCGTTGATGTAGCAGTCGCCAAGCTTAGAGAGTTGTTCAGCGAGAGCCACGTCGCCCTTAGTCTCGCCAGGATAGAAGCGAATGTTCTCGAGCAAAAGAATTTCGCCATCTTTCAAAGAGGCAGCCAAAGCCTCAGGTTCACCACTGCCCAGCAAAGCCTGAGTGAATTTGACGGGGCGGCCCGTTAGTTCCTCAAGGTGTTTTGCGACAGGAGCAAGAGTAAGCTCGGGTTCGAAACCACCTTTCTTGGGACGGCCAAAATGCGCCATGATGATGATAGCGGCACCGTCAGCAAGAAGTTTGTTGATGGTGGGCATGGACTCGCGCATACGAGTGTCGTCGGTGATGTTTTTATTGTCATCTACGGGGACATTAAAGTCGACGCGAAGCAGGACCTTGCGTCCTTTGAAGTTGATATCGTTGATAGATTTCATGTATGAGGGTTTTAAGGGTTAAACATCTGGGGTGTAGAAGAAAGGCTATGCTTCCTCGGGAGTTTCGACAGCCATGCTGATATAGAGAGCGGAAAGCATGGTAAAGACGAATGCCTGGATGTATGCCACCAAGCATTCCAGAAGGCTGATGAAGACGGCGAAAAGGACCGACACGGCCGACACTGCGCCACCAACTGCCATGCCGAGGCTGTTGGACAGGATGAAGATAATGACTACAAAGCCGAGAATGACGATGTGGCCAGCCGTCATGTTGGCAAAAAGTCGAATCATAAGGACAATAGGCTTGGTAAAAACGCCCACCAACTCAACAATAGGCATTAGAGGAAAAATTTTCAGCCATGACGGTACGCCAGGTGTCCAAAAGACATCCTTCCAGTAGTGTTTGTTGCCGTTGAAGTTGGTGATAAAGAATGTTATCAGAGCCAAGATGGCGGTAACAGCAATGTTGCCTGTAATATTGGCGCCAGCGGGGAATATCGGGATAAGGCCCAATATGTTGCAGAAGAAGATGAAGAAGAACAAAGTGAGGAGATAAGGAAGGAAGCGTCGAGTGTTGTGACCCAGGATAGGCTCCACTATGTCGTCTTTAACATGCAACACCAGCATTTCTATCAGCGACTGCATGCCATGAGGAGCTTTACCGTCGCGCACTTTGTATTTTTTGGCAGAGGCAAGAATGATGACAATAAGGAGAGTAACGGCGATAATTATTGCCGCAGCCGTCTTGGTGATAGAGAAGTCGAGAGGCTTGGCCACGCTGCCATCGTCATTTTTGACCGTCGCATACAGATGCTCCCCTATCTCGATTGTTTCCTGGTCCTGAGTGAGTTTAGAATTGACATCTTCGACGCAGACGATTTCCTCTTTCACCAAACCGCCGCCGATGAGGGCGTAGGTGTGCTTAGCGCCTTGATAGACAGCATGGCCATGGTGGAATTGTTTGGACGAGAAAACCTCAAGGTGACCGTCGTCGAGAAGAATGATAGGCAGATTGATAGCCACAGCATGCTCATTGCCATCTTTGGTTTTGTAGTCACAGATATGCCATGTGTGAGAGTCGGTGACGTGTCCAATGATAATTGAACCAGAATTCACTTCCTCCTTCTCGGCTTTTGAGCAACCTGCCAAAGTCAATGCCAAGAGGGTTAATAAGACGGGAAATATTATGGACTTCCTCATTGTGTGTTGGATTAATGAATTGTAAAAAACGAGTTTCAATATAGAATATGATGAAAGAGCTAATCAGATGCTTTTGAAGCGCCATTAAAAATATCGTATTGAAGCGAGTCGAAAAGGCCGAGTTGGTTGGGGGATTGTTGGGGAGTTTTCTCAACAGTTATTTCCGACAACTTGGCGCAAAGCAACCGCTTTGCCATCAAGGGACGCAAAACGTTCTCTTTCTTGGCCAATGCTGTAAGTTTATTGTAGTCACGTAAAGACAGACTTACAACAATTTTCTTCTTGATATTTTTTTTGTTTTTCAAAACTGAGAAAATTATACATCAAAAAGTTCGTGCTGCTATAGTAATCTGATGGCAAACAGCCAACAGATTACTATAACCGCATGAATGATTATTATCTTCCACCTCCGAAGTAAGGAGCGATGTCGTTAACGAACGTGCTACTGACAAGGAACGCGTCGATAGCCTTGAGGCGGTCAGCATTCTTGGCGTCGGCAGCGATGAAAGCCTTCTCACCCTCGTCGGTAAGGATGTCCTCGCGACGGTTGGTGAAGGGATTGAAGCCCTCATGATGGCGCAGCATAGCGACATTGAAGATCATTTTGTAGTGTTGCAATAGCTGACGTTTGACGCCGGCGGCTTTGTCGGGCGGGAAACTCTTCAAGTAGTTGATATACTGAATGCTGTTTTCGAAGAGATCGCACATAGACTCGTATGCATTAACATAATCGCCGACATGGGCGTAGGCATAGGCAACCATATAGAAGATACCGTCGGCCGGGAAATTAGAGCGCGGGAAGAACTTCTCGGCAAGGCTGAGAGCCTCCTTGGCAGAAGCGGTATCGCCATTGGCGACAAGGTAGTTGGAGAGCAGCACATAGGATTGACGCTGCACCTTGGCCGAATTGTCGCTAACCGGGTCGATATAGATATCTTTGTTCAAGTTGCCCCACTCAAGAGGAGTGTAGCTGCCGTCGTCGTTGCGGATACCCTTGAGGAAGTAGTCCTTAGTGCGCGGGGTATAAGTAGCGTTAGAATAGACGGGATAGGGCACGAGGAGAGAGAGCATTCCGTCCTCGATGCTGTAGGTGTCAACGACCGGGAACACATCGCGGATATAGGAGGGGCTCATAATGCTGATGGGGCGCTCGAAGCGGTTGGTGCCGAGGATATCAAGCATCATCATCTCGTTGCGTACCATGTAATTGCCTCTACCGTTACGGATATTGACATCAAAATTGATGACATCTGGAATGCTGTCGGCCAATTGTTGCGAAATGATACCATTGGCGACCAGCTTAGTCTTGTCAAGAGTGATTTTGAACTTATTGGTCGGAATCATAGTTATCAACTCGCCATCCTGGCTGGAGACGAATTGGCTTTGATTGTTGGCGACCATCTTGAGGGCGTCAGTAACTTCCATACGAGGGCCATCCTGGTAGTAGAAGATTTCGTGTCCCAAGCCATACATTTCCTTGGGCAATGTGAATGGAAGAGGTTCAGACTCATACAATTTGTTGTAGAGTTGTTCCACATACCAATGCATGCCCGAAAGAGTGTAGTTGAGGATACGCACATCGGTGCGCCAGCCCTCGACCTCCTGAATATACCACAAGGGGAATGTGTCGTTGTCGCCAAAGGTTATCACGATGCCGTTTTTGTCGACAAGGCCGAGATAGTTTTTGGCGAAGTCGCGGGCGGCCGTTTTCTGGGAGCGGTCGTGATCGTCCCAGTTTTGGGCAGCCAACAATAACGGCACAGACATGGAGAGCACAAAGGCAATAGGCAGGGCAATTTTGTTGGGCAGACGAACAATGCTCACAATCAAACCGACGACGCCAGCCATGCCAAGGACAAACCATCCGCCGCCGAAGGCACCGAGCAGAATGCATACCGCTGATATGGCGAGGAAGTAGTTACGTTCCGTTTTCTCGAATTTGGTAGTGAGCCATTCGTAGAGAGCGAAGACGCCCAAACCAATCCAAACGCTGAAGAAGTAGAAAGAGCCGACGAAAGCATAGTCACGCTCGCGCGGCTGACAAGGAGGCATGTTCAAGTAGATGGCGATGGCAAGGCCAGTCATGAAGAACATAATAAAGGTTACGAAGGCGTCTTTGCGGCTCTTAACACAATGGAATACAAGGCCAAGCACACCGAGGAGGAGAGGCAACATGTAGTAACGATTGCGGGCCTTGTTGTTGGCCATAGCGTCGGGGAGATTGTCCTGAGGTCCCAGTCGTTTTTCGTCGACATAATTTATGCCCGATATCCAGTTGCCATCGGTATAGTTGATGGTTGGGAAGTGTACGCCTTGCATACCCTCGTTGTCGTCGAAATGGTGACCTTGGATATCATTCTGACGTCCGGCGAAGTTCCACATAAAGTAGCGCCAGTACATCCATCCCAACTGATAGCGATGGAAGAATGTTAGGTTTTGGGCGAAAGTTGGTTTGCTTCCCACGGGAGGATCGCCAGCCCAATAGCGGTAATAAGTAGGGTGCTTGCGGCCGGCATCAGGGCTGTACATACGAGGGAAGATACCGGTATGGTTCTCGTTGTAGACAAACTTCTGGGCGTAAGCGGCCACCTTGTAGAAGTCACGTCCCTCCTCGTCCTGAGTGCGGATATATTTGGCATAGTCCTTCTCAGAGCCGATAGGGTTGCCCGCAGTATAATAGGGGCCTGTGAGGAATGGTGTCTGTCCATATTGCTCGCGGCCGAGATAGGCGCGCATAGCCACAGCGTCCTTGGGTGCATTCTCGTTGAGAGGCGTATTGGTGTTGGCGCGGATAACGAGGATGAAGAAAGTGGAATAACCGACCACGAGCATGAGGAAACTCAGTATGGCGGCATTGGTAACCACACGGTTCTTGCCTTTGACGATGTAGTAGGCGGCGGCGGCAATCAACAGAAGCACAACAAAGTAGCCAAATGAGAATGTGCCAGCGCCCATCTTAGCGAATAACATAAGGGCGAACATCACCACAAGGATGGTGACGTTGACAGCCTTGCTGGGGCGGTTGAAATGTGAGTTGTTCCAGATTCCCCAAGCGACAAAGCAGGCGATGATAAGGAAGAAGACCACAGTGCCGGTGTTGAATCCCATGTGCAACTTATTGACAAAGAAGACATCGAAATCGCTCGAGAGATTGACAATGCCCGGGATGACGCCCCAGAGCACCACGGCTAGCAGCACTAATGAGATGCCACCGCTGACGAGGAAACCTTTGAGGGTAGTCTTGGGGTATTTTTTGAAGTAGACGACATAAACAATTGCCGGGATGGTCAACAAGTTGAGGAGGTGGACACCGATGGCGATACCGACGAGGAAAGAAATGAGTATCAGCCAACGCATAGAGTGTTTGTCCTCCGACTGCTCGTCCCATTTCAAGATGGCCCAAAACACCACGGCGGTGAAGAATGACGACATGGCGTAGACCTCGCCTTCGACGGCAGAGAACCAATAGGTGTCGGTGAAGGTATAGGCCAGAGAGCCGACGATGCCGGAGGCGAAAACCGCCCAGACCTTGGTGTTGTTGAGAGCCAAGTCCTCAGGTTTCAGCAGCTTTTTAGTGAGTAGAGTGATGGTCCAATAGAGGAACATAATGCCTAAGCCGCTTGAAATTGCGGACAACACGTTGACAGCGAAGGCGGCATGATATGGGTCGGAGAACAGGGAGAAGAGACGTCCCAAGATTTGGAATGTTGGTGCTCCAGGAGGATGGCCCACTTGAACTTTATATGCTGTGGCTATATACTCGCCACAGTCCCACCACGAGGCAGTCGCCTCAGCAGTCATGATGTAAACGACACAGGCGATGATACCTATCAGCCAGCCGATGACGTTATTCACCAAATGATACTGTTTCAATGTCTTATCCATGATAAATGGTTAAATAGTTATAAAAGTTAGATAATTTTTAAAGTGATTGCAGCTCATCTCTATTGATGGGCATGGTCATGCAGCGAGCACCGCCGCCGGCACGAGGCAACTCGCTGGCGGCGAAGGTCACCACACAACGGTTGTAGTCGTTAATGGAGATAGAACCCGATGCGACATCCTCGGCGCGTAGGACGCTGAAGCCAGCCTTGTCGAGGGCGTCGATGGTGTGGCTGTTGCGGCGATAGCCAATTATTTTGCCAGGAGCGAGAGCAAAGAAATTGGCGCCACTATGCCATTGTTCGCGCTGCTGCATCCATAAGTCGTCGCCGCCACAGAAAACAGGTTCCATGTCTATGCCAACATGTTTCAAAGCCACAAGCATATCCTTGCAGTCGTGATATTTTATCTTGCCGTTGTCAATCTCGATCCAAGTGGTTGCTTTACCGGCGAACTCGTTGTTTTTGCGCAACATGGGCTCGTACATCATGCAACGGTTTGTATCGAGGAAGGTGTAAACCATGTCGAGATGAATGAACGACTCGGGGGTATGAGGCAGCTGCTGAACTATGATATTGAATTTGTGACGGTTTTTGAACTCTTCGGCCAAGAATTGGATACCCTTGGCGTTGGTGCGGATACCTTCGCCAATGCAGAGGAGGTCGCTGCGGCCAATTTGGACGTCGCCGCCCTCGGTGCGCGCGGATTGATTCCAATCTTGAGCGTTAATGACATTGCACTTGAAGTAGTGCTTAAATATAGCTTTGTAGATCAAGTTTTCACGTTTGCGGACATCGAACGACATGGAGTTGATAAGGACTCTGTCGAAGACCGACGATGAGGCGTCGCGAGTGAAGAAGAGATTGTAGAGAGGGCGTAGGACATAGCGACGCGAGGCGAAGCGCTCAGGGTCCTTGCCTTTTCTGTAGGGGAAACCCTCGATGAGGGCTGTGGCGATGGCTTTTGTGTCCATGACCATGAGCTCGTCGACGAGGTAGTCGGCGCCTTCGGCTTTGCAGCTCTGAGTGACGAGGGAATTGCAAAGGTCGTCGTCGTCGAGCAGTTTCTGAATGAGGTCAGAGACGTAATACACTTGGCAGCATTTTTCGAAAACGCCGCAGAAGTTGCGGTATTCGTCGTCGACGATATTTTTGTTCAAAATATCGCTATACAATGCCTCGGCGGCATTGGAAGGTGTCATGCGCTCAATCTCGACACCGGGTTTGTGGAGCAGTACGGCATTCAACTTGCCAATCTCCGAACTTACATTGACTGTTGTTCTTTTGTTATTGTTTTCGGATAATAACATAATTATAATAATATCAACAAAGGCTTTGTTATTGCAATTCAAAAAGATAATCGCAATAGCAAAACATTCCAAAAATGCAAATTTACATAATTATCTTGACATATGTAATGAAAGTGGAAAAAAAACTTTCATTTTGCTGAGCCACAGCAATCGGGGATTGGGAGAGAGTTTGCCCCTCCAAAAAGGTCGTTAGAGCGACGAAAGATGGAAAAGAGAGAGTGCCATAGGTCTGCTATGAGTCCGCTAAAAGACGGGTGAAAGGAGGTTGCTAAAAGAGGTCAATTTGCCTATGGGTATAAGAGAAGTCGGTTTCGCCGGTAAAAAAGCTAACACGATCGATATGAGCATCTTCGACATCCAGTTGTGTGTCGGAGAGAAACTTTATGGCCGCACCCTCGTCGACAAACACCATTTCGTGGGTGTAGACATTCAAGCGGAATGCCATTGCGGCATTCATAACATTAGCTTCAGGGGCGTCGTTGGTGCAGATGAAGACGGCCCACTCCCCTACCCTGCGGCATTCTGAGACGCTGCCAACGATGAGCAACCTGGTGTCGATATAAAAGCCGTTGCCACCGCCAAAGATGACCGAGGTTGTCATGCTTTCGAGGTCGTAGAGATAGCACGACGGGCGAAACCCCGACTCGTAGTAAATGACGCAATGGTTGGTGTCGTCGACGAGCCGCGCTATAACCCTTTTGTCGAGTGGAAGAGTGGCGATGAAGTCGTCGGCGACCTGATTGTAATAACCGATATCGTCAATCATATCCGTCGAGTCGGTTGCAACAGGCAGAACGACAGGCGCGACATCGATGTCCTTTTGTCGTCCAACGAAAAAAAGCACCAAAGATAGCGACGATATAGCCGCGACGGTCAATACTATTGGTATGTTGATATTTTTCAAGTTAATGAATCAGGTTATGATGACTCTATATGAGTGGAGAGGGCAATTATGGTCGTTGGGGTGATGCAAGATCACAATGCTTTGACAGTTTTGATGGCTTGTTTGAGACCCTCGTCGTAGTCGCGCATGACACGATAGTAGTATTCGATGCCGAAGAGGTTGCGAGCAATGAGAGACTTGATCATGTAGCCGAGATATATGTCGCTATGGTGGTTAATAATTTGGCTGCGTTTGTCCTCGCTTATAGCTTTGTCTTTGAGTTTTTGGACAAACTGCTCGTCGGCCAAAAGACGAGAGAGGTAGTTTTCGTAGCTGTCGGCATGGATAGCGTTGAGGCTGTCTTTTACCAAGGCGCGAGCTTGGTCGTTCATCCACTGAGCCACCCATTCGCCTTTGACATCGCTGCGGGAGACATTTTTGGAAGCGGCATATTCGTCGAAAGCCTTGGCGACGGCGAGAGAATCGTAATTGCGCATGAAGGCGTCGAAGGTAGAGTAGAGAGAGTCGTGGCGGTGGTTATCGGCCCAAGTCAGGGCGAAGGTGTTGAAAGCGCCCGCAGAGCGGAGGGAGAGGAAATAGTCGGAGAGGCGAACTGTGTCGATAGGTACAAAGACATCGGGCATGATGCCACCGCCGCCATAGACGACGCGGCCTTTGGAGGTGTAGTATTTAAGCGAGTCGGGGTAGGACACCGAGTCGGCCGAGCGAAGCTCACCCATTTCGTAGCGTTTTTGCAGTTCGTGGTTGTAGGCGTCGGTACCCTTGTCGTAAGGTTTTTGAATGCATCGTCCCGAGGGGGTGTAGTAGCGAGCTGTGGTGAGGCGGATTTGAGCTCCGTCGTAGATTTCGAACATTCTCTGCACCAAGCCCTTGCCGAAGGTGCGGCGACCGACGAGGGTGCCACGATCCCAATCTTGAACGGCACCAGAGACAATCTCGGATGCCGAAGCGGAATATTCGTCGATAAGGATTACCAGAGGACCAGAAGTATAGCTTCCGCCGCGACGGGAGACAAGATTCTGTCGGGGTGATTTTTCACCTTCGGTATAAACTATCAGTTTTTTGGCGTCGAGGAACTCGTTGGCGACAGCGAAGGCAATGTCGAGGTATCCACCGCCATTGCCGCGGAGGTCGAAGATGAGTCTTTTCATACCCTCTTTTTTCAACTTGCGGATAGCTTCGCGAAGCTCCTGGTGGGAGGTGCGCGCAAAACGAGCCAGGCGAATGTAACCCACCTCGTCCTCGACCATAAAGTATGTGTCGATGGAGTAGATAGGCACCTTGTCGCGCACGATTCTGAATTCCAAAGGTTTGTCAATTCCTTGACGCTTAACAGTCAGGTTTACGACGGTGCCTTTTTTGCCACGGAGATGACGGAAAACGAAATTGTTGTTCACGCCTTTGAAGGTAGCCACCGTATCGTCGACCTTAAGCAGCTTATCGCCAATCATTAAACCGACATGCTCAGAGGGGCCGCCGACGATGACGTCGGTAACCGAGATAGTGTCGTCGACAATTTGGAAAGAGATGCCCACGCCTTCGAAATTGGCTTGAAGGCCTTCGTTGGTGCGTTGAACATCTTTGGCAGGAATGTAAAGGCTATGAGGGTCAAGTTCGGTGAGCATGGAGGAGACAGCTTTTTCTGTTATTTTCTGATAGTTAGGCTGTTCGACATAGAATTTCTCGATATACTCGTCAACTTGGTTGATTCTGCGGAAATGCGAGGAATCGTTATTCTGGGCGTGGATTATTGGGAATTGGGCACTTAAAAGTGACAAAAGCAAGGCAGTTTTTATCGAAATCTTTGACATTGAAGAAGATAGTTTTATATTTAAAAGTTTATACAGTTTTACAAAACAACAAATGAGAACAAATCGCAGACAAAGGATAAGATTTTGAATATCTGATTTGTCGTCACATTATCCAAATTGAAATCTCTTAATTTGGAGCAACAATTAAACGTTCTTTTGTTTATTTTATTTTACAAAGCATAAAATATTATTGGGCAATAATCGTTAAAGATAATCAAAGAAGAAAAATAATACAAAAAAGAAGTCAAATACGCAACAAATGGCAGAGAACAACACCACCAAAAACAAGCCCACTTTTGGCAAAATCATGCTGGCGTCGGCAGTAGGAACACTCATCGTGATGGTATGCATTGGCATATTCAAGCTGCTTATGTTTTTCGGCATAGTTGGATCGTTGTCGAAAGACGACGTCCCCGTAGTTGCCAAAGGCACTTTTCTGAAGATTGACCTCACAAGCGCTTTGGAGGAACGTTCGCCCAGCGAGCTCAACAGCTGGATTAACAAAAGCAACAGTGTTGGTTTCAACGACATGCTACGCAGTATAAACGCCGCCGCCAACGACGAAAAGATAGACGGCATATATCTTTATATGGGCAGCTCATACCCGCACTCATGGGGACGCAGCGAGGAGTTGCGCCATACTCTTGAGCTTTTTTGCGAGAGTGGCAAGCCTGTGTTTGCCTATGCCGACAATTATAGCCAACAATCGTACTTTCTGGCATCTGTCGCCGACAGTATTTATATGAATCCCTCTGGTATTCTTTTCTTCCAAGGCATAGGTGCCGAAGGGCTTTTCTTTAAAGAAATGCTCGACAAGCTGGCGGTGAAGATGACCCTTGTGCGTCCAAAAAGCAACAACTTTAAGAGCGCAGGCGAGATGTACACCATGAATCACATGAGCGACGCCAACAGAGCACAAATAAGACAGTATATCAACAGCATTTGGCAATATGTGATAGAGCAAATAGCCGAGGCACGCGACATAAGCACCGAAGAGCTTAACCAAATGGCCAACGAGCTCACGGCATGCCTGCCCGAGGATGCCATTAAAAGAAAACTTATCGACCGTCTGTGCTTTGAGAACGACGTTGTAAAAACCATGGAAAAAGACTACGGGAGCAAAAACACCATAGAACTCCCTGACTACTGCAAGACCGTCAAACCAACGACAACAACTAAAGACAAAATTGCCGTTATCTACGCAGAGGGCGATGTTGTGGAAGGCGATGGAATAAACACAGCCGTGTATTCCGACAAAATAACCAAAGCGCTCGACAACGCCGCCAAAGACGACAACATCAAAGCCATTGTGCTTCGCGTCAACTCACCCGGCGGACAAGTGACGGCCTCTGAGATAATGACAAATGCCGTAATAAGAGCCAAAACCAAGAAGCCCGTGGTAGTTTCGATGGGCGATGTGGCCGCATCGGCTGGATATGAGATATCGTGCAACGCCAATTATATCGTTGCCCAACCCACCACCATAACCGGCAGCATAGGCGTCTTTGCCTCTATTCCGGAAGTTGGTGGCACCCTGCGCCGCTACCTTGGCATAACCACCGACACCGTGCTCACCAACACAAACGCAGCAGGGCTGAGCATAATGAGGCCTATGTCGCCCAAAGTGCTCGAACTGATGCAACGCAATGTTGAAGAATTCTACACCGTCTTTGTCAACCGAGTTGCCAAAGGACGCGGACTTAAGTACGACTTTGTCGATAGCATAGCACGCGGACGAGTGTGGACAGGAAGAGACGCACTCAAGCTGGGACTTGTCGACGCCCTCGGTGGCCTTGACGACGCCATAAGCATTGCCGCCGACAGCGCCGGAATAAAGAACTACACCGTTATCGACTACCCCGCCAATGAGAGTATAATGGAAGAGCTATCAAAATTTAAAGATCAATCATCTGGCACCGCCAAAATCAAAACACTTGAGCCGCAGGCGGGCGACCGTGTATGGATTGGAGGCAATGCCGCCACCGAAGCCCTAAACCGCATACTCGAAACCCGCGGTCTTCAGGCGCGTGTAGAATTTCTACTAATAACAGAATAGAAAAGATTTCCATAAACAAAAGAACAACCGCTACATACGTTATGAATTTATTCCCTCAACCGACAGTCACAACCTAATGATAATCATCCTCATCATCTTTATGATTCTATTCTCGTCAGCATCGGCTCAGAGCAACATAGTACCTCAGTTCAGCAGCGTTCTCGAGTCGAACAAGCAAAACCACATGGTTAGTTGGATTTGCTATGGCGACACGCTGTCGACAGAGATGAGCGACGAGCATGGGTTTATTGTACAGTTGGATGGTTTCTGGATAACCAGCGAAGAGATCACGCAAGATTTATGGGAATGGTATATGAAGGCCAATCCCTCAGCTGTTGTAGGCGACTCGATGCCTGTGACAGGGATCAGCAAAGATGAGGTTGATGAATTCTGCCACCAAGTGAACATATCGACAGGGGCCGAATGGCGCCTGCCAACAGTAGAGGAATGGCTAACCGCATGCCGTGGGGGCGCAGCTACCGAAAAATACACCTATTCCGGAAGCGACAACCACCATTATGTGGCATGGACGAACGACAACAGCAAAGGCAAACCACACCGCACCGCCCTTCTAATTCCCAACGAAACAAAGGTTTACGACATGGACGGCAACGTGGCAGAAATGGTTACAGATGGCGACAGTATCATATTTATGGGCGGCAGTTTCTTGGATAAATTCCCATCGAAAGGTAAGAAAAAAATAACATTCAACCATAGATTTCCAACACCTCCCAAGCAAGCGCAAGGTTTTAGGATTGTCCAACATAAACCACTTTGGTTTAATATTTACGGGGAATGTGTGCCACATCAACCTTGAAAAGACAGAAACACCACATATAAACCAAAACCAAGAAGGCTGGCAAAGCACTTATTAAGAGTAAAAAACAAAAAAAACATCTAATATAACCAATGTCCATAGAATCACATAAAGTCAAAGTAGGTCTCGCGCAGATGAGCTGCGGTCCTGACAAACAGCAAAACATAGCCCGCTACACCGAACGAGTGCGTCAACTCGCCGCTGACGGAGCCCAAATAATATGTCTTCAAGAGCTCTTTGCCTCGCTATACTTCTGCGATGTCGAAGATTACCACAATTTCCGTTATGCCGAGCCCATTCCTGACGGTCCCACGACACAGCATTTCATGGCTTTGGCACGAGAGCTTGGCGTCGTTATCATCTGCTCGATGTTTGAAAAGCGCGCCGAGGGTCTTTACCACAACACCACCGCTGTCATTGACGCTGATGGATCGTACCTAGGGAAATACCGCAAAATGCACATCCCCGACGACCCCGGGTACTATGAAAAATTCTATTTCACACCTGGCGACCTCGGATACCGTATTTTCAACACGCGCTTTGCGCGTATCGGTGTACTCATCTGCTGGGATCAATGGTATCCAGAAGCATCGCGCATAACCGCGCTCATGGGAGCAGAAATACTCTTCTACCCCACTGCTATAGGTTGGGCGATAGATCAAGACACAGAAACCAACGACGAACAATATCAAGCATGGCAAACCATCCAACGCAGCCATGCCGTGGCCAACGGAGTGCCCGTGGTCAGCGTCAACCGCACAGGCCGCGAGGGCGACATGCAGTTTTGGGGAGGTTCCTTCGTCACCAACGCCTTCGGCCGCATATTATGGCAGGCGCCACATCTAGAGGAATGCACGCACATCCAAGAGCTTGATCTCTGCGACAGCGACCGATACCGTCGCCACTGGCCCTATCTACGCGACCGTCGAATAGACAGTTATTCTCCTATCTTGAAACGATACATCGACGAATAATCGACAGTCCATTCCTTTTACAGGTTCAGCCACCCAATTCACAATAATCAAAACACAACTTCCATTTACAATGATACTAACCCCAACACCTAAAGAGCGCGGATTTTTCATGCCCGCAGAATGGGAAAAACACGAAGCCACATGGCTCAGCTATCCCCACAACGAAGACTCATGGCCAGGGAAAATAGAATCTATTTTCCCCTCCTACCACCTCTTCATCAAAACGCTCACCGAGGTTGAAACCGTCCACATCAACGTACAGGACGATATAATGGAACAAAATGTCCGCAACGCCCTCAAGGAAGCTGGTGCCTTTATGGTCAACATCGAGTTTCATCGCTTCCCCACCAACGACGCATGGTGCAGAGACCACGGTCCCGCATTCCTCCTCAACCACAAAGTACCGGGACTTAGAGCTATCGTCAACTGGAACCATAACGCATGGGGCGGCAAATATCCATACGACCTCGACACACAAATTCCGGAACGCATAGCCGAACACCTTGGCATGACTATGTTCCAGCCCAACATTGTCATGGAAGGTGGCTCCATTGACGTTAACGGCAAAGGAGACCTATTGACGACGACATCATGTCTGCTCAATCCCAACCGCAACCCCAACCTAAGCCAGGAACAGATAGAAGAACATCTGCGCGCCTACTATGGTGTTGAGAACATCATCTGGCTAGGCGAAGGCATTGTTGGCGACGACACCGATGGTCATGTCGACGATCTCAGCCGCTTTGTAGACGAGGATGTCATCATCACAGCGGTTGAATACGACAAGAACGACGAGAACTATGCTCCACTGCAGGCCAATCTGAAGCTCCTCAACCAATGCCGTCTTGCCAACGGCAAGCAGCCGACCATAGTGGAGCTGCCGATGCCATCACTTGTGGAATGGGAAGGGCAGCGCTTACCAGCATCTTACGCCAACTTCTACATTTGCAACGGATTGGTAATATTTCCGACTTACAAGTGCGACAATGACACCGAAGCTGCATATATACTGGAGGAATGTTTCCCCTCGCGCGAGATTGTAGGAATAGACAGCACAGACATTATTTGGGGTCTTGGCAGTTTCCATTGCCTTAGCCAGCAGATGCCAATGTAATATCAGAAAACGACTCAAGGACATTCTTATCCAACAAAGAAAAGGCTTACTCCAAAGACGCTGATAATAGCGCCAATCACTTCACGCAATGTCACCTTCTGATGGAAAAACACCACAGAAGGCAGAATTATAAGAACAGGCGTTAACGCAAAAATAGTTTGCGCAATACCTGTTGCTGTGTATTGTGTCGCCATCAACGACAAGCCAACACCGATGAAAGGGCCAAACATCATTGAGAAAAAAGCACTTCTCATAGCTTTTCTATCGCCCACCGCATGATGCAACTGAGCAACACCATTCTTAGAAAAACATAACAGAGCAAACATAAAACCAGCGAGACCCATTATGCCACGTATCATAGTTGATGCAAAAGGGATGCTAACCCGTAAAGGAACAGGCAATATGGCGCCATCGGGTATCATGTTTTCATCCAAGCCTAGCAAAGCAAGCGACGAATCATAGTTATCCAGACCTATCTTGCTCAGCACCAATCCCGCGCCTTGGCATATTCCAGCCATAACAGCAAAAAACAAACCATTCATTGGTAACGAAAGACGAAATTTCTTGACCATAGAAGTTGTCTTAGTAGCAGTAGAATCTTCATTTGCATCGTCACGTTTCGACAGTATTGAAACTGCGATACCAGTCAATGTTACCAGCATACCCACTATGGCAAATGGTCGAATATGCTCGCCGATGAATATGCGTCCAAGTATTGCTGCCGTTGGTGCCGACAAAGTCATAAACAGCTGTCCGAAACGAGAGCCTATTATGATATACCCCTTCATCAAGCAGTAGTCGCCTACAACGTAGCCTACAAGTCCCGACAATAACAGCCAAAGCCAAGTAGAGCTATTGGCATAACGCGGGATAGGAACACCCATAGTAAGCCATAGTGTCAGAGCCAAAAAGCAGAGCGACATTGTCATCCTCACGGCATTGAATGGCAAGGATCCCATACGTTTAGAGCCAACCTCAGCAAAAAGAGCCGTTACTGTGAACGACAAAGCCACAAACAAGGATAATATCTCACCAAAGAACATCATTGAAAGATTAGAGTAGATTATTATTACAGCCTCCATTTCGACGAGTCTCATATTCCTTCTCCCTCAATTGCCGAGATATCCACATCGCGAAAGGAATAGAAAGCAAGAATGTACAAACATCTGCGACGGCCTGTGTCGCGACAACGCCGTTCAAGCCATAGAAACGAGGCAATAAGAGAATAGCGGGTATAAAGAAAAGACCTTGACGGCCAATAGAGAGCAGCGTCGACCGTATTGGCATTCTGATGTTTTGGAATAACATATTAGTGGCTGTACTCAGAGTGACAAGAGGGAATACAGCACACTGCCATCTCAAAGCCTGCGTGCCGATTTGAATAAGTACAGGATCCTTGTCACGGAAAATGGCGATAATATGAGGGGCAAAGATAAAACCCGCAACAGAAAGCACAGTAAGCATGATTGTTGATACTGAGAAGGCGAATAGGTAAGACTGTCTCACTCGTCCATATTTGTGGGCTCCGTAATTGAAGCCACACACGGGCTGAAACCCTTGTACGAAGCCCAAGATGAGAGAAAAGGCGAACATCGTTGTTCGAGAGACAACTGCAAACGCCGCCACCGAGGAGTCCTCCTGACCTACTGGAGCATAACTAGCGGCCGCATAGTTGAGCAAAACCACAGAGGCGCAATTGAAAGTTTGACGGCACAATGAGGGTAAGCCACCTGCAACAATTTCCTTATAGAAATACCAAGAAGGCTTGAAATTGCGGAGCTTGATATGCACCGATTCACCACGTGTGGTTCCACCCAAGAGCAGACACCAGGCAAAGAGCTGGCTTATCGCTGTCGCCAACGAGGCGCCTGTGACACCCATATCCAAAGAGAATATCAACAGAGGGTCAAGGACTATGTTGAGTGCCGCGCCGCTTACGATGCCAATCATGCCAAATCGGGCGTTGCCCTGAAGACGCAATTGGTTGTTCAACGTCAAAGCCGACATCATGAAGGGCGATGCAATAAGGATGAATCTCAGATAATCGCAAGCAAAAGGTACCACTTTAGAAGGAGCTCCCAGCAATCTGACAAGCTCGGGCAACAATGGCAGTCCTATTAGAGCCGCCACAAAGCCCACCAACAAAGGGGTAAAGAAACCCACAGCAGCCATATTGCCAGCGTCGTCACGACGTAAAGAGCCAAGGGCACGAGAGATGTAATTGCCCGACCCATGACCGAAAAAGAAGCCTACTGCTTGAATGAAAGCCATATAAGCGAAGCCTATACCTATACCTGCTGTGGCTTCGGTTGAAAGATGACCAACGAAAGCAGCGTCGACGACATTGTAAAGGGCAGTAACAACCATACTCACCATACTTGGCAATGCCAAACGCAACACCAGTCTTGGCACTGGTGTCTCGGTCATCTCTCTGTATTTCGAATCAAGGTCGTGCAAGCAACTACAAGTTTTTAATTATTTGAGTGTTACCTTTCGAGTTGAGCAAAGTCAGCTTTACATTATACTCTTTACCGTCGCGAAGAAAAGTAACCTCCACTTGGTCGCCAGGATTGAAAAGAGCCACCTCTTCCATCATTGAGGCATACGAATTCACTTCCATTCCATTGACATTGAGCAGTATGTCGCCTTTTTTCATACCTGCCTTGTCGGCTGCGCAGTCAGGGATAACACGTGCGATATAAATGCCTTTAGGCTCGCTGAGATTAAGTTGCTTGGCAACATCGCCAGTAACCTCGACAACATTGACTCCAAGGTAGCCACGTTGAACGACACCATATTGTCGCAAGTCGCTGGTAACCTTGCGAGCTATGTTGCTAGGGATGGCGAAGGAATAGCCCGTATAGTAGCCGTTGCCGCTGGCGATGGCAGTGTTGATACCAATAAGTTCAGCATGACCATTAACCAAAGCGCCGCCTGAATTGCCGCTGTTGACAGCTGCGTCGGTTTGAATGAATGACTCAATGGTGCTTTCGACGCCAGGGTTGTTGATGATATTCATATATCTTGCTTTGGCTGAGATGATGCCCGCTGTTACGGTTGATGTCAGGTTGAAAGGATTGCCTATTGCAAGCACCGGTTCGCCAATGCGAGCCGAGTCGCTATTGCCGAAAGGTATCGACTGCAACCCTGTAGCCTCAATTTTAATCACAGCCAAATCGGTAGCGGGGTCCAAACCCACAATGCGAGCCGGGACCTCACGTTTGTCGTTGAGAGTGACAAAGACACTTTCAGCGTCCTGCACAACATGGTTGTTGGTAACAATATATCCATCATCGCTGATGATTACGCCCGAACCATAGGCGTTGTAAGTCTGTTTGCGCACTCCGCGATCGATAATCATTCCGAAGAAAGTCTGATACAGCGGGGTCAGCTTGGTCATCTCGGTCTTGATGTGCACCACGCCGTCGATAGTCAATGCCGCGACATCGCTAAAGTCTGTTTGAGTAGTCAGATTTGGTCGCTGAACGGCCTCAACCACTTTTTTTGCATACTCTTTTTTCTCTTTTGTCTGTGCCGTGCATCCCGAGGGGATCATCATGCCGGCAACCACTGCCATTATCAAAAACAGATGTCTCATAACTAAAAATATTGAAAAAATGTTTTAATATAAGGTTTAAAAGTCGAAAAGACTTTCTTATTATCAATCAATTAACATCGTATACCATTGTAGCAAATTCAATAACATAGCTTGATTCTCAATTATTATCAAATCTTGTCGTCAAAAAAGTATGAGCGGCTTTTTTTACTAAAGTATATTTGAAAACAGAAAAAAAACGAAATTATTATAATAAACGATAATTTTTATGTAAATTTGCAATTTGAAACATTTTTCATTTCAAACTTTAGTCAATGAAAATCATTATAGTAGGAACAGCATATCCGTATCGTGGCGGGCTCAGTGCCTTCAACGAAAGGCTGGCATACGAGTACCTACAGCGGGGAGACCAGGTGGAAATATACACTTTCACTCTGCAGTACCCTTCTTTTCTTTTTCCTGGAAAGACACAATATAGCGACGAGCCCGCTCCCGAAGGGCTTGTCATACATCGTCGCGTCAACTCCATCAACCCTTTCAACTGGCTATCTGTAGGTCGCGAAATAGCAAAAAAACGCCCCGACCTGCTTATCACCAAATATTGGCTTCCTTTCATGGGGCCGTGCCTAGGCACCATTGAGCGTAGAGTGCGCCGCAACCATCACACACGCATCGTCTCTATACTTGACAACATAATACCTCACGAGCATCGTCCCGGCGACAAGATGTTCTCTCGCTATTTTGTCAAATCGACCGACGGTTTCGTGGCGATGTCACGCTCGGTGCTCAACGACCTTTCGATATTCGACAAAAACAAGCCTCGACGCTTCTGCCCTCACCCGCTTTACGACCACTATGGAGAACTTATCAGCAAGGAGAGCGCACGTCAGCTTCTCGATCTGGACCCCGAGGGACGCTATGTGTTGTTTTTTGGATTCATAAGGGGGTACAAAGGGCTTGATTTGCTCTTGGACGCTATGGCCAAACCCGAAATCAAAGCTGCGGGGATCAAACTGATGGTTGCAGGAGAGTTTTATGGCGACTCCAAACCCTATTTGGAACAGATAGAACGGCTGGGCATTAAAGACAGCGTTCTGCTGTTCACCGACTTTATACCCGACAGTCAGGTAAACCGATATTTCCGTGCTTGCGACATTGTGGCACAGCCATACAAGAGCGCGACACAAAGCGGAGTGACCCAGATAGCGTTTCATTTTGAAAAGCCGATGCTAGTCACCAATGTGGGCGGATTGGCAGAGATTGTCCCCGACGGGAAGATAGGTTATGTGGTAGAGCCCGACTCGGACCAAATAGCCCAAGTACTATCTGAGTACTATCAAGGTAGTCACGAAGCCGCTTTCACAGAGGGGGTCAAAGAGGAGAAGAAAAAATACTCGTGGCAAAATATGACTGCCGCCATTGACAGTCTCTAACGTTCTAACAATCTGCCACAAAACGACAACAACTCATCCAAAACCATCAACAATCTAAAAAAAATTCAACTTAATACCATGATAATACGCAGCAAGGCACCACTACGTTTAGGTTTGGCAGGAGGCGGCACCGATGTCTCCCCTTATTCAGACATATATGGCGGAGCCATTCTTAACGCAACAGTAGACATGTTTGCCTACACAACCATAGAGCCCACCAACGATGGGAAAGTTGTTTTCCTTGCGCCCGACAAACATCTAAGAGAGGAGTACTACGACGCAATGGAAGTCGACACCGATGGCTATTTTGTTCTTCACAAGGGCGTTTACAATCGCATTGTGCGACAGTTCACCCATAAGCCTCTTTCGTTGAAGATAGCCTCATTTGTCGATGTTCCGGCAGGCAGTGGAATGGGCACATCATCCACCCTTGTGGTCAGCATCCTTGGCGCATATGTAGAATGGCTTAAGCTTCCCCTCGGAGAATACGACATCGCCCGCCTGGCATATGAGATAGAGCGCGTAGACCTTGGCCTAGCAGGAGGCAAACAGGATCAATATGCTGCGACTTTCGGCGGATTCAACTTCATGGAGTTTGTTGGCGACAACGTCATCGTCAACCCCCTCCGCATACGACAACGCTATCAAGACGAGCTATGCCACAACCTACTGCTTTACTATACTGACACTAGTCACGTTAGTGCCGACATCATCAAGGAGCAACAGCAAAACGTTAAAGCCAAGAAGACCAACAGTATCGAGTCGATGCACAAACTCAAAGAGCAAGCTGTGCAGATGAAAGAGGTGCTCCTTAAGGGAGACATAGACCGCATTGGTGAGATTCTTGACTTTGGATGGCAATACAAGAAGCAGATGGCAAAAAGTATCAGCAATCCACGTATTGATTCAATATATGAAGCGGCACGCCAAGGCGGAGCCTCGGGAGGCAAGATAAGCGGCGCTGGCGGCGGCGGTTTTATGTTCTTCTATTGTCCTGGCCTCACGCGCCACAGCGTAGCCGATGCTCTAATGCAATTTGGAGGTGTCGTACACCGTTACGAATTTACAACCGAAGGCCTCAAAACATGGACAATGAAAGAGTAGACATTCTATTTATTACCACATTACCATACCAATAATATGAAACGAGGCAAAAGAATATGCAATGCGCTTAAGGCTGTGCGGCGGCACATAGCTGACGAGAACGGCATAGAGCTGAATCAAGCCGAGTGCAAGCATACGGGCGATTGTCTTGGCACCTGTCCCAAATGCGAGGCCGAAGCGCGCTATCTTGAACATACGCTGATGCGTCATGTGACTGCCGGCCAGGCAGCTACAATCGCAGGTCTTACATTGTCGCTGGCCGCATGCGGCGGTACGGCAGAACCTATACTGAGCATAGATACGCCTCTCGACACAATTCCTGCAGACACCACCGGTGTCACTGACACTATCGTGAACGACAACACAGACATTCCTATACCTGGAATTGATGAATCTCTTGGCGTAATAGAATCAGACTTACCAGACACACCAGACACATCCGCCATAGAAGAGGATGATGAATTGTTGGGTGTTATAATAGAAGAATCCCCATCATTCCCTGGCGGAGAGGAGGCATTGTACGATTTCATCAACAATAATCTACACTATCCCGAAGCCGCATGCGAAGCAAACGTTTCCGGTACTGTTGTAGTGTGCTTTGCTGTAGAGACTGACGGCACGATTAGCAATGTGCGAATAATGCGTGATTTAGGATACGGCTGTGGAGAAGAGGCCGTACGTCTGGTCAAGTTGATGCCAAAATGGAATCCCGGCAAACAAGAAGGAATAATAGTGCGCACAGAATTCTCACTCCCTGTCAGATTTATTCCCAACCAAAATCCCGACTAAACATACTATATTGTACAACCACACGTTAACAAGATACACCAACATTCCTTCAATATGAATCCTAGAATATCAGAATCTATAGCACAAAGCATCGCCGCCAAACAAGCGATACTGTCCGACAACGACTTTCTTGCCCGCATCGAGAAGGCTGCCGATATGATTATCAACTCACTCAAGGACGGCGGCAAAATACACTTCTGCGGCAATGGAGGCAGCGCCGCCGACGCACAGCACCTCGCTGCAGAACTTAGCGGCCGTTTCTATTACGACAGACCTCCTCTTAACGCCGAAGCCCTTCACTGCAACACCTCATATCTCACCGCTGTTGGCAACGACTATGGCTACGAGCATATCTTTGCCCGCCTGCTGCGGGGCACAGGACACAAAGGCGACGTCCTAATCGGCATCAGCACTTCAGGCAACTCCAAGAATATTATTGAAGCCTACAATGTTTGCAAACAAATGGGGATCACTACAATCTCGCTTACCGGCGCCACTGGTGGAAAAATGAAAGATATCTCCGACCTACTCCTCAATGTTCCCAGCAACGACACTCCACGCATACAGGAAAGCCATATTATGATTGGTCACATAATTTGCGAGCTTGTCGAATCGGCCATGTTTCCCAAACAATAACAAGCTACCTATGGAGGCAATAATCCTTGCTGGCGGTTTCGGCACACGCCTGCGCAGCGTTGTCAGCGACGTTCCCAAGCCTATGGCTCCCGTCAAAGGCGGACGGCCATTTCTTGAGCTGCTTTTGGACGAACTTGCATTATACAATTTCACCCACATAGTGCTCTCTACAGGATACATGCACGAGACCATCGAGAACCATTTTGGCAGCCATTACAAAGACATACAAATATCCTACGCTGTCGAAAACGAGCCTCTTGGCACAGGTGGAGGTATGCGCAACGCCATAGAGAAATGCCACGAAAAAGAGGTCGTTGTACTTAATGGTGACACACTATTCCGCATCAACTACGATGACCTCATCAACTTTTATCACAGTCACCCAACCAGACTTGCCGTAGTATTGCGTATGGTTGAAGACACTGCACGTTACGGATCTGTCACAACAGACTGTTGCGACCGTATTTGCCGTTTTACAGAGAAAAACAGTGCCGGAGGCGCAGGAACCATCAACGGCGGCATATACATGCTTGACCGCAGCCTTCTCGAAGAGCACCCTCTAGGAGAGAGCTTCTCTTTTGAAAAAGAAATTTTGCAAAAACAATTCTGCAAAGAGGATTTTTACGCCTACGCCTCAGGCGCCTTCTTCCTCGACATCGGCATTCCCGAAGACTACATGAAAATCAGAAACTACTAATAAGCGTCAGTCTTTCCGTCCTACTGTTACTACCGTCATCTCTTCCGGAGCGAAGATTTTCGCGGCAAGCGACTGTATTTTTTCCGGCGTTATTGCGTGAGGGCTTTCTGGCGTCAGCACGTCAAAATAGTTGTCAGTGAAGCTCTCTGTTATTCCATTTGTCAACATCTGACAGAAACGCTCGCTGCGCTCAAAGATACCATCAATGCTGCGCATAAAGTCACCCAGCATACAATTGCGAACCAAGTCAAGCTCGTCGGCAGACACAAGTTCGGAACTCAGTTTGTCAAGTTCAACACGGATATCCTTCAACGCCATTTCAGCCACATCGGCACCAACATCGGAAACAATGAAAAAAGTAATACTACCTTTAGAAACATGTGTCTGAGAGTAGATACCATAAGTATATCCCTTATCCTCTCGTATCGAACTCATCAGCCTAGAGCCAAAATAACCACCCAACAAAGTATTAAGCACCATAAATTTAGAATAATCCACATCATTCCAATTATAAGGCAGCAAACGTCCAATACGCAGCGTTGTCTGAACAGCGTTGGGCAAAAAACCATTAATTCTAGCCCCACAGGTCCCCATTGGCTGCGGAAGCACAATGTCGGCAGGCGCTACATATTTCTTTTGAGCGAAGATGTTCTCTATACTCTTCAAATCCTTGTCGGTGACATTGCCAGCGGCAACGATAGTCATACTTTCAGGGGAATGATACAGTTTATGGAAAGCAGAGACATCGGCAACATTGAGCAAGTCTATATCTTCAGGTGTGGCAAATGTGCCCAGAGGATGATTATCGCCATAAAGTAACGCATAAAATTCGTTGCGTGCCACAAAAGAAGTTTGCTGCATGTGAGTCAACAACTCTTGCTTTCTCTTGCCAATGTAAACCATGAATTCTTTCTCATCATAGACAGGCTCGGTGATAATCTCATAGAGCATGGGCAGCAATTCGTCGAGATAGCGCGACAAAGTATATACAGTTATCGTGGCAGATACCGCGTCGTTGCTCTTTTCGACCACAATGCCACGAAAATCCATAAACTCAGCTATCTGCTGTGCAGTGTGCTTACTAGTGCCCTCTGTTAGCAGTTGGATAGCCGACGCAGACTGCATTTTTTTATCTTGCAACACAGTGCCCGCATTAAATATGAAATCTAGTTTCACCAATTCAGTACCTCTATCTGGGAAATAATAGAGAGTTTGACCATTGGTCATCACAAATTTCTGTGGTTCCAAACCACTTCTGTCTATATCTTGTGGGGTTAGTGTGTCTTTCATCGTGCTCTATACAGATTGTTTTAGATATAAATCGATAGTTAGCTTTTATTTATACAGACTAGCATCTCTACCAGACTCAGAATGTCACTGTTATTTTGAAATTAAGTTGGCGAGCTGTGAGGTAGTTAGGCACCGGATAGTACTGATTGGCGTAGTCGGAAACCCAAGTATAGGCCACCACGTTCTTGTAGTCGAAGAGATTGAACACTTCAACAGAAAGCAGAACATCGTCGACATAACGCATAAGCCAGCTGTCACGCAGCTTGGGGAAATGAGAAAGCTGCAGAGTGTTGCCCCAATCCACACGAAAGTAGGCGGGATAGTAGTGCGACTGAGAAAAATCACGCTGTGTGGGATAGGTAAACGACATGCCACTACCTGCTATTAAACTTAGCGACATACGCCAGAATGGCACCGATGGTACATAGTCTTGGAAAAAAAGCTTGAAACTAATACGTTGGTCTGCAGGACGAGCTATCCAATCAAAATCGTCACCATCAATATTCTGCTGAGTCTTCATAAGCGACAGCGACGCCCATGACTCCAACCCTTCAACGACCTCGCCGCTAAGTCTCAATGACAATCCCGCAGCATACCCAACCGCATTATTTTCAGCATCATAACGAATTCTAAGATTATCAATGCGATAAGCAATAAGGTCTGATATATATTTATAATAGACGTCGGCGGTGAATTTAAACGGACTATTGCCAATATGGAAATTCCAATCCATGGTTCCCATAGCCTGATAGGAACGTTGCGGAAGAGCGTTATGGTTGAGTTCACCGTTGTCGTAACGGAACTCCCTATACAATGGCGCCTGGCTATAAATGCCAGCAGCCAAACGAAAAAGAATGTTACGTCTCCACTGAGGTTTATAGTTGAAACTCAGACGAGGTGATATGAACAGATGACTGTTATGATCAGCGTCATTGTTTGCCGTTGCCGTCAGCGCATAGTTAGAGACATTGCCAGACAAAGTATCTCCTCCAAAATAAACATCGTACCAATGAGCTCTTACTCCAGCGACAAAAGAGAAGAGGTCGCCTCTGTCGTTATAAAAGTCAACATTGCGCTGTACAAAAGCAGTAAGCCTTGACGACGACACCGCGTGGTTAGCTCTGCAATATAGTTGAAGTATCGGCGTTAAAGGCATATTGCTATCATTGCCAGGCAACGGCAGTACCGTTGGCAGGGCAAAGCCCGATGAGTCAACAAGCTTCCATTCTTTCATGCGGTCGCGGAATTGCTCATGCTGCAATTTCAAGCCCCAGTTCCAGTTGCCAAGGGCAGCATAGTTGGTACCCTGCACCTCGGCAGCAAAAATATTAGTCTTCAAATTGTTGCGTGCATGTTCCAAAAAAGACCCTATTCCACGGTCGAAACGCTCCGTCTCTCCATTTTCATCATAATTGCCGACATTGAGCTCATAAAGCATATACTGGCTAAGGATGTCGTAGCTTTCGTTTTCACGATTGCCTTGAAAGGAACATGTCCACCTAAGTTTGAAGTCGTCATTGGGATGGTAGTCTGCCGACAAAGCTGCCAGCGTAGTTGTATAGCTGTCGCTTTCTTCTCCCTCATAGTAAACCTCAAACTGCATTGCTTCGTTGAAGCCACCAAAGGTGGTAGTCTGCGATTCCGGTATCAGCCCATAAATGTTGCGAGAAACCATCATGAGTAGATGTAAGTCTAGAGCATCATTCACCTTATAGGACAAAAGTGACTGCATATCGCTATATGAAGTTGTGTAGTTGCCCTTGGTGTCTAGTGAGCCGAAAAGATACCTGTTAGAATGCTGACGGAGGCCCAAGGAATAGGAGAATTTCTTGCCTGCCAGTCCTTTCAACGACAAAGAAGCGCCAAGAAATGAAGCCGACACTTTTCCTTTCACATCATGTATAAAACCCGTCGTCGAGTCGCCATATGCGGGAGGATTGGAATAGACAAGGTCGAGGACCGAAGCCATGCGGTCGCCATAGGTGGCATCAAAGCCTCCTGGCGAAAACAAGATATGATCCACCATATCGGGATTAATCATTGATGTACCTTCCTGCTGTCCATTGCGGACAAGGAGAGGTCTATATACCTCCACATGATTGATATACACAAGATTCTCATCAAATGACCCTCCTCGTACCGAGTACTGTGACGACATCTCGTTATTCGAGCTCACATCGGGCAGGGTTTTAAGTAAAGATTCAACACCCGACTGCGGTCCCACATATCGTTCCAAGCGTTCCACGTCGATGGCGGTGAAAGTTGTTGTCCTCGACCTCTCTTCTGTTATTTGAACAGGACCGAGCTGCCTAGCCGACTCCTTCAGGCGAAATGTGATTGCAGTCGTAGTTCCACCATTCTGACACAAAACCGTATCCTTGGTGGTATAGCCCAAATAACTCACCTCGATCCTGATACTACTGTCGGCAGGCAATTCCAGCTTAAAATGGCCGTTCATATCGCACACGGCACCCTTTACAGGCTGCAAACTTACCGCCGCGACATGGGCTCCCGCCAGAGGCTTGCCGTCATACGACAACACGCGACCGCGAAAGCTGACCACGCCCTGTGCTGCCACATTAACAGTGGCTATCACTGCAAGGATAAAAAAGAGTAGACGAATGTTTGCGCACTTTAATTTCACTCGTCTATAACGGCTTTCTCAAATCTTTATTGTTATAACGTACAATAAAAAAAACAATACTGCGTTAAAAAAAAATTACAAATTCAACCTCAACATTAACCAATAAAGCAAAAGCTGAATGAAAAACATTAGTTAACAATGTAAAAAGTTACCTTTACATTCAGCCAATAAAACACAACAATCTACGCTGCCCAAATTATTTACAATCAAAATAACATACATTCCATCGATAACTATCAACAAAAACACTCCAGCAAGCAAACACCCAATTTAACCAAAACAATTATATTAATATGCGTTTTCGCCTTCTTCTCATCATAGTATCGATTTTATTTTCGACAACGCTCAAAGCACAAAACCTATCCCTCACTTTTACCTCGGTCACCGATGCCAAATTCTTCCTTTATGTCAATGGTGTCTTGCAGAACCAGCAATCCAAAGGTATGGTAACCGTCAAAGGCTTAGAATCGAAAGAATACCACATAAGAGTTGTCATCGACGACCCATACGAAGTTGCATCAACACTAACAATAAAACCCGACAGCAAAAATAGCGAGTACACCGTACGTTTCAACGCTGTTAGAGAGCGTGTTTATGTAAAGCCCGCATCACGTCCTCGCAAAGGTGACGAAGAAGAATGGCACCCCTCAGAGTCAGAATCGTCGGTTCCTGCGACAAACAACGCCAAGCCCAAACGCAAGCACACAACCCTTCTGCCCGACAATATGCAGGACACAGCAACACAACGTGTAATGAACCACATCCGTCAACAATCACACGAATAGACATATCAGAAATAATTATCACAATATTACCATTCTTTCTTTACTTTAGACAACAAAAAAAAACATCTCATGAAATACAGATTAATCATTATTTCACTCTTACTTTTGGGTTTTGCATGCAACGCCCAAAACAAAATAGACAAACAAGGTCGCCGTCAAGGCAAATGGATTAAAACCGACAAAGATGGCAGTCGCATTTTTGAAGGCACATTTCAAGACGGCAAAGAGGTTGGCGTATTCAACTACTACTATCCCGACGGGACACTGAAGATACGCAACACCTTCACCGTCCCTGGTCGCTACTGCCGCCACGAAGCCTACGACCAGAAGGGGCACCTCCTCGCTGACGGATATTACGACCAAAAGAATCGCGACAGTGTATGGCATTTCTACAACGAAGACGGCAAGGTGATCAAAGTCACCTCCTATCGTATGGGTATCAAACAAGGTCGACAAGTAATCTTCAACGCAAAAGGCGATACCGCCGAGGTCTCGGGATGGAAAGACAACCATCGTAACGGTCGCTGGTGGAAACGTATTGGCGACAAAGGCTACATTACTGGCTACTATGTCAATGGCGGAATACATGGTCGTTTGGTGGAATATGGTGAAGACGGAAACATGATACGTGAAGGATTCTACAACAATGGTGCCAGACATGGCCAAAACAGGATTTATGAAGCTGGCAAGCTCGTTGTTGACGAGATGTGGAATAACGACCTCCTTGCAGAGCGCAAGATACTGCTGCACGCCCCTGCCGAACGCTGGGTATCGGTCTTTGAAATCGCCTACTTCATGCCTAAGGGCTCGTTTGGAACCAATGTTTACCTTTCCGATGGCACAAAACTCACCTGCAGCGACAGTCCCGAAATCATTAACGAACGTGTAGGCAGCGACAATTTTGTCATCGTTGACCGACGCTACCGTATCATTGCTAACAAAAACAGCGTTGTTGGCATTACCAAAGACTCTGAAGGACGCAATATCCTGGAACTTTCTCCCAAATCGCCTTTCACCGTTTTCCCGGACGAAGAGTGTTTAAAACTTGTAAAATCGTTAAAACGCCCTGACGCTTTGGACGAATAGAAAAAAACCTGGACGATACCACATCGTCCAGGATCACATTAAACACTATTACAAAATCCAAAAATTTCTTCAAAACACTAAATCTCTTAGTGATTTCGTTTGCAAAAATAAGTTTTTTCCCAAATTCCACAAAATATTTTTTCACTTTTCTTCTTACCACATTTCATAATAACAACTATATCAATGTAATATTTTTCAAAAAAAACAGGCATAAAAACCTCAAAACATCAGTAAAAACTAGCATTTAGACGCTGTCATATTCATATTTTCAGCCCAAAAAACAAACAGATTTTTCGTCTCTTTTTGCTCCAATGACCATCGCCGCACACACCCTTGGCTGCAAACTCAATTTTGCCGAAACTTCCGACATTATAAGCCGTTTCACACAAGCCGGCTGGCAACAAGTCGACTTTAGCGATGCCGCCGACCTCTATGTCATCAACACATGCACCGTCACAGCCATAGCAGAAAAAAAATGTCGTAACGCCATCCGCCAAGCCACATCCGCCAACCCAAACGCCATAGTTGCCGTGATTGGATGTTTTGCCCAAAATGCCGCCGCCGAGGTTGCCAATATAGACGGCGTAGACATTATCCTAGGTAACGGACAGAAGCACCATCTCCTTGATTATGTGGAGCGCTATATTGCCGACCACAAAAGTATCACAAATTCTGAGCTTTCCTCATCCAATCCAGAATTCCACCTTGCATATTCTCATGCCGACCGCACGCGCACCTTTTTCAAGATCCAAGACGGATGCGACTACTTTTGCACCTACTGCGCAATACCATTCGCTCGTGGCAGATCGCGGAGCTCTACAGTGACCGAGACAGTGGCTATGGCACGCCAAATAGCAGCATCAGGAGCCAAAGAAGTTGTCCTTACAGGCGTCAACACTGGCACATTTGGCATCAACAACGGCGAGACACTTCTCCAACTAATTCAGCAACTCGATAAAATAGAGGAGATAGAGCGATACAGAATATCAAGCATAGAACCCAATCTCCTAACCAACGATATTGTCGATTTTGTAGCCTCATCACGAGCATTTCTTCCCCATTTCCATATTCCTTTGCAAGCCGGTAGCGACAAAATTCTATCTCTTATGCACCGCCGTTACAACACACACTTTTATCATAACTTGCTTGATAAAATCAAGTCTGTCATGCCCGACGCATGCATCGCTGCCGACATCATGGCTGGATTCAACGGCGAAACAGAAGAAGAGTTTGAAAAAGTAAAACAATTCGTTGAAAGCCTGCCTATCTCATATCTCCACGTCTTCACTTTTAGCGAGCGTCCCAACACCGCCGTGCTTAAACTCGACGGACGTATAGCAATACATCAACGCCGCGAACATAGCCGCCAACTTCAAGCCATATCAGACCTCAAAAAACAGCAGTTCTACCAAAGTCAACAAGGACTCAGCCGACGAGTTCTTTGGGAGAGCACTATCAAAGAGAACATGATTTACGGCTTCACCGACAACTACATACGAGTACGGCAGCCTTTCACTCCCCAAACCCAAAAATTAGTAAATACGACTACCGACTTCCCTCTCAACAACTATATACCAACCGACGAGGTGTTTGAATAGGTATGTCTGTATAATGATAGAGCACAAAATACTAATAGATTCATTTACAAAACACTACATTTAACTTCAAAAAAAAATATTTTAACAGCTCATATCTGTCAAAAAAATCGTATTTTTGCACTTTTAATTCATTTCCAAATATATAATTATCATCTTTTAAAACAATTAATTATGAGCGGTCTCTTCGGAGTTGTAACCAAAAATCCCTGTGCCACCGATCTATTCTACGGCACAGATTACAATTCACATCTCGGCACACGTCGCGCTGGTCTTAGCACCATCGATAATGGCGTAATCCACCTCAACATTCACAACATTCAAAACTCTTACTTTCGCACAAAGTTCAGTTCAGACATCCACGAAATGCTTGGCGACATGGGCATTGGCGTCATCAGCGACACCGATCCACAGCCCATTGTAGTCAACTCACACCTCGGTCGTTTCGCAGTTTGCACAGTAAGCAAAATCAACAACATGGCTGAGCTTGAGAACTACTGTCTAGCACAGCGTCAGCAGTTCACCGAACTCAGCATGGGTGGTACCAACCCTACCGAGCTCATCGCTCTCCTCATCACTCAGGGAAAAGACTTTGCCGACGGCATCAACAACGTCTACCGTCATGTTAAAGGCAGTGTCTCTATGCTCATTTTAACTGAAAAAGGAATCATTGCCGCCCGTGATTTCTTGGGACGTACCCCCCTTGTCATCGGTCGTCGCGGCACAGACTACACTGTAGCTTCAGAGAGCCATTCTTTTATCAACTTAGGATTCCAGACAATCCGCTATGTTGAGCCAGGCGAAGCCATATTCATCTCACATGATGGTCTTGAGCAAATCATTGCTCCCTCGGGCAAAATGCAAATATGCTCTTTCCTTTGGATATATTACGGTTATCCCGTAGCTCAATATGAAGACATCAACGCCGAAGAAGTGCGTTACAAATTGGGGCTCATGATGGGTAAAAACGACGACATTGAGGCCGACTTTGTATCTGCTATTCCCGACTCAGGCATAGGTATGGCTTTGGGTTATGCCGCCGGTAAAGGCATACCATACAAACGCGGTGTACTTAAATACACCCCAACATGGTCTCGTAGTTTTATGCCTGTCAACCAAGAATCACGTGACCTCGTTGCCAAAATGAAACTCATTCCCAGCCGTAAGGTACTTGAAGGCAAAGACGTTGTGTTCTGCGATGATTCAATCGTTCGTGGCACCCAACTTCGCGATCAAGTCAAAATGCTTTACAACTCTGGCGTTAAGCATATCCATATCCGCATAAGCTGTCCTCCTCTTATCCACGGATGCAACTTCCTCAACTTCTCGGCTTCAAAAACCGACATGGAGCTCATTGCACGTCGATGCATTGAGGAACTTGAAGGTGGTCAAATACGCAACCTCGACGCTTATCGCGACGAGACATCCAAGGAATATGCCGCTATGGTTGAAAAAATACGTCAACATGTGGGTGTCGACACTCTCAAATTCAACAGCCTCGACATTGTTTGCAACGCCATAGGTCTTCCCAAGGAGAAAATATGCACCCATTGCTTCGATGGTTCCAGTTATGATATCGGTGAAACCGATCTCAACCAACTTACGATGGAATTACAATAACCACAACATCACATCTTGACGATGAAACGGATTCTGTTTTCGCTGCTGTTCCTCGTGGTTTCGACCATAGCCTTATGGGCTCAGTCGCATGACGTTCACGACTCTACAGTGACCATGCTGCACACCCGCAGTTTATGCCCTCACTATAATGTCGACGCTCGCGTTATCGACTCCAAAGATGCTCTGTCGTCAATCCTCGACAGCCTTCGTCAAGTGCAACCCAACGCCTACCCCATTATGAGCCAGTGGTGCCGCCAACAACGTGTGCGCATCAACCGCATGGTAAACAGCCTCAAGACAGAATACACCCTCGATGGCAACATCATTTGGATGGATTCATCCCACTGCCTTGTCGACGCAGGCATTTTTCTGGCTCAAATGGAACAGGTAGCAGCTTTTCTTCTCTCCGAATCAGAGCATTATGACCAGCTTGAGAAAGAACGTCTCATTGCCGAAAAACGTGCCGCAGAAGAACGCGCAAAAGCCGAAGAGGCACGCATACAGAGGGAGAAAGACCTAATGTTGGCGATAGAAAAAGACTCTATCAAAAATATACACAAAGAAATAACCATCATCTGCGACGCACGCGGTGTATCAGATAAAGAGAAAGTCAAAGAGTTGAAAAACATTTACTACGCTTATTTATCCGTATACAACCGTTACGACCTCACCGACAATAACGCCACAGACAATAATATAAAGCTTCTTGATGAGCTCCAACGTTTCCAACGCTCTGTCATAGACAGTGTACTAGGGCCCAACTCGCTTCCTGTTCAGATAGAGGCTTTCAAAAACACCATTCACCTCCGTTCCGGTAAAGACCATACCGAAGTCAACAAATCCTATCTTCGTGTTTTCAAGAAGATTCATATTCCTATAAACTTCAAAACCATCGCGGAGTACAACAGTTACATCGGACAGCTCAAAGAGATTATGGAGGTACAGCAGAACTATCTTCACACCATAGAACTTCGCGACACAATATCACACAATACACTACTTCTCCAACAACTCTGTTCAAAAAAACACAAAGATATATTCTCATCATATAAAGACTATATCAACGAACAGAACACAATCCCCGCTTTCGCCAGTCTTGCTGAAAGTGAGAAATTCATCAACAAATTACAAGATATTATAGACATTCAACATTTATACAAATACGCCACATTCAGAGTTGACACCATCTCAAGCCGAGGCGACTCCATTATACGAATATGTCCCAAGAATATCGATGACATCGTCTCAGCATACAAAGAGGTGGTATCCTTAACCGATTTCGTCCCCAAATTTATAAACCAAGCAAGCGCAGACCGCTATTTCCAGACGCTCGACAACTTCGAGCAGGTGCAACAAGTGTACATTAAAACTATAGCTATTCGCTCGACAATAGAAAAACGAAGCCAACAGATTCTGAATACAAAAAATGCACCACGCGGACTAGTGCCTGGATATAAACAAATGATGAAATATACCGATTTCACTCCACACTTCAACTCTCAACGTTCTGGTGACGACTTCATTAAACTCCTAAACCATTTCATCTCAACCCAAGACAAATTCATTCAGATTATCAATAACAACAATATTATTGATAACAATACCAAGCAATTCAAAACAGCCTTCAAAGACTATGTCAATATTCACAAGGCATATGAGCGAGTAGCCAAGACATATGATATGGAACTCTCTGTATTGAGTGAAGCCGACCTTAACAGCTATCTGAAACAACAATCAGTCTTTATGGCTATGCAAGAAAAATTTGTTCAGTTGTCCAGCTCTCTTGAAAAAGAGGATTATAACAATCGGCTTAAAAAAGTGCGTGAGCCCGACAAAATAAAGCTGATTATGGGTGTAAACTAACAAATTACATAACGTACTCAATTCTCAAAATAATTTTTTTTGTTAATTTTTTTTAATAACACAAAATATTTTTATAATTTTGCAGTTATAAAAATAAATATCCGTGTAAATCAAAAAAAAAACTTTGATCACAATAGGATATATTACTCTGATCACATCATAAAAGTATTAACCAATCAATAAAATTTTACAACATGAAGAAATTATTCCTAGTTATCGCAGCTGTCTTCGCAATGGCAGCAACAGCTAATGCTCAGAACAACGCCCTTGGTGTTCGCGTAGGCGGCGGACAAGGTTATGGCGCTGAACTTTCATGGCAGCATGGTCTTGGTGGCAACCGACTCGAACTCGATCTCGGTTGGGCTTCCGGCGACCACCACAGTGCTATCAGCCTTACTGGTATCTACCAGTGGACTGGTGAAATCGGATCTGGCTTCGGCTGGTATGCCGGTTTTGGTGCCCACCTTGGTATGTGGACATGGGAAAGCGGCTATGGCAGCGACAGTGATTTCGCTCTTGCTCTTGCAGGTCAGGCTGGTGTTGAATACGTTTTCAAAGCTGTTCCTATTCAGCTTTCACTCGACATCCGTCCTCGCTTCTATTTCATTCCCGACACAGATTTCCATTGGGGTGATATAGCCCTCGGTATCCGCTACTGCTTCTAATCCAAGCTATAGCATAGTTTAAAAAGCCTGCGCATGTGCGCAGGCTTTTTTTTATCCCTAACTAACAAAAAGCACATAAGTGCAGTAAAATAATAAAAAAACGTCATTTAAAGCCAAATATATCTATGAACTGTCTTGACAAATCAAACGTCTCATACGGATATAAGTCGTCCCAGTACCAGTCACG
The DNA here is from genome assembly GCA_900316965.1 of uncultured Bacteroidales bacterium. GTDB lineage: Bacteria > Bacteroidota > Bacteroidia > Bacteroidales > P3 > Colimorpha. The sequence goes on from ONEY01000006.1 coordinate 72,580, forward strand.
CCGAGTGCGTCCAACCTCAGCTCGTGTCGACCATGAAACAAACTCTCCATGCCACATCGACAAAAATTTCATCTGCACAACACCACGTTGGCGTAGGGGCATGCTAATAACCGTGTCGTTGTTGTCAAACCGCAACTGTTTAACCACCACAACCTTGTCATTGACTTCCACTTGACACAATACCGTAACCCCACTATAACAACTACCCACTTTTACCCTCAGCGTATCGCCCTCAGCATAGCTCAACCCGCTGATATTGTCGGCATAAAAGGGAATACTGCCAAGTCGGTAACCGGGGGTGCGATAATGGAAATAAAGTTCGTCGATAGTGTCCACACACCCTTCTTGTAAGGGCATTTTTACAATAATGCGGTACAATCCCGAATCCAACTTGCTCAAATCGACACATGCTGTATCTCCGCCATCAATATCGATATCGTAGGAGGCAGCGATGGTAAAATCGCTCAACTCAGACAATGAATGACGATTCAATGTGTCCATTAAAATAAAAGGGAAACGACGTGCAAACTCAGCGCTGTCTATCGAATGATGTATAACATTGGTACCTATCGGTGTGGAGATGAAGGTGTTCATGCGCCATGGGTGTGACTCGCCAATACGCAACACATCAACATGAACCATCGTACGAAAAGGTTCTCCACTGTAATCCACTACCCTAAAACGTATGCTACCATATTCCGACGGAATACTTTCTATTTCACGCTGATTAAGGTGATACTGTTCCTCATCCACGTTAATAGACGTCTTGACACTCTGCTGTCCACCAATTTGTGGCACGTACTGTCGCTCCACAACAAAAGTATCTTGCTCGTTAAATATCAAGTTAAAAGTATTACCATGAGGCAGAACCGTCATAGTCTCACCAATGCCCAAATCGTTATATTCGAACTGAACTACAGCAACCTCTCGGCCATTATCATCTACCAGCCTGGCATTCGGCAAGAAACCCCGACAAACCATATGAATCGTGTCGTCGCTGAAAAAGGCGCAACGGAAGAATTTATCACCTTGAAAAAATATACCCAATCCTTGCGTACCGGCATCAACAGAATAATCCTTCCACGGCTCAAGACCTTCAATCCTATAGGCTCCAACCGAATCCGTCAGAATCGTCTTCATCAGCGTTTCGCTCTCATAGTCAGTCACTCTCACTTCTGCTCCACGTACAGGCTTGCCACTGACAGCATCTAACAGAAAGCCCTCAGTTCCAATCCAGAAATAATTGGCATCACAATTGAAAACCATTACCGTATCCGAACGGACAATCACTGCTTCAGCCAAACGAGGACCACCACGCCGCAACGAAGCCCGCAAATGGTAGCGACCTCCAGGCGACGGCGGCAGATAAAGACATTCTACCCCGCGACCTCCTGGTATCAGCCATTCTTCCAATGGCTCGCCGCCTTTCTCTCTCACCAGGCTTACCCACAATGAGTCCTCCACATTGCGAGCAATACCCACCAGTGCCCAGCCACTAGCCGAATTGGCACCCTGACGAGGACAGAAACGGACGTCTCGCCGCTGCCCACTGGCTATACAACACACTAAAACAAAAAACAATAGAACAAAAGAACGTTTCATTTATCTTACTTCATTTTGTAAACAAAATAGTCTTTATTATATTATTAACTTAAGAAAGTCATAAGTTAAATACCTCATGTTAACGCAATGTAAAATGAATTATTGCACTCTTTATATTTGTAGCAAAAACACGCTATTATTTACATACCACCATCTAAGATACAAAATCAATCAATAAAAACAGTCGTAATGATAAATGAATTCTATTCAAAAAAAGGATTAAGCACAATTACAAATTGATTATTGGAAACACCTATCAATCAAGCAGAAACATCATCACAAACAATAAGACAAGTGAGATTATAGCCAGAAATCATTACTTTTAGGTATTGTCCATACTTGGCTGTAGGAATAATATTGCATTCAAAATCTCATTGACTGCAACACCTACAATCAATTAATTTTCAACAAAAACAATCTTAAAAACAAAAAAAATGAAATCTGTATTCAAAGTTCTATTGATGGCCATCGTCTATCTAGCCACATTTATTATCGGTGCCGCAAGCGGCGCAATCCATCCGGCTTTTTATGCCTATATAGGGGCGGTTCTGCCTCTACTAACTGCTTTCATTTATCTCTACACCTGCACACTGTTTCCTCATTTCGGTGCGGCAACAGCCCTCAACGGCTTTATCCTCGTTCTGTTCTTGATTGTGGGCGAAGCCGATGTAGCCTTCATCATCGGAATGGTAGTAGTGACCGTTTTGACAGAAATTATCCGCAAAATGAAAGGCTACGACACCCTTAAGGGAGTCCGTTGGAGTTTTGTACCTTTTGCATTCTCGTTCTTCGCCTATACGGCACACTGGTGGACCGACACCGACAATTCACTTGCCGCTGCCGTCGAGGAGATGCCCGCGGGTTACGACCAGTTGATGCTTACCGTCATCAACAATATTCCCATGCTGGTTGTCGTCCTTGTTGTGACCATTCCCGTCGCGCTATTGGGAATACGAATTGCTACACGTGCACTTAAGAAGAATACTACTACAGTATTAAAATGAGGCAGCCTTGATGGCACCAAGGCAGTGAATCCTAACCACGCGGTTGCTATCGGTATAGGCGATATGTTTTAACTCTTCCAGATAAGGTTCCACAAACTTAGGTCTACGTTTACCAAGGACACGAAACATTTCAGGAGCCTCCATACGGACACGGTCGTCAATATCGTGCAGCAACGTAGCATACACCGAGACATGATCTTTGTAAGGGTCGGGCGTAATGATAGCAATATTTTCTGATGCCCAAATGAATGCCAGCCTTACTCTCGACTCTTTATCGTGGGATAAGCGAAAAAGGCTAGGCCAATGAGCCACAATAGATTGATAACAGCCACGCCCAATGCGACCAAGAGCATTAACGGCTCGCTCCCGCAGGATCGAATCAGTGCTGTCGATAAAAGTGGCAATAATGGGGACATCATCTCTGATAGAAGATGGGAACGCAAGACCCATCTCACCCAACAACCACAATGCCTTTGCCTTAATCTTCGTAGATTCGGATGTCAACAAAGATGCGACATAGGGAATATTATTCTCCCATAACTCTTTGCTCCTGGTCAACACGCCAAGTTCCTTGTATAGCTCCGATTCTGTCACATTGAAACCCATTTAATTATTTAACGTTCATCTCTCTGTTTTATTGCACTCGTGCCAAACCAGATACATCACCCCGCCCGACAGCAGTCGCTAAATCATGCAGAAGATGACAAATCACCCTATTGGGGTATTGTCCCATCGCAACAGACAATTTAATTTTGTTAATTGAAAGATGAAACAATTGCTGCGACATATTGCTCCTATCTTCCTATTGGCCAGTTATATGCCAATAACAATAATTTCATCGTTGCATATACATAATGATACTATAGACACACTGGACAATTGTCGTCAGTGTTTAGGCCACTTCGAAAATCATCACCACCATCATCACGATTGCCCATATTGTAATATTCTCAGTCTCAATTACATTATCCAACCGACAGTAAAATTCGCCCTGCCACAGTGGAATACAGCAACAGAGCCGGACTTGGCGAATGACACTATCATTAGCTATTGCTATGGAACATCCCTGCTGCGGGCTCCTCCCCTAGCCTAATTTTTGTTACATTGCTTATTTTCAAACATTTTTTGTACTGTAAGTAACAGTGACTATGATAATATTGTCTAATAATAAATAAAAAAAACTAATGAAATCGCACAAAATCAACACATTTTTCGGAAGGTATGCGGCCTTCCTCCTAAGGTGGCGATGGGCTGCCATCGCTTTGTTTGCCATCGTACTAGTAGTGTCTTTTCTAGGCATGTCAAAGATGGTGCAACAAACTTCCTTCGACGACTATTTCATTGAAGGTGACCCAATGCTGGTGAAGACCAACGAGTTCAAAGAGAACTTTGGCAACGATTACTTTATCGGTATACTCACCGAATGTGACAATCACTTCACCAAAGAGAACCTCACGCTAATGCGTGAGCTAGGCAAGGAGCTGCTGGATTCGCTCTCATACGGAGACAAGATTACGTCGCTAGTGGATCTTGAGTTTATGCTGGGCACGGACGACGGAATGAATATAGTCCAGATAGTACCAGATGAAATACCAGAGACCGGATCGCCCGAGATGGAGCAGATCCGGTCTTTGGCTTATAGCAAACCACATGTGGCTAGCAAGCTTATCTCGAAAGACGGCAAGAATGCATGGATTCTTGTCAAACTGCGTGCATTCCCCTCGGAAGAGGAGTGGAAACTCACCAGCAATGTGTCACCCGACATCGTTACCGGCGAAGAGGTAAGCCACATCATAACGAAGGATAAATACGCCTCACTGCATCCAAAGGCTACAGGAATGCCTTATGTGACTCAGCAGAAGTCGGTGTACATTGGCCAGGAGATGGGGCGACTAGTGATGATTGCCGCCATCATCTGTATTTTGGTGATGCTGATTATGACCCGCTCGCTGCGCGGCATTGTATGTCCTCTAATATCGGTGATAGGCGGAGTAGTCATCACCTTTGGCATAGCAGGCTACTCTCAAATGTATGTCGACAGCACTGTGCTGATGATTCCTGCCATTTTGGCCTTCGCTGTAGCAATTGCATACAACATACATATCTTTTCCTATTTCAACCAAAGTATGCGTCGGCAAGGCAAGCGAAAACATGCCGTAGTGGAGACCATCAGCGAGATTGGCTGGTCGGTGGTGTTCTGCGGATTGACCACAGTTATCTCCCTGATGTCGTTTATGGTAATTCCCATCCGTCCCATGAAATGTGTCGGCATGATGAGTTCACTGACAATTCTCTTTGTACTCTTCACCACACTGCTTATGGCTCCAGTACTGCTCTCCTTCGGGAAAGACAAGAAGCCCAAGCCCGGTATCGATGGCGAAGGCGGCACACGACTAAGCCGAGCAATGGAACGCCTCAACGACTTCACGTTCAAATTTTCAAAACCCATCATCGCCATATTTGCCATTGTCTGTGTGGCGCTGGGTATCGGGCTTTGGAAGATAGAGCCCGCTTTCGACATTGAGCGAACAATGGGCAAAGCCGTTCCATACGTAAATGATGTCCTGACGGTAGGGCGCAGCGAGCTAGGAGCACTCTACTCATACGATCTTGTGATGGAGTTCGAAAATGAAGACGATGCCAAGCAGCCCGAAAACCTGCATAAACTGGAGCAACTGGAGGAATTGGTGAAGACCTATTCACTGACCAAACGCACCAATTCCATCCTTGACATCATAAAAGACCTTAACCAGACTCTTAACGGAGGCGACAAGAGTCACTACCGCATTCCCGAAACCGAAGAAGGTGTTGCACAGATGCTGATGCTCTATGAGAATGCCGGTGGATCGGAGTCGGAATACTGGATGGACTATGGCTACAAGCGCCTACGCCTTATGGTGGAGATATCCGACTTCAACTCGGCAGAGGTGGAACGTGAACTTAACGATATCGCCAAGAAGACTGCCAAAATGTTCCCCGGTGTCACTGTGACCGCAGTAGGCAACATTCCACAATATACCACGATGATGCAGTATCTAGTACGAGGACAAATGCAGTCGTTCCTTATCTCGGTACTTATCATAGCCATCATATTAATGATAGCTTTCCAAAGCATACGTGTCGGCCTCATAGGCCTCATTCCCAACCTTATGCCTGCCATCTTCGTGGGTGGCTTTATGGGATGGATGGGCATTCCGCTCGACATGATGACCGCAACACTAATACCTATGATGCTAGGTATGGCTGTCGACGACACCATACACTTTTTCAACCATTCCAAACTAGAATACGACCGCACGCCAAACTATAGCGTATCGATCCGTCGCACCTTCCGGGTTGTGGGTGTGGCTATTGTCACAACATCCATAATCACCTCAGCCGTCTTTGCCTGCTTTGCCACTTCGGCTTGCACTATGTGTATCAACTTCGGTGTGCTCGCAGTCATCGGCATCCTTTCGGCACTCCTTGCCGACCTCTTCATCACGCCCCTGCTGGTGAAAAAATTCAAAGTATATGGTAAAGAACAAGAATGTTAAACAATAAAAAAAAACAACAAAGATGAAAAGATATTTTCTTTTAGCAGCAATACTTTTCGCTGCCATAATGCAATTAAACGCACAGAATCTAACCGGTCGCGACATCGTCCAACGCGTAAAAAATCGCCCTGACGGCGACACCCGTTATGCCGAAATGCAACTCACTCTCGTCAAAAAAAATGGAGACAAACGCGAACGCAAGATGGTCTCATGGGCCAAGGACGAAGGGAAAGAAACAAAAAAAATAATGTTCTTCACTTATCCTGGAGATGTGAAGGGAACAGGATTCCTCACCTGGGACTATGACCAGAGGGGCAAAGAAGACGACAAGTGGCTCTACCTGCCAGCAATGAAAAAAACACGCCGCATCAGCGGAGCTTCATCCAAGACCGACTACTTTATGGGCACCGATTTCACATACGATGATATGGGTGGCCGCAATGTTGATGAGGACAAGCACAAACTGCTTCGTGAAGAAGAGTGCAACGGGCACAAATGCTGGGTGGTAGAATCGATCCCTGTCGACAGCCATGAGATCTACAGCCGCAAAGTGAGTTGGATACGTCAAGACTGTGATGTAGCAATATATGTAGAGTTTTACGATAAACTGAAGAAACTGCATCGTGTTATGACCGTCCTCGACGTGAAGAAGGTCGAAGGTTTCTGGACAGTGACGAAGATGGAAATGAAGAACGTTCAGAGCGGCCACAGCACGCAGGTTACCGTGAGCAATCCTAAGTACAACATCAAGGTGGACAAAAGTATATTCACAGTGAACAAATTGGAGAAAGGTCTATGAAATCACATTTTAAAAACTTATTGTTGGGAGTATTGGCCGTGCTATGCATGGCCAACTCCCTTTCGGCACAGGAGGGTATCGACTTCTCGGTCAAAGGATTTCTCGACACCTACCATGCATTCCGTACCGAAGACCCCGTCGACTGGATGTCCTCACGAACCCGTGCACGAGGTGAATTCCGACTTGAGAAGGACGGCGGCGGAATGTTCGTTTCGGCCAATCTCGTGTACAATGCCTTGCTACGTGACCTGTCCGGCTTCCAGCTGCGCGAAGCCTATGCCTACTGGGGCAATCCCCATTGGGACATCCGTGCCGGCAAGCAGATCATTTCGTGGGGTGTCGCCGACGGACTCCGTGTCACCGATCTCATCTCGCCGATGGATTACACCGAATTCCTGGCGCAGGACTATGACGACATACGCGTTCCTGTCGGAGCCTTGCGTGTCCGCTATCTGCACAATTCCTGGAGCCTTGAAGCCGTCACCGTACCGGTAGCTGAATTTTTCAAACTGCCCACCGACCCTGCCAATCCCTGGTCGTTGGGGATACTTCCGCCTGAAGTCCGACCCGACCCGACAGTAAAGAATATGGAATATGGTGCAAGATTCAACTGCTCGCTGTCGGGTGTTGACTTCTCATTAATGGCGTTGCGCACCTGGAACAAGATGCCCGAATTGCAAGTTGACCACATAGGCTACCGTCGGCTATCTGTCGTGGGCGGCGATGTCTCGGTACCCTTCGGTAACTTTGTCTTTCGTGGCGAACTAGCCGACAATATCGACGACCACAATGAGCACCAAGGCAACGCGTTGGCTGGACTCGACTGGTATCCCGGCAACGACTGGAATCTCTCGGTGCAGTTCAACCAGACATTTGGTGCCGGCGAACGCACCTCACTTGCCACTCTCCGTGTATCCAAAGCATTGCTGAACAATGCCCTTACTCTCTCCACATTTGCCTATGCCGACGTGAAAGACCTAGGCATCTTCAACCGCTTCAGCGCCGACTGGACCGCCACCGACCAGGTTCACGTCATCTTAGGTTATGACCTCTTCTACGCCGAAAAGGGGATGTTCCTCACGTACGCCCACAACAGCGAAGTTTGGATAAAGCTGAAATACAGTTTTTAGCCACAATAAAGACTGTTTGACCCTTAGCACTTGGTATGCAAACTAAGTTTCATCCCAAAAGTCTACTTTCAATCCTCAGCTTCTCAGCCACAAAGTCCTCTTTGACCTTGCAAAAGCGGACTTTGTGGCCGTACAATCTGAAGCCTTTATGGACATTGGACTTAGGTAAGGCTTTCTACACTACGTCTACGCAGTTGGTCAGGACATTGCCCCCGCGGGTGGACTTTTCTATAATTGCAGCTTTCATTGTATTGTTTTTTAACAAATTGTCTCAGATAACATCAGAAAGCAGATAATACTATTATTTATCTACCAATCATTTGGAACAAACGCTGTTATACTGTTCATCCGTAACAGATTCAAGCCACTCGTTGCTGTTGCCTGGCTTAGCGTTGGCGTGGTATGTGAGGTGCTGCATCCAGCTATCATTGGCGGCTCCGTGCCAATGCTTCACACCCTCAGGAACAGCGATAGTAACACCGGGCTTCAATTCCACAGCGGGCTTGCCCCACTCCTGGTACCAGCCGCGGCCACTGACGCATATAAGCACCTGCACGGCACCGTGATGGACGTGCCAGTTATTGCGACATCCGGGTTCAAAGGTAACGTTGCATAGACCGCTCACAGAGTCGAGCATGGCCAGATAGCTCTGTCCAGTGAAATACTTGGCGTAGGCGTCATTGGGTTCTCCCAATGGCCATGAGGAGGTTGAGACAACAGGCATTGGTTGTCCTCCCACGGCAGCAATAGCGGCTTCACAACGCAACGCCTCCGCTTCCATACCATGTGAGCGCAACGATGTGACGATACCATTCAGCTGTTCTTCCGTGACGCCCATATTCAGTGCGCCGCGTACATGAGCTTGCAATTGTGGCATCACACCTTCCAAGCCGCTCAACGCACTGACGGTGACAAGTTCGCGGTCAGCGTGTGTAAGCAAGTCGCGGGCAAAGATGTCACCAAAGAGGTGTGCCTTCAGGTAATAATCCTCAGCAGGACAGAAGTCGTAGTTGAACGGCTGTCCGCTGAGTTTCGTCTGCACTTCAGTACCCTGCTTCAAGGCATTATAACTGCTGGGCAGCGACGATGACTCAATACCCACCTCTACGCTGCCACGTGTTTGCATAACCTTCTGTAGTGTACCCAAGGCGTTGAGTGAGCGAGGAAAGCCAGTATAGGCGTATAACTGAGAGAGAGCTTCCTTCATCTGGTTGGCTGTGAGACCTGCGTCGAAGCCCTCGTTGATTGCGATAGCAAGCGACGACTGGTCGCCTTTTGCCTCGTGGCAGGCGATAGCTGTCATAGCAACCGCCTGCTGTTCATTGAAGCTTAAAATATTCATATTCTTTTCTGTGTTCTTTTTCGTGCCGCATCCCACCAATAGCATCAACCCTGCGGCCACAATCAAATAAATACATTTGTTCATATTTCTTTTATTATTTCCTTTCCCATTGTTTAATTTCCGCTAGCGGAGTGGTGTCGATGAGTTTCAGCGACTTCACCATCCGGGCAGTACCCTCCTTATATTTCTTGAAGTGAGCCGTCTTAATGTGGCTTTGATAGGCTTCGCGGTCGGCGTAGATTTCTAGGATGTAAATTTTGCAGGGGTCTTCTTTGCTTTGCATCGAGAAGAGGGTCAGCACGCCAGGTTCTACGCTCGTGGAGGTTTCTCCTACTTCTTTGGCAAAAATAAGGTACTCTTCAAGCATCGTTGGCTCCACCTCGATTTCGGCGAGGCGGACAACCCGTTCGCCGTATTGCCGCATAGGGATAGCTTCGCCGAACAGGCGTCGGGCATTGTTGGAAAACACCTCCTGTGGGTCGACTCCGTGACATGAGAGGCGTTCGGCTAGCGCCTTCTTGCCGTCAATCAGCACCTGCTCAGCCACGTATGGATAATCGCTGCCATAGAGGATGTGGTCGGATGAGGTGATGGTAAGTAGGGATTCTAGAACGTCGTCGGTGGGAGCTCCCGCAAGGTCGTAGTAGAGGCGCGCGAGGTTGGCATCCACGTCAACTGGCTGCATAATGCCCTGCTTCACCATCACCGGCAACAGCGATCGGAAACGCGGCAGGGCGTTGGGCAGGAATGAGCCGCAATGGGGTACCACCACCTTTAAGTGAGGGTAGCGCACCAACACGTTGTGGGCAATCATGTTGAGCACCGCCCGCGATGTCTCGGCCAAATATTCGTAGCTTGCCAGCGGCACATCGGCAATCAGCTGAGCGTTGACCGCCGATGGCTTGTGAGGATGCAGGATTATGACAGCATTGTGCTTGTCGAGGTAAGCCATAAGCGTGTCGAGGGCCGGGTCGCCAAGGTATTGCCCATAGGCGTTGGTGGCGAGTTTTATGCCGTCAGCTCCCAGCACCTCTAGAGCATAGCGAGCCTCCTCTATGGCGTGCGGCACATTGGGCAAGGGCAATGCGGCGCAAAAGAGAAAGCGCCCAGGGTAGTGTGCCTTCAGTGCGGCACACTCTTCGTTGTATCTGCGACATACCTCTGCAGAGACCTTCGCGTCGCCAAAGTATGGCTGTGGTGCAGGCATGGTGAGTACAGAGGTTTGTATTCCGGCCGTGTCCATAAAGGCGATATGGCTTTCCGCATCCCAACTGGGGATAGAAACCCCTCGTCCATCTCAGCACCGTTGGACTTGATAAATTCGAGGTAGCCTTGAGTGACGGCATGACTGTGGAAGTCTATTTGAGCTATTGAATGCAATGCTGAAATGGTCATATGGGCTAAGATGATTAGGCTTTTTAGCATGAATAAAACTTGTAATTGGTTTTTACTTATATATTCTTACCCAACTCGTAGGCTTTCTGGAGCTTGTCATTGCCGGCAATATCGTTGGGCGCACCCACGCCGCCACAGAAAAGGTGACCTTTAAGGGTTGATTTACCGAAGCAAGCTATCCAACCCTGCAAGCCGCTCTCGGCACGCTCGGGAACGTGAGCCTCGTTTTCGAATGCCGTGGTAAGCAGGTAGATGTCGCGGAAGCGGTAATCCTTCGTGTACATGGCGTTCATGCGGTCGATGAGAGTCTTCATCTGGCCACTCATCTCGTAGTAGTAGATGGGGGTGGCCCAGCAGACGACGTCGGCGTTCAGCACACGCTCCATGATGGCCGGCACGTCGTCCTTGAAGATACAGGCACCCGTCTGCTGGCACGACAGGCAGCCGATGCAGAACTTGATGTCCTTGCCGCGCAGCGAGATGAGCTCCACCTGATGCCCAGCAGCTTCCGCACCCTTGGCAAACTGCTCCGCCATAGCATGGCTGTTCGAGTCCGGACGGAGACTGGTTGATATAACGACTACTTTCTTCATAACTTATAATTTTTGATAAGCCATTCGGCAGTTCTAAAATCCAAGTACCTATGATAGAATTTTTGGAAAATCTCTTCTTTTGGGAATTCTCTAATAATAGTATCCACAAAGGATTCAAGAGATATGACCTGAAATTTGTATTTGTATTCCTCTGTCAGAATACCCTTTAGTTGTTCTTCTTCCTGTTTGTTGTAAATATTGTCTTTTGGTGCAAGAATAATTGAAATAGAATTGTCTAGTTTTTCGAATAACCTCACCGTCTCTGTAAGTAGTAAATTTCGATATACTTGAGACAACTCTATATTCCTATTACAAATCTTTTCTTTTCCCTCTGCAGTAAAGATTTTCGAAATATCATCTATTTCAGTTGCTGTTCTGATTGCCAACGATGGGTCTGAAGCTTGATTATGTCCAAGAACATCTGTGTATTTTGTCTCTATGGCTATAATACCGCTATCTCCATTAGTTGTAACATATCTAAAGAAGGCATCCATAGCTGTTTTGTCATTGAGACAGCTTTTGTAATAGTCAGGGATAAATTCGATACCTATTTCATCAATATAATCTATTCTTAGAATATTATTTTTGTCTAACAGATCAGCTATAATTGACCCAAGCCTGCGTTTGCCTTCTTTGTTTTTGATTAATATCATTAAAGGATAGAACAGATTGAATGCCATCGGTTGACTTGACAGAAAATTGTTAAACAATCGGTTTCTTTCAATCGTTTCGTATTTCTTTTTATTTGTCACTCTATATTTTGCATATTCAAATATCTCATGATGGAGAAAATTACACCCCGTCTGTTCTCCGTTTAAAGCAAGATTCGGATGA
>ONEY01000014.1 GCA_900316965.1 uncultured Bacteroidales bacterium
AAACGAAAGAATTTCAAATCGATTTTGTCAAAGAACTCTATAAATTATAAAATATCAATATATTACAAGAAAATTCAAAAAGTTAACGCACCAGTATTAATGACAAAAAAAAAGCCAATTTGTCTATTTTTAGAAAATTATAACTGAAAAAAACAACGACTTTGTCTATTTTTGTAAAATATTAATCAACTAAAATTATTTTTTGTGTCTACTTTATTAGGCTGGTACAATACGATAAAATTAAAAGTGAGATTTTGCAATATTCACAACATATAAATTGTGAGAAAATGTAATTTTTGAGTAAAATAAATTTTGAGGATTTGTAAAAAGATTATATCTTTGCATTTTGAAATAATAGGCAATATATATCTGGATATGAAGAATAAATCATTGGTTTTCAAAAGGAAAATATATAACGAGATGCTTCAATGGAAGCAAAGCAAGCAGGGCAAAACTGCCTTGCTGATTAAGGGTGCCCGACGTGTAGGGAAGTCAACTATTGCCGAGGAATTTGCCAAACGGGAGTATGACAGTTATATCGCCATCGATTTCGCTGATGCCAAGAAAAATGTATGGGAGGCGGTGGAGCACATATCAGACAGGGACGATTTTTTCATGCGGCTACAATTCATTTTTGGTGTAAAATTGTATGAGCGTAGATCTGTGATTATTTTTGACGAAGTCCAGAAATGTCCTGAAGCTCGTCAGGCAATCAAGTATCTTGTGAAAGACGGCCGATATGATTTTATCGAGACCGGTTCCCTTCTATCGATCAAAAAGAACGTCCAGAATATCGTCATTCCAAGTGAAGAAACTCGGCTCACCATGTATCCAATGGATTACGAGGAATTTCGCTGGGCCATGGGCGACACAGTCACGGTGCCCCTTATGGGCGAAAATCTCAAAAACCGCAGATCGCTGGGTGACGGAGTCACACGGAAGCTTATGCATGACCTGCGCCTTTATATGCTTGTCGGTGGTATGCCCCAGGCAGTAGAGACATATCTCAAAACCAACAATCTTACCGATGTTGACGACACAAAGCGGGCAATACTTGAATTGTACAATGATGACTTTATGAAAATCGATCCGTCAGGAAGGGTGTCTAAATTGTTCAGTGCCATTCCGGCCCAACTTTCCAAGAACGCATCCCGTTATCAAGTCAATTCAGTATTGGAGAAACGAGGGAATAGGGATACAATGTCAGAATTGCTGAGAGATTTGGAGGATAGTCTTACGGTTAATTTCGCCCACCATGCCGACGACCCCAACGTGGGAATGCCAATGCATACCGACTATGGCCAATATAAGTTATATGTAGGGGATACTGGATTGTTCGTCACTCTTGCATTCTGGGACAAAGCCGCCACTGACAATATCATATACCAGAAACTTCTTTCAGACAAACTTTCGGCCGATCTTGGGTATGTATATGAAAACATCGTCGCGCAGATGCTTGTTGCTGCCGGAAACAGACTATTCTACCACACATGGCCGACAGAAAACGGGAAGCACAACTATGAGATAGATTTTCTTCTTTCAAGAGGGAACAAGATTTGTCCTATCGAAGTGAAGTCGTCAGGATACAAGACCCACGCATCACTCGATGCATTCCAAAAGAAGTTCTCCAAACGTATTGGGAATAGATATTTGGTTTATCCCAAAGACCTGAGAAAAGAGCAGGATTTACTTTATGTTCCAGTCTTTATGACAATGCTCCTGTAAAAGGACTCCACCATTACTATAACTTAATCGCACATACCCCCATGTATGTGCGATTTTTTTTGCTAAACATTGCTAATCCATTGAATTTTCTGTTTTTGCTACTATATTATAATGTAACAAGAAACATTGTAAAATGGCAAAGTATATCATCGACGTGCTAAACACCCAGCCTGACGTGGTGCAGAGTTGGGGCGTCGACCCAAAATCGGTAAAGACAATCAAAGACGGACTGCAATTCCACATCGAAGGTTCCAAATTCACGGGAACGGTGACCATTACCTATATGGTAGGACTCGACATGTTAAAGGTGAAAACCGTATCGGACACTGACAGGAAAGATGTCATCGCCCATGAAAGAGTCTATATCGATCATCTGGTGCGAATCATCGACGAGTCGGAGGTAAAGACACCCGACTATGAGAAATGTGTAAAAAGCCAGTTCCCCGTCATCATTGTTGACTCCGACCAATCCGGCAGGTCGTGACCGTGTTCAAAAAACAGGCGTGTTCAAAAAAACTTGTAAGAATATCTGAATACACAGAAAAAGCGTGTTCAAAAAAGGCAAAGGATAAAATGAATACAGAAAACAACAATACCGCCGTGATTTACGCCAGAGTGTCATCCATCGGCGACCGGCAGAACACGGATCGCCAGGTGTCGGACCTCTCGGCACTGGCCATACAGAAAGGGCTCTCCATTGAAAAGGTGTACGAGGAACATGTGTCGGGAGCAAAGAAGAACATCGACCGTCCCGTGCTGACAGAATGATGCAACTCGTGTTTAAAATAACAAAATCATGTCACCTTTAGGACTTAGGAACAGTTTGTTGAAATAATAACCCATTTGACTTGATTCTCTTTATTATACAATCATTCCTCGTTAAGATTCACTATGCTCGAACGCCCCTATGTCATCAAAAGTTTTCTTCTATGTTACTATTTATTAATATTTTTAGCGTAACTTTGCAAACCGAAAAAATAAATCAAAATCTATACAAATAATTATATTACAGTAATTTGAATATGAGCAACACTAAGAAAGTAAATCTAAAAGAAGAAATTATCGCCTATCTGCTTGTCGCTTTGGGCAGCGCTGTTTTTGCCGTGGGCGACGTTATGTTTGTCAACCCTTATCACCTCGCTCCTGGCGGCGTATACGGTCTCGCCAACGTTTTCAACGCCCTGTGGGGTTGGAAAATATCCCTGGCAGGCATCTGCATGGACATTCCTCTGCTCATAATAGGAACCATCATCCTTGGCCCTCGTTTCGGAG
The DNA here is from genome assembly GCA_900316965.1 of uncultured Bacteroidales bacterium. Classification (GTDB taxonomy): domain Bacteria; phylum Bacteroidota; class Bacteroidia; order Bacteroidales; family P3; genus Colimorpha. The sequence continues at coordinate 2,998 of ONEY01000014.1, forward strand.
TTAAAACAATTGTATCTGTTGTCCTTATCCCTATTTTCACATACATTCTGGAAACCACATGGGGCTACGCTCCTCTTATCTACGATGGCGTATTCGCCAACGAAGGCACTTCCACAATGCTCTCCTTTATAGACAACGGCAAGGAGGTGTTCTTCTCACCCGACTTCTTCCTCAACACCATTGTATCTGGCATCGTTTACGGCGTCGCCATCGGCCTCATTTTCCGCGCCGGCGCCACTTCGGGCGGTAGCGATATCATCTCGATGATAATCCACAAATACACAAAAATATCGCTCGGCACCTTGGTCATCATCGTAGACAGCCTCATCTCTCTCACCACTCTTGTCATCGGCAACATTCGTCTCCCAATATACTCCATACTCCTCATTTACATAGAAGGCAAAATCATCGACGTCATCGTTGAAGGTGTATCCACTTTCAAAACCGTCTTCATCATCACCGACAAGATTGACTTGGTGAAAGACTATATCCTCAACGACTTGAAACGCGGCGGCACTTGCTTCCCCGGCGTAGGCCTCTACCAAGGACACGAACGTAAGATGATTTATGTCACCCTAGACCGCGGCGATCTTGTCAAGCTGAAATCGAACCTTCGCCACCTCGACCCCAACGCTTTCGTCAACGTTATAGAAAGCTCTGAAATTATGGGCCTCGGATTCAAAGCCCTACCTGAGGAATAACACCACAAAAACCCCCACGGCATGAAAGTCCTACAAATATGCTACAAGCCCCCTTATCCGCCAGTGGATGGCGGCACCGTGGGCATGCACTGCATAACCAAGGGCCTCCTTGCCGACGGCCACAACGTTAAGGTCCTATCTGTATTCAGCGACAAACACCCCGTCAGATATGAATCTATGGACGACGATTACCGCTCCGCCACACGGTTTGAAGCCGAATACATAGACCTCTCAATTCACCCACTGGACGCCGCCATGTCGCTACTCTGCGGTGAGTCGTACAATGTGAAGCGCTTTGAAAGCAAATCCTTTGCAAACAAAATCATAGACGTGCTAAGTAAAGATACTTTCGACATCATCCAAGTCGAAAGTATCTTCCTTGCACCATACGTCCCCGTTATACGCAGCCACACCAACACTCCCATCGTTATGAGAGCCCACAATGTGGAATATATGATATGGCGTAAACTGGCACTGTCGACCACAAACCCTCTAAAACGTTGGTATATAAAGAAACTGGCATTGTCGCTTCGCGCCTATGAGCTGGAACATGTCAACGACTTTGACGGCATAGTGTGCGTCACCGACCTGGACGCCGACACTTTCCGCCGCGAAGGATGCCGCCGCCCTATTATGGTAAGACCCTTCGGCATAGACCCAAAGCCAGCCATAAACACTAACGTTGAACCCTACAGCCTTTTCCATATCGCCGCCATGGACTGGCAGCCCAACCTTGACGGCGTCAACTGGTTCCTAGACAAGGTATGGCCACTCATACACAACAAACTGCCACAAGTGAACCTCTACCTTGCAGGACGCAAAATGCCCGAAACACTCCTCACGCTGAAGATGGATGGCGTCCACGTGGTTGGCGAAGTACCCGACGCATTCGAATTTATGGCCTCAAAACAAATCAACATCGTTCCACTACTGGCAGGCAGCGGTATCAGAGTTAAAATCATCGAGGCCATGTCTATTGGCAAACCCGTGATATCAACCACAATAGGCGCCGAGGGCATAAAATACACGGACGGAAAGGATATCCTCATAGCCAACACCCCAGAGGAATTCATGCATCAAATAGAACGTTGCCTAAACACACCACAAATCTTGGAACTTATAGGCTCCAACGCTCATAGTTTGGCCATGAAAGAATACGACAACAACTCACTTTCGAAGCGGCTTGTCGACTTCTACAATAAAATTATCGAAAAAACGTTATCAGAGAGTTGATAATAATTATTCCCTCAATGAAAACAAAAAAAATCCTCACAACCATCATCATGCTCGCCGCCGTCATGATGGCTTCGGCTCAAATAAGAATCCCCGAAACAAAAGTTAGCTTCTCATTTCCCAATGGAGGTTGGAAATATCTGGAAACAAGTAAAATAAACGACAACACCAACGTCTATCTCTACTCATATTCCAAAGACTATGTCGTTGACAATGCCGGCGATACCGTCATCCCTTTCATGCGCATCTACGTCCGCAAAAATTACACCGGAACAGTATACGATATGGCCTACAGCCGTTTCATGGCTCAAGGATTCCAAGCCCTGCAGGAATACCCTTTCCTTGACGGCATTGGATACCTAGGCGCCTATACCAATGACGGAGACGGAAAAGACTACGAATTTAAAATGGTCTACATAAAAGACCGCAACATTATGCTGGAAATACGCCTAGAAACGACTTTGGACCTATATGATAATTTCGACAAGGAATTCCAGGCAATTCTCGAGACTATTAAAGTAAGCAAATAATTGATGATATGATTGATACCATGTTACAATGATATTATTGATCTTTTTATTGACTCAAAGCAAATCATAATCCTTAACCGACATCCATCAACCTCTAGTACTTACATACAATAACGACAACCTTTTAGTACACGAATCTTAAGAGTTCCATCACATAATCAATGAAACGATATACATTATTATTGGTGTTTTTGTCTCTTACCTTTGCTCTGTCGGCACAAAACGACGGCCAAGACAAAGATGATTACTCCCGCCAATACAACAAATTGTATAAATCATACCTCAAAGAGCCCACCAATGTGGCCACAATGCTGGAAATGGCTCTTTTCTATTCCGACACCCTCAACCCGATGCTCGACTATCCTACGGCTATGAATTATATCACAGCCGCCGAAACACGTTATATCGAAGTGCTGGAGGACAGAGAAAAATACAAAGAAGCCAGCCGCCTAATAAAGAAAAAAATAACGATAGTCCTTGTACGACAAACCAAACACCGTATTGCCAGCCAAGCACGCCGCCACCTTGACCGTACAAACTATCCATCAGACGCGACCCTCGACAGCTACGCCAAAGCTTTCAAAAACGACCCTGTCACACTTCAACTGGTTGAAAGCAAGCGCATGCAGACAAAATATTACGCCGCACAACAAGCCAACACCCTCGAATCATACCACTCATTTTTGAACAGCTATCCCTCCACCCTCGAGGGTGAGGAGGCCGCTAAAAACATGGCTATGCTCGCCGAAAAACGTATCGCCCAAACTACTCGCGAGGAACAAGTAGACTCCCTGTTGGCCGGCCACCTCGATGTCGCACAAGTGCGCAACGTGGCCACTAAACGCAAAAGCGCCATAGCATACAAAAAACTAATGGCTAACCCCTCTCCTAAAGGTTACCGCGACTTCCTAACACGCTACCCCGGCAGCGACCAACACGCCAAAGTACAAGAATTGATAGACGGATTGCTGCAACAGGAATTCAACTCTATTTCCTCCCCGCGCCAACTAGCCGACTTCGCCAACGACAACCCTGAAAGTCCCTTGGCAGAACAGGCTATCGAAAAACTTAAATACCTCATCACCGAACGACGCGACATGGAAGCTGTCGCCATATACCTCGACGAATTCAAACTTGACGTTAGCTACAACGACATATACCTCAAATATTTCAACTGGCACACCGAGGAGGGCAACAAGGCGCCTATAGTTAAATTCCACGAAACGAACCCCGACTTCCCCTACAAAATGGCTGTGGACGACGCCCTGAAAGCAGCCGAGAAATTCGACTCGATAAACATAATGATGCCTTTTGAAGAAAAAGAATTCAAACAATGGGCATCAAAAATATACCACCTCACCGGTAAAAAAGAGTCTTTCGTGGCCCTGCAACGCACCCTTCAGGGCATCATCGCCTCAAAACAGTGGAACAAAGTCCCCGAACGCCTCGACTATTTCTCGCTGAGCTTCGAAGACCACTGCGTAGAGGAAGTCGCCGAACTACGTCAAACGCTGGAAAAACCCATCGACAAACGTCTATCCCTCTCTACCGTAGTACGCCCTGCCTACGACATGATGCACCCCGTCATGCACTCCAATGGCAAACTCCTCTTCTATAATCGCACCATTGCCGGCAAAAGCCACATTCAGGTGGCACACAAAACCGCCACAAAGAAAAACGTCGTTTGGCGCAGCAGCGGCGACATCTCTTTCACCAACATCAACAACGCCGACGTCGAAATATACAGTCTCTTCGATAACGACAGCCGCATGCTTCTGGGTCACAACGGCGACATCATGGTCGCTGAAGTCAGCGACAGCGGATGGACGGTAACAGAAACCCTCCCCTCTCCTATCAACAGTCCCTACCATGACTACGACGCCTTCATGGTTCCCGACGGCAGCGGCATTCTGATTGCTTCCGACCGTCCAGGAGGTCAGAACCTACAACCCTCTGGCAGCTACTTCCACGGCGACACAGCCTTGGCCTCTGACATCTATTTCATTCCTCGCACCAACAAAGGATGGGCCAACAAAGCCATCAATCTAGGTTTCGATGTCAACAGTCCCTATATGGAATGCAGCCCCGTGGTTAGCGACGACCTTAAAACGCTCTATTTTATCACCGACGGACGCGGCGGACTGGGATATGGCGACATATACTACACAACCCGCGACAATACATCAGACTGGACACACTGGGCTAAGCCTGTCAATTACGGCAAAGAGGTTAACAGCGGCAAAAATGAAATATCTTTGTCCATCGCTAACAACAACTCTACTCTGATTATTTGCAGCAACGCTGGCGGTCACTACGGATGCTACATCGCCCCGGCCTATCACTTGCTCAATAGCTCCATGACCAAAGTCACCATCACACCTGGCGAAGTAGGCATAATATTCGATATCTTCGAACTCGACAGCCAACGCCGCATCAACCACAACCAAAGCGTTAATCGCCAAGAGGCATGGAGTACTTCTCTCTATAACGACAAAAAATACATTCTATATCCTCGCTGCGAAGGACTCTACATTCCTGCCATAGCTTTCTCACCTCAAAGCAATAACGTCATTACACCAAAGGCATACACCCCCAACATGCTTTTACAACTCTCGTCGAGCTCACAAGGTATTGTCAACAACGGCATTATATTCGAAAACAACCGCGCCACCCTACTGTCACCCTCTTTGATTGAGATCGACAACCTGGCTCATTTTTTGAAAAACAACAATAACCTCACTCTCGAAATAATCGTACATGTTGACGGCAGCGACGACACATTCTGCTATAACCTTTCACAGTCACGCGGCGACGAGATAAAAAAACAACTCACACAACGCGGCGTCAGTAGCGACAACATCACCGTGTCACCCTACGGCAATAGCCTTACAAAACAAGACAGTGCCACCGCCTCTATCATTCTCATGTTTAGATAGATACCATTACAATAAAAACAAGTCTGGAATCCCAGCCCTTTCTATTTGAGGGGTAGAGCAAAAGAGGAGGAGATATGTTACTTCTCCTCTTTTGCTTTTATTAACAATCGGTTGCGGATTTCTTTTCGGCAACTACGATAATTCTACTCAAAATAAGATGTATTTTTGTAGCCGTTAAAAAATATATCCACAATGGAGAGACATAAAGTTATCTCATTCGAAAACCGTGAGTTACATTACCGCGACGAGGGCCGCGGCAACACCGAGACTCTTGTTCTTCTGCATGGTTTCCTCCAAAATTTGGCAGTTTGGAGTTCTCTGACACTGTCGTATATGCGTCACATGCGAGTTATCACCATCGACCTGCCCGGCCATGGCTACAGCGACACCTACTCGGATGTCCACACCATGGACTTTATGGCCAACGCCGTAAAAGCCGTACTCGATGACGCCGGCGTAGAACGCTGCACTATGGCAGGCCATTCATTGGGCGGCTATGTGGCTCTCGCCTTCGCAACACATTATAGCTACATGCTCAACGGATTGATTCTGCTCCACTCACACGCCATGTCAGACAGCGAGGACAAACGCCAACAACGCGACGAGGTGTGTCGTCAGGTTCACCAAAACAGGGCAGGCTTCATTGTGGACTTTATCACCAATCTCTTCGACGAATCGAAAAGAGAATACCTGGCCTCAGACATCAAAGAACTGCGCGACCAATGCCTAGAAACACGCGAAGAGGGCATCATCGCCGCCCAAAGAGGCATGAAAGTGCGAACCTCACGCCTCCAAACCCTATGCAACCTCGCATCGCCAGTACTCTTCATCTATGGCAAAAACGACCCCCGTATTCCCCTCGAACTTGGACTCTCACAAGCCACACTACCACACAAAGCCGAACTATTACTTCTTGACGGCGTAGCTCACATGTCATTCATCGAAGAACGGGAATACGTAAAAAATAGAATACAAAGCTTTGTACACCAGTGTTATACATAATTTAACATAATTATTTCAAAAAAAAAGTAATTATATCAATAAAATGTAGTACATTTGTTGTCTCAAAACAAAACAAAATTTTATTATAAATAATTAAATACCATGAAAGTAAACGAAATTATGGCTAACCTGGAAGCCAAACATCCGGGCGAAAACGAGTACTTACAGGCTGTACGCGAGGTCTTGGAGACCATCGAAGAAGAATACAACAAGCACCCCGAATTTGAGGCTGCAAAGATCGTCGAGCGTATTGTTGAGCCCGACCGTATCTTCACTTTCCGCGTGACTTGGGTAAACGACAAGGGTGAAGTTTGCACCAACCTCGGCTACCGCGTTCAGTTCAACGCTGCCCTCGGCGCATACAAAGGCGGTCTCCGCTTCCACAAAGCTGTCAACGTTTCTATGCTGAAATTCCTCGGCTTCGAGCAGATTTTCAAAAACAGCCTCACCAACCTGCCTCTCGGTGGTGGTAAGGGTGGCTCCGATTTCGACCCCGTCGGAAAGAGCGACGCTGAAATCATGCGTTTCTGCCAAGCCTTCATGTATGAACTGTGGCGCAACATCGGCCCCGATCAGGACAGCCCTGCTGGCGACGTAGGTGTTGGTGGCCGCGAAATTGGTTACCTCTATGGCGCTTACAAGAAACTCGCTCGCGAGCACAGCACCGGTGCCCTCACTGGCAAGAGCTACGGCTGGGGTGGTTCTCTCATCCGTCCCGAAGCTACCGGTTTCGGCGCTATCTACTATGTAGAGCGTATGGTTAAGGAAAAAGGCGACAAGATGGAAGGCAAACGCATCGCCCTCTCTGGCTTCGGTAACGTTGCTTGGGGTGCTGCCACCAAGGCTACCGAACTCGGCGCTAAGGTCGTTGCCATCTCTGGTCCCGACGGCGTTTGCGAAATCGAGAACGGCATCACCAAAGAGATGATCGACTATATGCTCGATATGCGCGCCTCGAACCGCAACAAGGTTCAGGATATGGCCGACAAATTCCCCGGCCAGGCCAAATTCACCGCTGGTAAGAAAGCTTGGATCGTTAAGTGCGACATCGCTATGCCTTGCGCTTTCCAGAACGAACTTGCTGAAGAAGACGCTAAGATGCTCCTCGCCAATGGCGTGAAGTATGTTGCTGAGGTTTCCAACATGGGTTGCCAGCCCGCCGCTATCGCCGCTATCCAGGCTGCTAAGGTTCCTTTCGGACCTGGTAAGGCTGTCAACGCTGGTGGTGTTGCTACCTCTGGCCTCGAAATCTGCCAGAACGCTGGCCACATCAACTGGACCGCTGAGGAAGTTGATGTTAAGCTCCACAAGATCATGAACGACATCTATGACATGTGCGTTGAGCACGGTCGTCAGGCTGATGGCACCATCAACTACGTTAAGGGTGCTAACATCGCCGGCTTCATGCGCGTTGCTAAGGCTATGCTTGCCCAGGGTATCATCTAATACTCTCTGGTCAAATCATAAACCACTCGAAAGACCGTCCCTCATGGACGGTCTTTCATTTTTAAAAACATCAAAAATTTGTCTCGATCATTGAAAACAATCGAAATCATCAACGGCCCTAACCTCAACCTCACTGGTGTTCGCCAACCAGAAATATACGGCTCTACCACTATGGACGAAGCCATAGAGTCCCTGAGAAAACAGTTCCCTGACATCACCATCGCCTACTTCCAAAGCAATGTCGAGGGAGAACTGATCAACGAAATCCAACAAGCCGGCTATAATTGCGACGCCATCATCGTCAACCTCGGAGGCTACAGCCACACCTCTGTGGCTCTCCGCGACGCCCTTCTAAGCGTGCCGGCTCTTAAAATCGAAGTCCACCTCAGCAACATCTTCGCTCGCGAAGAATACCGCCACCACTCTTTCATCACTTCCGCTTGCCAAGGTATTATATGCGGTTTTGGTCTCGATGGCTATAAACTGGCCATAGAGTACGCTCTCAATAAAAATTGTTGAAAACACTGCTAATAAATCCTTTACAATGCCACAAAAGCGTTGAATAATAATGTGTACATTTGTATTTTGTACATCATAGACATCACCTTGCTAAAACCTATGATATACAGATAACTACACATAAGAAGAATGAAAAAAGACCGATTTAAAAACCAACGAAGAGAAGTAAAAAGTCTTGTCCTAAACTTTGAAGCCATGGACAAAAATGGCGACAGCCGCTATTACGACGTCGACCAACTGGAGACTATCATCGACTTCTATCTTGAAACAGCAGACCACGACATGCTGGAAAAGTCGGTTCAATACAGCGAAAAACTATTCCCCGACTCTATCGAGATTAAACTGCGCCGCGTCCACCTGCTTCACCTCCAGGAACGCTACGACGAAGCTCTCTCAATCCTTAAACAACTCGAGCAACTAGAACCAGACGACACCGATGTGCTTTATGCTCTAGGTATGGTGTATAGCGCCCTCGACCAACCTCGCAAAGCTATACAATACTACCACAAAGCCACCGTCGACGGTTTTGAACTCGGCATCGTCTACAGCAACATCGCCGACGAATACGTCAAAATGGATCAACGCGCCGAGGCTCGCAACTACTACCGCAAAGCTCTGCGTATCAACCCCGACGACGAACACTCTATCTACCAACTGGCCAACTGCTACGAGGCCGACGGCTTGGTGGATCAATGGATCAAATATTTCCAACGCTTTATCGAAGACAACCCCTACTCTAAATCGGGTTGGTTCTGCCTGGGCGAGGCATACGTCGCCGAAGGCCTCTACGAACGAGCTATCGACGCCTATCAATATGCAATAGCCATAGACTCAAACTACTATTACGCCTACACGCAAATGGCTTCGTGCCAAATGGCCTTGAACAAACCCACCGAAGCCGTGGCTGCCATGCACGAAGCTTGCAACCACACCGAAGACAAAGCCACAGTCTTTTTCCAAATCGGCGAGATTTTTAGATCACAAAACAACATCGAAACAGCAGCCACCTACTACCGAAAAGCTATTAATGAAGACTCTTTCTTTGCCGAGGCTTGGAATGCTTTGGCTTCTTGCTACGGCATACTGGGCGACTACTCCACCGCTATAGACTGCTCTAAACGAGCACTTAAAATCGATTCCGAATCGCCTTCATACCTCACCACCCTGGCTCTTATTTATGCCGAAAGCGGCGACCACGATAACGCCGACAAAATTTTCGAAATCGCCATTCCTTTCTATACCGACTTTGAACAGGGTTGGCTGGCTCTCGCTGACTACAAAATCATGCTCGAAAAATACGACGACGCTATCGACGTACTTAACAAAGGTTTGCCAAACTGCGAAATGGTGCTTGAATTCAACAAACGTCTGGCTCTATGCTATTACCATACAGGCCGCCGCAACATGCTGTTCAACGCAGTGAGAGCATGCATATACGACAACGAAAACGGCGCCTTCGACCTTTTGGGTTATTGCCCCGATTTGGGCTACGACCACGACGTATTAAATATCATCAATTCTCACATTCAAGAGAATACAAAATAACAATATGGCAATGATTGGAAAAAGCCATTGCTATGTATTTGATTCTTTTATCGACTGTAAACAAATATTTATCAATAATCATTAACCCGTAACCATTAACCCACAGAAGTGTATCCTATGAAGAAAATTCTTGCTTATATCCTCCTGGCTTTGGCATGCCTGTCACCTCTCTCGGCCCAAAACAATGAAGACGTGATACGCCAATTTGAAACCGACGAGCAACCATTCATCGCACAAGAGATGGACAGCAATGAGGCCGCTAAAGCTGAAGCCGAATTGACAGCTATCAAAATGGGCACAAACAACAATGCCAATCGACAACATTCCATCGCCTCAGACTTGGCTGAGGAGGAATTCTCCACCGCCGACACACACTACCATGGATGGGTAGCTAAAGTGGTACAATGGTACGGCAACAACGTCAACTATATGGCTGTGGGGACATTGATGGCTATTGAAAGCTCTTTCGTACCTTTCCCTTCGGAGATAGTGATACCTCCCGCCGCTATGGTCGCCGCCGACCCCGCGACACCTAACAATATGAAAATTTGGCTTATTGTATTGGTGGGAACTCTGGGCGCTCTAATAGGTGCCTATATCAACTATTTCCTCTCTCTTTGGCTAGGACGTCCTATAATTTATAAGTTCGTCGACAGCAAACTGGGTCACGCTCTTAGCCTTTCGGGCGAAAAAATGGAAAGAGCCGAGAAATATTTCAACGAACATGGTGTGGTGAGCACCCTCGTGGGTCGCCTTATACCTGTCATACGACAGCTTATCTCTATCCCCGCAGGACTCTCACGCATGAATTTCGGCACATTCACCCTATTCACCTTCATAGGAGCAGGAATATGGAACTGCATACTTGGCCTGCTGGGATTCCTCGCCGTCAAAGCGGGTGGCATGGATTTCATATACAAATACAGCAGCCTCCTCTCTAAAATCATCATCGTTCTTTTTGTCGTCGCTGTTGCCTTCATAGCTATCCGCGCCATAATAAAAAAGCGCAAGGCTAAAGCTCTTAATCAACAGCAACAATAGCATCTTGCCCTTCTCCTCCAATAGCACTATCATGGACAACAATAGCGACAACAAATCACAGTTTGAGTGGAGACGTATGCTCCTCCGCAAAGACAGACCCCTTCCTAAAGCTGGCTGCAGCTGGGCCTTCTACATCCTATTGCTTGCCATGATCGTCTATCTCACTATTATGTTTCTAAAATACAAACAAATCTGATTTTTATCATCTCAAAATAATATACAAACGTGGACATCCGAACACTTTTTCCTATACTCGACCAAAACGTTTACGGCAAACCTCTTGTATATTTCGACAATGCCGCCACAACACAAAAACCCCAGTGTGTCATCGACGCATTGAATGGATACTACACATCTCTCAATAGCAACATTCACCGCGGCGCTCACTATCTCGCAGCCAAAGCAACAGAATGTTACGAACAAACCCGCGAAGCTGTAAGAAACTTCATCAACGCCAAACATAGCCATGAAATTGTTTTCACTCGCGGCACAACGGAAAGCATCAACCTTGTAGCATCCTCTTTCTGTCAACGTTTCCTGTCAAAAGGTGACGAAATCATCGTCTCAGGCATGGAACACCACAGCAACATAGTTCCTTGGCAACTGGCATGCGAAAAAGCCGGTGCTCACCTCCGCGTCATCCCCTTCAGCGACGAAGGCATCCTTGACCTCCACGCTCTGACAAATCTCATCAACGAAAAGACACGCCTTGTGGCTGTGAACCATGTGAGCAACACACTGGGTACTGTCAACCCCATCGCAGAAATTGTCAACATAGCCCATAGCCACAACATCCCTGTCCTTGTCGATGGCGCACAGTCGATATCTCACATGCCTGTCGACGTGCAAGCTCTCGGATGCGATTTCTACTGCTTCTCGGGGCACAAAATGTACGCTCCTATGGGCGTAGGCATAATGTACGGCAAAGAGGAACTTCTCAACGAAATGCCTCCTTATCAAGGCGGCGGAGAAATGATAAAGGATGTCACCTTCGAAAAAACCACCTACAACGATTTGCCTTTCAAATTCGAAGCTGGCACCCCCTCGGTGGGCGACGTACTAGGACTCAAAGCGGCTATCGACTTCATGCACCAATGCGGCATAGAATACATTGCGACACACGAAAAAATGCTTACCGACTACGCCACTCAAAAGCTGCAAGAGATTGACGGCATCCGCATCTTCGGCGTCGCACCTCACAAAACATCTGTCATCTCTTTCCTTATCGGCAACACCCACCCTTACGACGTTGGTACTCTGCTCGACAAACTGGGCATCGCTGTTCGCACCGGCCACCATTGCACCCAACCTATCATGGACCGCTACAAAATACCCGGCACTGTTCGCGCCTCCTTCGCAGTATACAACACCAAAGAAGAAATCGACATTTTCATCCAGGCACTCCATCGCATTGCTCCCATGCTTCAATAACAGCACTATAAGTTTACTACCAACTATATATCACTATGCTACACCACTTACATATAGAGAATTACGCTCTCATTAAACATAGCGACATCGACTTCAGCGATGGTTTTGTCGCCATCACCGGCGAAACAGGTGCAGGTAAATCCATCATGCTCGGCGCCTTATCCCTGTTGCTGGGTCAAAGAGCCGACGTCAAAGTGTTGCACGACCCCGAACACAAATGCATAGTCGAAGCCATGTTCAATGTGACACCGGGGATGCTGAGATCTTTGTTTGAGGACAACGATGTCGACTACAACGATGATGGTACTATCATCATACGCCGCGAAATTCTACCCTCGGCAAAAAGCCGTGCCTTTGTCAACGACACCCCTGTGCAACTGAATTTTCTCCGCCTGCTTGGATCTTCTTTAATAGATATCCACTCTCAACATGCCACCCTCCTCTTGGGCGAAAGCGGCTATCAGACTTCATTGCTCGACAGCCTTTCCAACGACAAATCTGCCCTACCCGAATACAAAGAGGCTTATCACCTATACTCAACTCTGAAACAAAAACTTGAGCAACTCACTATTCAAGAACAGCAGAATCGCAAGGACTACGACTACAACAAGTTCCTCTTCGATGAACTCTACGCTGCCTCTCTGGATCCTGACGAACAGGATAAACTTGAACAGGAATCTTCACTATTGGCTAACGCAGAAGAAATAAAACAATCCATATCGCAGGTGGTTAACATCTGCGACGGTGACGAGGACTCTGCTCTGGCTCGCCTTAACGCCGCCAAGTCTTCTCTCAACAAAATAGCCTCCTTTGACCCTCAGTTGCAATCTTTACTCGAACGCCTTGAGTCGGCAGTAATAGAACTTGACGACATAGTGTCAACTCTAGACAGCAAAAACCAGGGTATCGCTTTCTCTCCCATGCGTCAACAAGAAGTCGACGAACGCTTGGATTTAATCTACCGACTCGAAAAGAAACACAATGTCGACAACATCAACGCTCTACTTTCTATACAACAACAACTAGACAACCTACTGAACCAAGCCAACGACAACGACCGAGAGATTCAAAAAACCATGGAGGCTGTCGACAAAGCCTACAAATCTCTGCAGCGTCAAGCCTCTAAACTAACCTCATCACGCAAAGAGGCTGCTCAAAAGCTGGAAGAAGATATCATTCCTCTGCTCGTCGACCTCGGCATGGGCAACGCCACGCTTAAAGCCAGCATTGTGCCCAGCACTAACTATGGATTAAATGGCGGCGACATTATACAACTCCTCTTCAACGCCAACAAGGGCGGACAACTGCGCGAGCTCGACAAAGTGGCTTCCGGCGGCGAAATGTCACGACTTATGCTGGCTATAAAAGCTCTCACAGCACGCAGCGGCCTGCTCCCTACCGTGATCTTCGACGAAATCGACTCTGGCATCTCGGGTGACATATCTGTCAAAGTAGGCGGCATTATGCAACGTATGGCTGAAAGCATGCAGGTTGTTGCCATCACCCACCTGCCTCAAATAGCGGCACGAGCCAAACAGCATTACAAAGTTTACAAAGACTTCAGCGACGACAACACAGCCTCGAACATACGCCTGCTCTCTGTCGACGAACGCAAAAGGGAAATAGCCACAATGCTCTCTTCTGAACCTCCCTCACAAGCTGCTCTCAAAACCGCAGAGGAATTGATGAAAGACAATAAATGAGTCTCTACCCGATGAAATATACTACAAGAATTCTTAGCCTACTGATAACACTATCTTTTTTGTGCTCTGTTGAAGCGCAAAACAACTCTTTTTCAACTCGCTCTGACTCCGATCATAATAATATGGCGTCTTCGCTAAGCAACGGCAACTACACCACTATGCCTATCGCTCTTCCTATGTCTCTGGCAGGCTGCTTCGCAGAAATACGACCCAACCACTTCCACTCGGGCCTGGACCTGCGCACCAATGGCAAAGAGGGCGAAAAAGTGTATGCTCCTAACGACGGATATGTCAGTCGTATCAACATCTCTGCTTGGGGAGGCGGCAAAGTGCTCTACATCACTCACCCCGACGGCTATCGCACTGTATATATGCACCTAAGCCAGTTCTGCGGCGATATTGGCCGTTTCGTCGAGGACTACCAGTACAACAACCATGTCTATGCCTTCGACATAGATCTGCCCAAAGACTCTATAAAAGTGAAAAAAGGACAGCTGGTGGCTCTTACCGGCAACACCGGCGGCTCGGCAGGTCCTCACTTACACTATGAAATACGTTTGGCTGAAAACGACCAAACTATCAACCCTCTCTATTTCGGCCTCCCCTACTCTGACCCCGTAGCCCCCACTATTGCCGGTATTAAAATCTACCCTGCCAACAAACAAAGTACTATCAACGGCAAAAACTCTGAACTGAAAGTCTTCCCAGAAAGCAAGGGGGAAAATGACATCACAGTGGCTGGACGCTTCTACACTGGCATATATACCTACGACCAAATGGAGAGCGGCTCCCGCAACAAAAACGGAATAGAACGTATAGAACTCTTCGTCGACGGTGAACTATTCCACCGATACCAAGTACCCACTTTCATGTTTGAAGAGACTCGCACCGTCAACGCGCTCATCGACTACGCTCAATACCAACGCAACCGCGAGTACTACATCCTTAGCCGACATCTGCGCGGCGACCGCAACAACTTCAACATCGCCTTCAAAAACAATGGCTATATCGAATTCTTCGACAATAATAAACACAAAATTGAATACCGTGTGAGCGACTATAAAGGCAACACGACTTCTCGTTCTTTCTTCGTGATTTCTGACACCTCGGCAAAACTGACAAACTCTTCCGACAACCTTCGCAGCAACGGCACCCCTATAGTCTATTTCAAACGTTTCCATCTTGACCGCGAAGGCTTCTCTCTCGACATCGAGCCATACAACATATACGACAACGACGAACTTATCTATCGCACTACTACCGCCTCCAACGTTATAACGCCTGTCCACTGGACTGGATTGCGCAACAACGCCTTGCCTCCTCACCAAAGTATCAATGTCGCACTTGCCATCCCCGGCTCAATACCCGCCTCTATGCGTGACAAACTCACCATAGTCTGCATCAACGGCAAGAACAAAAGCGCTTGCCCTACAAAAGAAGATAACGGCTGGCTTAAAGCTACCAGCCGCACTTTTGGTGGCTTCGCAATCTGTATCGACACCACCGCGCCTTCTATCAATGCGGTCAACTTCTCGGAAGGCAAACCCTTCAAGGCGAACATAATCATAGTTAAAATCGGCGACAATTTGTCGGGCATCGCCAACTATAATTGCTACATTAATGGTGAATGGCAAGTTGCTGAACACGACGGCAAAACTTCTTCTCTGTATGTTAGCGCCAATTCACTCCATAAAGGCTCTAACACAATATCTTTCACCCTTACCGACGCGGTAGGCAACACCACCGAAAAAACATGGAAAATATTAAAACCCTAGCGCCGCGAATTTACCTTATTGGCTACAGCTATAGCGGCAAGAGCACTATGGGTCGGCTACTATCCGAAAAGCTGGGATATGACCTTTTCGATACCGATAATGCTATTGAGGAGAAATACCACACATCTATACCTATGTTTTTCAGCCGGTACGGCGAAAAGGCTTTTCGTATCATCGAACGCCAGATTCTGTTCAGCACGGCCAATATGAACAACGTTGTTGTGGCCACCGGGGGCGGCCTGCCCTGCAACGACGAAAACATAGACTTTATCATCAATCATGGCACCGCCATCCACCTCTCAATGAGTGTTGACGACATCATGAAACGCATATCTAAGGCTCACAGAGGCCGACCCTCTATGTCGGGCATGAACAACGAAGAAAAACGCGCATTCATACAACATCAGCTGCAAGAACGACTCCCGTTCTACTCTCAAGCTCATATTACACTCCCCGCACTATTCCTCAATGTGAACACATTGGTTGATGCTCTTCTCAAAATGAACAGCACCGCCACCAACCTCTGACTTCCCTCAACTCAGAATCTTGGGAAATCAGGTATTTTAGTTGCTTCTAAAGCACCTGCCTCTGTATCTACCCGCAAGCAAATACAATTATCTCCATTGGCCAGCAATAGGTATGGCACTCGCAATACCAGATTGTACCTACATGCCTGGTCAACGACTCGCTGTGTCAATGCCACTCCCTGCTTCTTGCACTCCACTATCATCCACGGCCTAACTTTTCTGTCGTAGACAACAATGTCACAACGACGGGTCATCCCGTTGAGGGCTATTTTTGCCTCTACCTGCATAAGCTCTAAGGGATAGCCATAATCGTCATGCAACGCCATTATAACATGCTGACGCACCCATTCCTCTGGAGTGCATGACACCCAACGATGACGCACAATGTCGAAGACATCCTTGCCACCATCACTATTTTCTCTTATTTGAAGCACAGGGCTATCGGTGTATTGGTTTATAACTGCATCTCGCTTTCAGACTCTTCCTCCATGAAATTGTCTGTACGCTGCTGACGCAAACCATTGTTTATCTTGTATGTAAAGCCTATTGTAACAGATGGCGACAGCCGCTTGGAACGGACAACTCGGTTCAGCTGATCTGTGAAGGTCTCATGACCCCATCCTCCTGTACAGAATATATCACCAATTCGGAGATTGACGGTGGCTCTCTTCTTCAACACATCTTTCTTGACGGCCAAATCAAACCAATAACTTGAATACATCTCTGTTTGCAAATCCAACCACGGCGCCCAGTATTGACCTGAGAACTGTACAGTCCAATCTTTGGGCAACATCATAAAGCTATTGAATTTGCCACTCGCCTGGAATGCCTCTGTACTCTTGTTGTCAAGAAGTTCGGTACCTTCAATCCTATTTTCGTACAGATTGACGCTGACATTGAATTTCCACCATTTGGTCACCTGCCAGTCAACGATGAATTCTAAACCATAATTCAAACCACGACTGAGGTTCTGCCATGTTGATGCCCAGTAACCATCATACTCGCTATTGTATGGCTCCCACGGCGAATAGTGTGCGGCACTCGCCGAATCCCATACATAACCATAACGGGTCATCATGTTGTTTGTTTGGCGGAAATAGGCCGATGTGTAAAAATTAACCTTTTCAAATCCAAGATTATAGCTCAACTCGAAAGCATTTGTGAATTCTGGGTCAAGATTTGGATTGCCAAAACCAAGCTCCTGCCCCTCTCTAACATTCATGTATGGATTCAAATCCCACATATGGGGTCTGCGAACTCGACGACTATAGCTGAGCTGCAAACTCTGCATCTTGCTGATCTCGTACGAGAGATGCAACGTGGGATATAACTTCCAATACTCTTTCTCTACTTTCGTCTGCTCATGATTGATATCATAACCGTCGGTCATCGCATATTCACCTCGCAAGCCTGCCTGCAGCGACAGCTGGCTCCCTATCTTTCCCCCAAAGGTGGCATATACGGCATGCACCTGCTGGGTATAGTTGAAATGTGTCGACGATAAGTCGTCGAAACGACGCACATCTAGCACATGCGTAGTATCAAAGTCTGTACGGTAATATCTAGCGTCTTGGTCGGGCCAATCCATACGACCTTCATATCCTGTCTCCAATTTCCATCCCGACTCAAATGGATGCGCATAGTCTAATTTTAGATTTAATGCATTGTGGTGGTTCTCCGACTCTGACTCACGCAGATAGTAGTTGTTCCATATTGCGGTACTGTCACCTCCGGGACCTACATTATATATTTGCTCCTGACTGCCTTCTCCACGCACATGACGATGGCTGAAAGTGGCGTCTGCTGTAAGCACATGGTCATCATTGTCAAACTTGTGTGTGTAATGCATGTTAACACTATGGTTTACATTACGATTGTCACTGAGACCCTTTTGATTGTAATTCAAAAGCCCATTGGTCAGCAAATCGGTGGAATACATGTCGTTCCAATGATGGCGATTTCCTCCTCGCAGCTGATAACTGGCCAATAAACTGTTTTTGGAATTAAAGAAATACTCTCCCCCTATTTTCACACTACCCATGGTGTTACCCCCTATACTGTATTGGTCGTTGGTGTCGTGCGACCATGCCGCCCCGTTTCTCATACGCTCTATATTACTGTGCGCCAGGTGTCCATGGCTGCGTTTACCTCCATCAGCGGCAAAAAACAGGTTGTATTTCTCTGTAGTATAGTTTAGATTCAACGTGGCCATAGCCGTGGGTATTATCTTGTCCATCTGCGAGGGATAATCTCTTCCCAGAAAAGCAAGCGGTGTCCCCATATTGAGCGATGCCGAACCATTAAGGCCCATTGCCGACGAGGCCTTGTCTTTCAGTTTTATGTTTATTATGCCCGACATACCCTCCGGGTCATACTTAGCCGATGGATTGGTAATAACCTCCACGCTTTCAACACTACTGGCTGGCGTCTGCTCCAACAGGCTCTCCAAATCATTGCCCATCAACTCATATGGACGCCCGTTTATAAGCACCTTGACATTGGAGGATCCTCTAAGACTGACATTGCCGTCATTGTCAACAGAAACACTGGGAACATTCTGCAACACATCGGTAGCTGTGCCACCACTGGCTACAATGTTCTTGTCTACGTTGACAACGCGTTTGTCCAACTGGTATTCTACCATAGTACGCTCTGCCTTGACAACAACAGCGTCGAGTGTGGCGGAGCTGGGTGTAATAACTATTTTTCCAAGCGAGACATGGCTATTTTTCTCCGAAAGAACAACTTTTGCGCTATGCATATATGGAGCATAACCCATAAACGTCACTCTGACAAGGTATGTTCCGTATGGGGCATTGAGACTGAAAGAGCCATTCGAGGCTGTCACAGCTCCTACGCCCTGTATCATACTGCTGTCTTTGGGATTAAGTAAAACAACCGAAGCATACTCTACTGCTTTGGTACTCTGCTTGTCGTAAACTCTACCGCTGATTTTGCCCTTCTGGCTCATTGCGGCATTGGAAAAGAATGCCATCACGGCAATCAAAATAAGAAATCTAAATCTCATCGCTATACTATGATAAAAATACCTTTGCTTTAACACCCATTACTACTGCACTTTCGGCTGGCGTATATAATGGGGCATCTCAAAAGGAATCTCCAATGAATACTCTACTAGTCCTCCAAAAGTGCCATCTTCTTTATACCATGGCGTTTGATAGATCAGCTTTTTCACCTTGCCACCATCAGCAAGGGTCTTCTCGATAGTATATACATTCATACCCTGATTCTCAAGCAATCCCTTCAATTTGGTCTTGGCTGGCTCTGGATGACAGTTCATCAAATTATATCCTACTATCTTTTTGCCATGGCTGTTGACATCGGCACTATGCTGGTTCATGTCAAGGATATTGCCATCAACGTCGCACACGGTGATAGCTATATTCTTTAATCCTTCAAAAAAAATGTCCATTACTAAAAAATATGGTTTGCTATTTAAATAAACAAAGGTTTAAAAGGTGCTGAAACTAAGTGGTAACCGACACCTTTTAAACCTTTTTTTACATCTTGGACGAATACAAATTATTTAGTATTCAATGCTGCAAGTGCAATGCTGTAAAGCTTCGACTGGATGCTGTCACCACGGCTGGTGAGCACACAGGGAACCTTGGCTCCTACAACCATGCATGCCAATTCTGCACCGGCAAATTTGGTGCAAGCTTTGTAGAACACGTTGCCACTCTCAATATTGGGGAAGAGGAGTCCGTCAGCGTCGCCAGCAACTTCGCTGGTGAGTTTCTTGGTCTGCGCACTTTCCATGTCAATGGAGCAGTCGAGCGAAAGAGGTCCGTCGACAATAGCGCCCTTTATCTGTCCACGCTGGCTCATCATACCTAACCAAGCTCCCTCTGAGCAAGCACGCATTCCTACGCTTACCTGCTCGGTGGCGGCGATAATGGCTACCTTGGGCTTTGCTATCTCAAGGCTCTTGGCTGTGCTGATAATGTAGTTCAGCATGGCCTGTTTCTGCTTGAAGTCGGGCTCTGGAATGATGGCGACATCCGAGCAAACAAGCAGTTTGTGATACTTTGGAACTTGGAATACGGCGATATGGGTAAGCATATCGTTCTTCTTGCCAGGCATAAGACCTTTCTCCTTGTTAAGAATAGCACGCATGTACTTGTCTGTGCTGAGAAGTCCCTTCATAAGGAAATCTGCCTCACCACTGTTGACAAGCTCTACAGCCTTGGCACCGGCCTTATTGTCATCGGCTTCCTGTACCAGTTTGAATTTGTCAGGATTAATACCTTCCTCGGCACATACTTTCTTGATGGTGTCAATGTCACCAACCAAGGTGGCGTCAACAATACCTTTATCAATTGCCAAACTTACTGCTCCAATAGTATGAGCATCGTTTGCATATGCAACGGCAAGACGTTTTTTACCTTTGGTTTTTACCAGCTCAAGGAGCTGCTCTAACTTTGTAACCATATAATTATTAGTTTTTTAATTAATAAATCGTATTTTTTGAGAATTACAAAGATACAAAAAAAGAGTGACAACGACGTTTTTTTTGTACTTTTGCATTCCTCAAATGTAGCTAAAATATACTATAAGTATACTCAACCTATAATATGTCAGCATTTTACACATTTGTCATATAGCTCTCAAAAGTAAAAAAATAACTCATATTTATTCGCCAACACAACAACTGCCTACTCTCACAAAACCTCACTGAAATGCCTTTTATAGAGGAGATCATAAAACACCGAAGTCTTTCTATTGTAGGACTAGAGAAAAATACTGGCAAGACAGTATGCCTCAACTACATACTAAAACGACTCAATCAAATAGGGCATAGTTGTGCGGTAACTTCCATCGGCGTCGACGGCGAACAAACCGACGCGGTTTACGGCAGCGCTAAACCTGAAATCACCCTCTACGAAAACACCCTGTTTATCACATCTGAAAAACACTACCGCCTGCGACGTCTGGTGTCTGAAATCGTTGATGTCGACCAACGCAGCACTTCGCTGGGAAGACTCGTTACGGGCCGTGTGCTTTGCAGCGGCAAAATACTTATTAGCGGCGCGGCAACAACGGGATTGCTGCGCGAACAAATTGACAACTTCCGCCAACAAGGCGTGCCATTGACAATTGTCGACGGCGCCCTTTCCCGCCTTTCTCTAGCCTCTCCAACGGTAACCGAATCTATGATTCTTGCCACCGGCGCCGCGGTATCTACCAATATCGCTCATCTTATATCTCGCACTCGCTTCGTTTGCCGCCTTATTTCTCTCGACGAAGTCGACGACAACCTACGCCAAAAACTCAACCCTATTGGCAACGGTCTGTGGGCCATAGACAACAACGGCATTGTCCACGACCTCAACATCAGCTCTGTTTTTCTGCTAGGAAAAAACAACACTGACATTTTCGAATACGGAACATCTTTCTTCGCCGCAGGTGCCGTGAGCGACAAACTACTGAAATACTTCTCCGGACAACGTACCATCGAGCAAACCCACCTCATAGTGCGCGACTTCACCAAATTCTTCGTCAGCCCTGAAGTGTACAACGATTACATACGCCGCGGCGGAAAAATCAGCGTGCTGCAACGCTCCAACTTGCTCGCTGTGTGCCTTAACCCCACATCTCCTCAAGGCTTCCGACTCAACTCGGAAGATGCCTGCAAGGCTCTCTCCGAAGCCCTGCACCTACCTGTATACGACGTCATGAAAGTCAACAAACAGGCGTAGTACATAAAATACTGTTCTCACCATCTAGAACCTCAGATATTCACATGACACCACTTAAAGAGAAATTATCAGCAGAACCTGGCTTCCAATATATGATTGACAACATGGAACTAATGTCGGCATCTGGAAGACATCTTATGCTTCACCAACCGTTTTTCACCGACTCCAATGCTCTAATCAATGAATACAACAACACGGAACGCATGATCGCCGCCTTGGACAACGAGGAACTTCGCCCATCGCTCGACACGCTACGCCATCAATTCATGCAACTCCACGACCTTACGGGAACTCTGGCCAATATTTCTCGTCATGCTGTCCTCGACGAGATTGAACTTTTCGAAATAAAAAATCTTTCTCATATCTGTACTATCGCCGCTAGGTCAGCAGCTGAACTTGGCATTGCCGACATGCTGAGACTTCCCGACACCAAACCTGTGTTCCACCTCCTCGACCCCGACAACACTAATATCCCTCATTTTTACATCTACGACAGCTACCATCCTCAACTGCCGGAAATTCGACGCCAACTTAAAGCCTTGCAGATTCACATCGACGCCATAGCGGATGACAACGACGAGAAGAAAAATATCCAAATAAAAATAAACGACCTAATCGACAAACAAAACGACATTCAGCGTCTGGTGATGGAACAGCTCTCCGACAAGCTGCAGCCTCACCTTCAACTTCTCACAACAGCACATAACCAAATGGCCTATGGCGACTTCCTGCTTGCCAAAGCGACAATTACCAAGCAGTGGCATCTGTCTCGCCCTTCTTTGAGCTCGGATGGTTCAACTCATTACGTCTCTCTTTGGAATCCTCGCCTGAAACACCGCAACGAAACTCTTAACCAACGCTACCAACCTGTCGACATCGAAATATTCAAAGGCTCATGCCTGGTCACCGGCGCCAACATGGCGGGGAAAACGGTATTGCTCAAAAGTGTCGGCATAGCGCAACTCATGGCTCAATACGGATTCTTCGTGCCTGCTCAACAAGCGCAAATATCTATTGTCGACGACGTCGCCTTCTGCATAGGCGACGAACAAAACGAAATGAATGGTCTCTCTTCGTTTGCATCCGAAATAACTAAAATCAGCGCCGTCCTCACTCGCGCCAAAAACGAACGTTTGCTTATCCTCATCGACGAACCGGCACGAACAACCAACCCTATCGAGGGTAAAGCCTTGGTACAAGCTGTGGCTACAATACTAGACAAAGAACCCTCGCAGACCATCATCACTACTCACTACAGCCAGCTTGGCCTCTCTTGCCGCAGACTTCGCGTCAAAGGCTTTGTGGAAAGCCTCTCCGACGCAATAGTGACTCCCGACAACATCAACAGTTTTATAGACTATTCGTTACTCCCCGACAACAGCGACGAAGTGCCTCACGAAGCGCTGCGCATAGCATCAATAATGCAGTGCGACAAAGAGATGCTCGAAACCGCCGAACGCTTTCTCCTGAACGAATAGCCCCCCCTTCCTTCCTCTGCTTATTAATAAAAAAACTTAATTTGAAAACCGCACCCCTAGAATAGGAAAAAAATACGTATTTTTGCACCCTGAAAACAAAAATGAAAAATATCGAAAAAATGAAATTTATAAAAAATCTATCATTGGCCATCGCATTATGCATTAGCATTATAGCACCGGTCAACAACACCAAGGCCGACAATGTTGACGCAAAAAAAGCACGCCAAGTGGGTGCCTATTTTATGGCTACACAATTCGGCAACAAGGACATTTCCTCCGATAATCTTGACCAAGTGTTCACTTTACAAAACATGGTCAACAATATCCCTGCCTTGTACGTGTTCAACACAGCCGACAAGCGTGGTTTTGTCATCGTCGCCGGCAGCGACTGTGTTTCTCCTATCGTCGCTTATAGCACCGATGGCGCCTTCGACCCCAACAACATCCCTCCCAACATGTTGTGGTGGCTTAACGGCGAAGCCTCCGACATAGTCTTTGCCCAGAATAATGAGCTTACTGCTTCTAAAGAAAGCGCTGAGCAATGGAGAGTTCTGGAAGAAGAGCGTCTCCCTCGTGCCGGTGCCAAGGACGGCGAAATTGTCCGTCTGCTCACCACGACATGGAACCAACCATGGCCTTACAATGCTCAGTGCCCTCAAATGTCCGGCGGCCCCTCCGAGACTCACGGCCGTTGCTACACAGGTTGCGTCGCTACAGCAATGGCTCAAATTCTTCGCTATTGGAAATACCCCTATGTCGGCAAAAGCGAAAGCGCATACAACTGGAACAGCGGCACAATCCTCTCCGCTAACTATGCTCAAGCCTACTACGACTACGACAATATGCCTAACAAGCTTTCCTCCAACTCTACCCAGGAACAAATCAATGCCGTGGCTCTGCTCAACTACCATTGCGGCGTCTCTGTCAAAATGGATTACGGCGTTGACGGCAGCGGAACCCAATCAACAGAGGTTCCTAAAGCTCTTCGCATGTATTTCAAATATGTAAAAGATAGCATGACTTATATTAGCCGTGACGACGCTAGATACAGAAACACTCAGAGCACTGGCCTTGACAACTCTGTCTCCAACCAAAACGACTCTAACTGGGTTAACGATATCAAATACCATATTTTGAAAGGCCGTCCCGTTTATTATGCTGGACACTCTCCTGATGACGACGGCTCTGCCCATGCTGGTCATGCCTTTGTATGCGACGGATGGAACCCCACCACCAAAACATTGCACTTCAACTGGGGTTGGGGTGGCTCAGGTGACTGCTGGTGCAACGTCTACCTCTCAAAACTCATACCCAACAGCGGTTACCTTTCCACTTACAACTTCCGCGCTTCTCACCGCGCCGTGATTGGCATCACTCCTCCTATCGACAGTCTTCCTCCTCAAGTAGCTATTAGACCTGTCGAAAACCCATTCTCTGCCGAGATATATCCTAATCCCGCTAACAACCAAATCACTGTCTCTATCAACATTAGCGGTAACAACAACCAACCCTTGCAAATCTTCGACGCCACCGGACGCTTAGTAAAACAAACTTCTGTGTCCCCGGCTTCCACCACCGTAAACATTCCTGTCAACGACCTCTGCCCCGGCGTATACTTCTGCCGTATGCAAGGTTATACCAAGAAATTCATCGTCCAATAGGACCCTCCAGTTTTTTCACACTAAACCCTCTTAACGCTGCCGTAGGCTGTAACCCTACGAACCAGGTTAAGAGGGTTTATTATTAAGCGGGGAAAAACTAATACCTCATCTAGTCCTTTAACACGGGCTTAATCATCTTGACAAACAGTATTGTCCTTTGCTTGGCAATATGTAGCGCCAATCACATTATCTCGTGGTTAATTTCGCACTAAAGCTACAGAACGACGGCAAGTCTGCGAAACTCCTGTGGCGTTGTAGGCTTCGATATAAACGACATATCTACCTCGTGGCATCTTGTTTCCTCTGTCGTCAGTACCATCCCATGTGAGGTCTCCTTGGCAACCCAAAGTGACACCACGTCCTATTTTGCGTACCTCTCGACCTCGAGAATCAAGAATAACAATATTGGCACTCAAATCGCACTGGAGGAGATTATAGGTGATATCCAACAAATCGTTGTACCCGTCACCATCGGGCGAAAAAAGTCCCTCTCCTACAGCAAAATCATTATCGACAAAAAGGATTTCATGGCTCTGCGAATTGGCATATGTCGGAGTACCAAAACCTGCTGTTGACGCAGCGGAATACCAATTAGCGGCATCCTGGGTTGGGGCTATGTACGACCTCCGCTCCAACGCCACTCCCTCGCGGTCGCGGAGCATTGCACTATGCATTGTCTCGTCATAATCTAAACGATCCAAAACAATAGTGTCTGCATTACAAACAACAACACTCCCCGACGCATCATTGTATGGTGGCATAGAGGCTATCTCTTTCAACCTCTCAGGATAACGCACGTCGTAATGGCTCTTGACATACATCTCATCACTGGTAACAACAACCCATTGATGACTATGCAGGACTCCACTGTCGCTGACAACATACAACCGTGTAATAGAATTGTCGACAAGACGGGCCAGACAGATGTCTCTGAGTTCCAAATCTCTTTCTGTGGCGTTATATAGCTCAACATAATCCGAACCTCCTGGCTCTGGATTGAAGAGTATTTCGCTTATAAGCACGTCGCCATGTTGTGGCTTCTGTCCATAAGCAACATTGTTTGTCAACGTAAGTAAATAGATAACGATAAGGGGTATGGCTACGGCTTTCATTTATCAGACCTTGCCTGAGGTGTACGCTTATCCTGTTTTTTCTGCTGTGACGGTGTTTGTGCCGCTGCCTTGCCAGTCTTTTGACGCCTGCTCTGCTGCATCTTTTCCTGCAATTGGCGGTACTGCCCGGGCGAGAGCACATCGTCTATCGCAACCTTGGTACGGTAATACTCTTTGCTGATTTCGGTCTGTAGCATGCCCTCTCGCTCATATAGAGGGAATAGAACTGCACTATGGTCTTCCTGTTTGTTCATATATGAGCGTATGCTGTCTCTAACAGCATGAAGCTGACTTCTATAGAGCTCTACGGTTTTTCGCGAGCGCCGCGTTATAATATCAATGCGAGTACGTTGCGTCGGCGTAAGGTCGGTGACAAGCTCCTCTATTTTCACATGCTCTTTACCATCTCGTTTATGATGATTGTTTTCTGTCTGCGCCGAAAGCAGCATAGGAAGCGCAACAAGTGCTATAGTGATGAGAATATGTTTCATAGTATTATGTCGCAAAGTGTTATTATTATTGAAAAGTCGGCATTAAGAAAAGCATTGGCCTCCTCTTAAAATAGTTCCGATACAGGATTATCATTATATGCGGCACTCTCTATTGACTCTTCGTCGGCATAGTCGTTGCAATAATTGTACACCTCGACAAAACGAGTAGAGAGATCCTCTTGGGTCGGCGTGGCGGCTTTCACTCCGCTGCCCGAAATGGAAATCGTCACCACCACCGCGGCAACCAGACATGCGGCAACAGCACTACTAACAATCTTCCACCCGTTGACACGCTTGGGTGGCAACGCCATGGGTTGCGGCAACTTTGAGATGGCATCCATGACCTTGTCGCAGACATCTGGAGTATGCTCCGGAGCCAACTCTATTCGGCTCAAGGCATCCCTCTGACGTTCGAGCCAAAGGTCGGGAGCTGATACTGTGTTACGTGATAATTTCATGATGTCATCATTTTTTGTAAGTTCTTTTTCGCGCGGAATATTAGCGACTCTACTTTCGATAGCGACACCTGCATGACTTCAGCGATATCGTTGTACGAAAAGTCTTTAAAAGTGTACAGCACCAACGCGGTACGTTGTTCGTGCTTCAACTGCCCTATAGCCTCATGAAGCTTGCGGCTCTGCTCTTCTTTTATGAGCTGCTCCTCTCGGGAAAGCTGCATATCGTCGTCTCTCTTCTCCATAGCAAGGTCATAACTCACATGACGTTGGTCGTGTTTCAGCATTTTCGACACCACATTGACAGTAATCCTGTATATGAAGGTGCTCAGCCTGGAGGCATAACGGAAACGCGGCAAGGCAGTATAAAGGGCTATAAAGACCTGTTGTGTCACCTCTTCCACATCCAATTTGTTGCCTACGAGCTTGTAGCACAAATTGGCGACAGTGGACTGATATTCTCTCACTATGACGGCAAACTGCTCTTTGTCACCTGAGAGTATCCGCTGCACAATTTCTTGCTCTTGTTCGTTGGTCAACATCTATTAGTATCGTTTTGGTGAAAAACTTGCAAAAAAAACGAATAAAATAATAAGAATTATCAAAAAACAGATAACACCTCTGTCTCTACATGAAAACTTGGAAGGCCTGACAAGATGTATCTGTCTCTATTTCATCCTTGTCTACGGAACTTGTAGGTTATGGTTCCGTATTGGTATTCCGTTGCGTTGGGATTGGCGTTGAAATGGGCTTTGCGCGCTGCCTGCTTGGCTGCCTCTACCATACTTCTGTCTGATGTGGTAGAGCCTTTGACGGGTGCTTCTACAGCAACAACATTACCATCTCGGTCTACTTTGATACGAACCACTACGTCACCATCCTTGTCGGTGTTATAGTTTGGAACTGGCAGGGTACCTTTAAGACTACGGCCTCCTAGGTCATATCCTGAACCATTTCCTTTCCCTGTTCCACCTTGTCCGCCAGGAGTGCCATCGGGATTACCAGCCTTGCCACTTCCTGTTGCGGTTCCTTTGCCCTCGCCGCCTTTGCCATTCTTGTTGCCTCTGAAGGTGGCCATAGGATTCGTGGTCGGCTGCGGTGTTTCGCTCTGTGTATTGCTTTTGTTGTCAGGCGACGGCTTTACAGGCTCTTTTTTGGGCTCGGGCTTGGGCGTGTTGTCTGTCTTTGTGGTTTTTGCCACCGGCGTGGACTCTTCTCCTGTAGTATAGCTCTCCTCTGGAGTCGACGACGACGGTGACGCGGCACTGTTGTCATCAAGGGTGGCTTCGTCATTGTTGCCAAAACCCTCTATCTCGCCCAAAACCTCGCCGGCAACACCCATTCCCTCTTCCTCTATTGGTGGATTGGGAATTTTGAAACCCAACCAAGAACAGAGCAGTATACACGCAAGAAGTATAAGCAATGTGCCTACTGCCGATATGGTTCTGTCTTTTGTGTCTTGTCGCATGGCTTTCTAATTCTAATTTGATGGTTTGGTGCCCAAAACAACTTTGTGCTTGGTGTTGCGCTCTTTGTTGATCTGGTTCACAGCATCAATAACATTGACAATGTACTGCACATCTACGGTTTGATCGGCCCTGACAAAAACTCCTGCTTCGTCATCTCCTGGCGCCAAGGTCTCAAGCTCTGTGACAAGAACTCCTTTCATCTCGTCTACTAGGTCACTGCCTATCGTGGCTACCAACGGGGTCTCGTCAATCTGAAACTGGCATCGCGACAACAAACTGCCATCTTCTGCCGTACCTCCAAGGTCGGAAATGTACACCGTGACACTCTCCTTGGCCATGGTCTTGTTGTTGCTCTCGGGCAGGAAGAGCTTCACAGCGTTAGGACTGATAAGCGTAGAGGTGAGCATAAAGAATATGAGAAGCAGGAACACCAAGTCGGACATCGACGACGACCCGCTCTCAATCTGTATTTTGTTTTGACTTCTAATCATGGATAATAAGGTTTAAAGTTTCTGGGAGTTAACAATCAATTGGCAATAAGAATCATTAAAACACCTCATCAACATCGATTGTTTGGTACCCAACTTTATTCTAAAGCTATAACTTTAACTTTATCAAGCAGGCTCGTGGAGCAGGTCCATAAACTCCATTGAACGTGATTCAAGCTGCATGACAACTTTGTTGATTCGGTTGACAAGCAGATTGTAAAGGAAATAGGCGATAATACCGACAATGAGACCTCCCACTGTGGTAACCATAGCCTGATAGATACCTCCAGCCAAATTGCTGATGTCGATGTTGTTGCCGGCATGGGCCATGGCCTGGAATGCGCTAACCATACCTGTCACAGTGCCAAGGAAGCCCAACATGGGTCCCAATGATGCCACTGTGGCCACCAGCGATACATGTTTTTCCAACTTGGCAACCTCCATTTTACCTTCGTTCTCAACGGCTGTCTGTATGTCACTCAATGGACGGCCCAAACGCGAGAGTCCTTTGGCTATCATACGCCCTATCGCAGTATCGGTGCTGTTGGCAAGTTTCTTGGCCCCATCAACATCTCCATTATGGACATATCCGCGTATTTCATTCATAAACTGCGATGAGTCATCCTTCAAAGCATGGTTTAGAGCAAGAAAACGCTCTATTGAGATGTAAATAGCGAGCGCCAGAAGGCACAAAAGCACTATCATCACCCATCCACCATTGATGGCAAGTTCTAGAAAACTCTCTTTTTCTTTGATTTGTTCGACTGCCTGTGCGGAGTCTACATTAAGCAAAATGCTGTTAATTAGAGACATATAAAGCAATATTAATATTTATTTTGAATGTAAAAGTACTAATAACGACCTAATCGTTTGATAGTGATAACGTAAAAGTTTCAACAATATTTTGTGAATTATCACAAATCATCATATATTATAGATTCACCCTCGAAATGCAACACCATTGTACAATGATAGCAAGAATATTTGTTTCAAGCAGATTGACCACATCGCTGGTGATGAAATAGTAATCAAAAAAGCTCCGCCTTTCGGGCGGAGCTTTTTCTGTATTGTAAAGAAAGTTGCATCTTGTCACATCATGACTTTTCTCTCATAATCTACTCTTGGCATAATAATGACTATTTGCAGCTTATTTCTTTACTCTGTTTTACCGGTGGGATTCTTCATAAACCTCACCAAGGACGCTGTCAGATATATTGTGTACACAACATAGAGTATCAGAAAACCCACTGCAAAGCGTTTCCCTCCGGCAATATTCACATACACGCCTCCGGCAAGAACCAAAATATGGAGGAAGAGTACCGCAACGGTAACGGCAAGAAACGACTGTACAAAGGCTTTGGGATGCTTGTTTACACTAATCACTGTATACCAATACTGCACGCCATAGGCGACGGCAAAATAAACTACTGCGGCGGGCAACAACCATGCGGGAACTGGCGCAAAAAAAGCCATATCCGTCCATTTGGTCATGAAGGCCAACAGCAACATGCAGACTGTGAGTAGCGCAAGCCCTTTGAAATATCCTTTCATAATCAATCTATGAACTTCATAGTGTCCTTTGTGGTGAACTTCTCGCAATAGTGGCAACGCAACTTGAGGTTTTCCTTGTCAACTACATCAAAACGTGTGGTTATCTGCTCATAATTGGTAATACACTTGGGATTCATACACTTGATGATATGGTCGATATGGTCAGGAATCTCTGCCTTTATTTTCTCCACAACGGCATAGTTGCGAATGGTTATTATGCTTGCCATTGGAGCTACAAGGGCTATCTTGTTGACCTCATCTTTGTCAAAAAATTTGTTTTTGATCTTCACAATACCTTTACGGCCAAATTTTTTGCTATGCAAATAATTGCCAATAAGAACTTCGTCATTATAGTTCTCAAGACCGAGAATACGAATCACCTGGTATACAACATCGGTGGGGATATGGTCGATGACTGTGCCATTTTCAATGGCAGAGACAACTAATTCTTTTTTTGCTTCCATTACTCAGGGAAATGATTAAATTATTGGTTATTTATAAATTGAACATTAGGCATTGTCTGCCCGATACCAAAGGGAAAAGACTTTATATTATCTTACACCAAGGATTGCGGCCATAAGAGCCTGACGGACGTAGACTCCATTCTGTGCCTGCTGGAAGTAATAGGCATAGGGGGTCTTGTCAACATCAACGGTAATCTCGTTGACACGGGGTAGTGGATGGAGAACCTTCATGGTCGGCTTGCAACCTTCAAGCATTTTGGCCGTAAGAATGCAGCTGTCCTTGACTCGCTCGTATTCGAGAGGATCCGGGAAACGCTCGCGCTGAACTCGGGTCATATAGATTATATCCGCCGTCTTCACAATGTCATTGATGTCGGTGTACTGGTAATACTTGAGACCGGCATTCTTGATGGATGCCTTCACCGATGAGGGCAACTTCAGCTCTGTGGGCGATACCAGATGGAATGTGGCGTTGAAGTTACACATGGCCTGAACAAGGGAATGTACCGTGCGTCCATACTTGAGGTCTCCAACACATGCTATCTGCAGATTTTCAAGAGTACCCTGTGTTTTGCGTATGCTATAAAGGTCGAGCATGCACTGGGTGGGGTGCTGGTTGGCACCGTCTCCGGCATTGATGACAGGCACTGCGCTAACCTCGCTGGCATAACGGCTGCTACCCTCTTTGGGATTACGCATGACTATAAGATCGGCATAACTTGCCACCATAACGATGGTGTCATGAAGCGATTCGCCTTTCTGGACACTGGTGCCGCCTGGATCGCTGAAACCAATGATTCTTGCACCCAACTGGTTGGCAGCACTTTCAAAACTTAAGCGTGTGCGGGTGGAGGGCTCAAAGAAAAGTGTAGCCACGACCTTGTCACTCAAAATAGGCTGCTTGGGGTTCTTTTCAAATTCTTCAGCAATGTCGAGGACTTGAATGTATTCCTCACGGCTGAAATCGGTAATGGAGATGAGGTTCCGGCCTTTAAGATTTCCCATGGTATAACAAAAGATTTAAAAGGTTATAAAGGGTTGTTTTGTTTATTATTACAGCTAACGGATTATTATTTACATAGTAACAATCCCTTCGCTTATCTCTCTTTGGTTTCCTAAGTCTATTGCGATATCCGTTCGGTAAATGTCATTTCTGTTGTGAACGCTCGTCGTAGCCATGAAAAGATATAAAAAAACGACCCTCTCAGAAGTCGTTAAAAAAGAAAATCAATTGCCAAGCACCTTTTGAGGGTGTTCCACAATCGACCTCTATCCAATTAATACCGTTCAATTTTTCGCCATTTTGACTTTGGCGGAAAGGAGGGGATTCGAACCCCTGAAGCGCTTTTAACGCTTACTCGCTTTCCAGGCGGGCCTCTTCAACCACTCGAGCACCTTTCCGAAGAAGTTAAAAACAAAAGGGTTGCATTGAAAAATCTGCATTTTTATCACCCCGTTTCTGTTTGCAAAGATACGACTTTTTTTTATTCTGACAATTTTTTATTAAAAAAAATAGGACGGCACATCTCTGTACCGCCCTTATGTAAACCTAAGTATACTCTGGTAATCACCTCGGCAACTTAGGCGTCACTCATGATTATCAGCATTATCTGACAATGAGTTTCTTCTTCATGTTGAGGTTTTCTCCACTGACTCGGACATAGTAGGCTCCTTGCGCCAAACCACTAACCTCAACACTCTTTGTGCACCCTCCCTCGCATTCCATACTGTCGCTCTTGACTATGCGACCATTGATGTCTACAATGGTAATAACTATTCTGCCACTCACACCACTGACACTGACAGTGGTAACATCGTTGGTCGGGTTGGGGTATACCGAAAGGCTTGTGCCGTTAGCGGTGGTGATGCCAGTCGCCTCGAGAGTGGTGAAGTCTACCTTCTGCGACCAATCTCCATACACTCCCTCTTCACATTTTGCACGTACAAAGACGGAATAGGTATGGTCATCTATGAGTTCGGTGAGATTGTACGTGGTATTGCCGCCTTCAACTACAACGGTATGTCCCATGCCTGTGCTGAAGTTGAGATTACCATACTCTATCTCATAAATGTCAACGCCAGCATCTGCCCAACTAATAGTTGCGCTATGGGCTTGTATATTCGTCACAGCAACACCTGTCACCTGATCACAGTTGCCTGTAGTGAACTGTATTGTGTCGCTATACTCACTTTCGGCTGCACCATCGCCACATATCGACTTCACAGCAGCGTAATACTGGATCGTCGGACTCAAACCTGTGATGGTGTACGGATTGGCGCCTGCCTCAAACTCCATATTGGTAGCACTGTTCCAAACATGGATGCTCCACTGATTCTCGTTGCCATTGGATGTCCACTCTAATGTGGCGGTCGTGTTGGCAACCGATGTGGTGTGGAGATCACTGGGATCTAAACAAGGTAATGCATCGGTAGTGAATGTGCCAATATTCCAATCTGATATTAGACCAGCCTCGGCGTCACAGATAGCACGTACTCGGAACTGATAACTCTTGTCGGAAACAAGGCCGCTGACATTGTAAGTATAACCACTTACCGGCGTTGCTGTGGGCCATACGGCCTCTGTGGCAAGCTTCACAGCAACCTCAAATTCTCCAGCAGCACCGGTCCAGTTGAGTGTGGCACTGTTGTAGTTGACATTAGTGGCATTCAGCCCTGAGGGGCGGAAGCAGCCTGCTACACAATTTATCAGTCGAAGGTCTCCTACTATGTTGGTCTTATATCCTTCAACATATTGAAGATTGAAATTCTCGTAGTCGGCATATTTGTAGCAGCAACGATCCACAGTGTCGGCATGGCTGGCAAACATAGAGCCATTTTCGTACGAGCCATGGTCTCGTATGATGGCGACAAGTATGTTGCTCTGCCCATCCCACACAAAATTGCTGTCAAAGACCTGAACTTGCCAATCGGTAGTGCTGTACGAGAAGTCTGCATTGTCGATAACCTGAACAAACTGGTGGGCAGAGTCCTCAACAAAGAAATTGTTTCCTGCAAAGTGATCTTCACTGATATTGGCAAGATAGACTGACATGCCGGTGAAATAGTCACCCGCTTGCGTCGATGTCGGATGGAAAGCCAAAGCATTGATCTCTCCAGTAACTCCCGCAAGTCTGCTGGCAGGTATAATGGTTTGAACATAGCTCTTGTTGTAATAGCTGTTGCCTATAGGCAGGTGTGCGCTAGTGCTGGCTGCCATAGTAGTTTCATAGTCCTCAACAATAACGGGATTGTCACACATCTCTGTGGTCAGTGTAACACTTGCCCAACTGCCGGTGTCTCCACCGTTACATATACTACGAACATAGATGTCGTAGCTGGTCATGCTGACAAGTCCCGAAATGATTGCGCTGTTGGTGGTCGAGGTCATTGTCTGTCCTTGTCCAAGCACAAATCCTGCGTCACCATACTCTATCTGGTATATCGTGGCTTCGGGCACATTGTCCCATGTCACTGCCAATTGTGATGACGAGGGAACCATATTGGCGTCGGCATGCACATTCATAACTCGGCAGGATGCGGAAATGCAACTTACATTGATGGCAAAACCATCGTTCTGAACTGAGTTGTCGCTATGGAAATAGATAGTGATAGGTCCTGACTGCGACTCTACCGGACCGAATGCCTGACTGCCTGAAACGCCATAGTCGCTCCAAAGCTCTGTGCCGTTTGTTCCTATACCATCATAGATTCGCAGATAGTCCCACGTTCCTTCGGTATAGGAGGTACCGCTGACGCTGATGAAATTGTTGGGCATGTCGGGACGAAGGATAATATAACTGTCTTGGCTTGCACTGTAACTGCTGTTGGCGCCTCCATCGTCATAGATAACACCGCCACACATGTAGAGGGTGTCGGTCTGGTTGGGATGCATAGACCAACTTCCAGGTGTAGCTTGAATCGAGATGAAAAACGAAGTGTCACTGCCGCATATGGTGGCTACCGAGAATGTGTATTGCGTTCCCGCAGTAAGACCTCCTATTGCTGCTGTGGTGCTGTATTCTGTCGTAGTCATATTGCCGCATGTCACCACCCATGGACCCGCAGCGCCATTATCATTCCACGACAAGTATACACTATCACTGGTTATACGGGTGATGGCTAGGTTGGACGGCGATGAGCAACTGAGGGGCGCTATAGTGATATTGTCTATAGCTGCGGGGGGCGGAGTACCACCTGAGAAGTCGTTGCGCCAATAGAACACAAGATTGTATGTTCCTGCTGTCGGTATGGTGACTACTCCTGTACGATTGGTCCATGAATTGGAAAGGTTCAGTTTGTTACCTCCATCAAGGGCTATGGAGCCATTAGGCAATGATGTAACACTCCATCCATTGTAGACACCTGGATTCAGCTGTACAGAGACAGGAACCAAAGCCGCACGCATAAAGTCATACGTGCTCTCCCCATAAGCATTCCAGTCAAAACTGTAGGCATAATCGCCAGCGACGTCTATCTGCAGTGTGCGCGATGCAAAGACTGTGCTTACTGAATTGACATTATAAATATAAATGCTATCGTTGGTAGAAATGTAGAGACTGCGCGAGCCTGGGTTGGCACTAGGACCTACTGTCCAGCGATTTATTTCTGTGCCATTGATGAGATCCCATCCGTTATTTCCTGCCTGCTCAAAATCGCAACTATAAGGCATAACGGCCGCGGACGAGGCAAGGGTGGTAAAGGTTGTGCCGACATATTCGCTGGTGTCGGGATTGCAATATGCGGCGACATAAACATTATAGGTCATGCCACTGTCAAGTCCGGTGAGTGTATAGGGGTTGGTGGTGACCATGATGGAATTGGTGTTTACATTACTGCCAGGAGTGAAATTGGAATAGTCATATTGCAAAATCCATGCTGTTGCGTCACCACGCTCCACCCACGACACTTCTGCGGTCTGGGTACCTATATTGTTTACTGCAATCTGTGAGGGATGGGGACAACTTGGCAATGGAACACATGCCACATTGAGCTCATATCCTGAATACTGGCTAATATTGTCGGAGGTGAAGACTATAGTCACAACACCTTCTTCCGAGTTGGTGGCAGGCATCGTGAAATTGCCTTGGCCATGGTAAAGTAGATTGCCAGCGGTTCCAACTCCATCATATATGTATAGATGATCGTAGTTCGACTCTACATATCCCGAACCGCTGATTTGTAGTGTCTGGGTGGCATCATTGGGATACACAACAAGGGTCGAGTTGCAGTTGACACTATAGTTTCCTGACTCTCCTCCATCATCGTAAATAGTATATCCACACACATGTATGGTGTCACTGCCTGTGGCAGACATGGTATATGTGTATCCGGGAGTCGCCGTGACAGGTCCTACCCACATGCTCTGCTCGTTGCCGCAGTCTGACTGGACATAAAAATCATATTGCAATCCCATGGTAAGGCCTGTAAACATCTGGCTGGTGCCATTGACATAAACAATATTGACAGCCGCTGTGTCTGGATTGAAGCCTGCTAGACCATAAGCAACTGCAAATGAATTGACATTGGCGGTATCCGACCACGAAACCCATACTGTATCGCCAAGTACTGAGTCGACAGCTAATGCAATTGGGGCTACACACGATGACATATATACACATGAGGTGTGCAACTCATATCCTGGATTATTTACACTGCCGTCTGAGGTGAATTGGATGGTGAAAGCTTGACTCATCGAAACAAAAGGCCCAACATTGCCATTACCACTCCCTGTATAAAGCGGCGTGCCGTTAGTGCCTACTCCGTCATAGATAGTCAACATATCGTAGTTGCTCTCCGAATTGATAGTTCCCCATATACGAAGTGTAGAATCTTGGCTGGCCGGGAAAACAACCAATGTGTTGTTCGAGCTGCTGCTGTAATTCCCTTCGGAACCGCCATTGTCAAAGATTGTGGCTCCACAAGTGTAAAGGGTGTCGTTTATAAGTGTCATAACATAAATGCCCGGACGTGCAGTCCCAACCTCCAACCATGGGCTATAATCGCCACCACAGTTCGAGCGGACATAGATGACATACGAGGAGTCCCCATTGAGCCCACTGAGGGTATAGTTGACATCGTATGCCGTAACACCAGTGGTATTGTCGTCGGGAACAAAGTCTCCTGTGCCATAGGCTACCTCCCACGACGATGCGTCTCCATTCTCTTGCCAACTGAACGAAACCCAGTCATTGCCTGTGCTATCTATACTACCATTCGATGGTGGAGGACATGTGGGTATGTAATCTACCGTCAAGTCATCCATCATCAAAGTATAACTGCCACTTCCTGTAACTCGTAAGGCCATTCGTTCACCACTACCTGTATAATTGCTATAATATACTGTATAGAGATTGTATGAGCCCGCCCAGTTGCTGTTGGTTCCAGGAATGAGCTGAATAGTCTCGACTGGAACAAATGAGGTGTCTTCCAAAACTCCAGCTTCAAGCACGAAGTTGGTATTCATACACGAGGCATAAAAAGTGAGCATCAAACTGCTGAGGTTGTCCATGGCCGGAAGGGCGGCAATCTCTGTTTCTCCATTATTACTCTCAAATTCAAAATACACAGTGCTGCTACGAGCATTGGGAGCCCAAGCATAAGCCGCGGGGAAATTACCGGCTCCACTGCTGCCTGCGGCTATCTGCTGCCAGCAGTTTGGCATTTCACCAGTAGCCAACTCTTCAAAACCGGTGCTATATGGTATCGAGGTATAGCCAAGACATGCCGAACGGAATGTAGTCGCATCACTCCAGGCACTGGTAGACGCCCCGTCACAGATAGCACGGACATAGACATAATAGAATGTATTGCCGTCAAGACTATTCACAGTATAGAATGTATCGTATACGGTGATGGAATTGGCATTGTCAAAGTCGGTGACCGGAATATCGCTGATGACAAGCTCAAAGGCACTGGCTCCTCCATTGTCAGTCCAGCTAAAGGAGGCTTCGTCATTTTGAATACCAGTCACAACAAGATTGCTTGGAGCTGCGCAATATGTCGAATAACTACTTATTCCTAATATGATATTAGGAAGAAAGTTTGTGGAACTGCTCAAAGCACTCGACAAGGTATATGTATTATTGTCGTTGTATACATATTTTGAGCGTGTCTCGTCCTTTTCGGTTCCTGTAAAGTAGGGACGGTTGTAATTATACGATCCCGTGCCGTCAATCACGGCAATAACCAACGAACCAGTGTCTTGATATTCAAACACACTGTCAAGCTGGATAGTAACCCATCCGGGTGCAAAGTTCACTGCGCCCGAGAATACTTGATAGAATTCCGACTCTGCTATTGCATTGCTGAGATTGGTCTCGCCAACTTCGGCCATATAAATGGTTAAGTTGCGCGACAATGTGTTGTGATCCACCTGAAACGACAATGCGTCAATTGTGCCTTCTATACCTACCTCTGCAGCCGTGTAAAGCGACTGAGAATAGGAGTAGTTGTAATAACCAAATGAAGGCACATAATTGTTGGTGGCAGTGCCCGACCCTACCTGAATATTATAATGGGTCTGAGCTTTTGTCACCCATGGCACCGACAATAGTGCCACAAGGAATAGTGTTTTTAAAAGTTGCTTCATAATATAGTTTTTAATGAATTAATCTCAATCAGCTATGTTTTGATTATCAAATACATCCCTCATCATAATGAAGATATATTATTGTGCAAAGTTACACAATAATCTTATATAAGCAATAATAAGGGAGTTTTAAAATATGTTCTCATGCTTGCATGAAGATTCTAACAATAAAGCCGTTTGATTTGTGTAATTCGCACTCTCATAGTTAAAGTTAACGTTAAGGTTAACGTTAGCAAAAGCAAGCATAGTTAAGGTTAACGTTAGCAAAAGCAAGCATAGTTAAGGTTAAGGTTAACGTTAGCAAAAGCAAGCATAGTTAAGGTTAACGTTAACGTTAACGTTAAAAAGGGGCGGCACCTTTCGGAGCCGCCCCTAATATCGGAGTTACAAATCGGACCTTATGTCCGATAGGATTATGTTACTTCACGATGAGTTTCTTCA